>NZ_LYVF01000138.1 GCF_001655685.1 Desulfotomaculum copahuensis
GATTTAATCTAACCATACTGGAATTGAAACGGTGTTTATGATATTGATTTTAAAATGGTTCCTGGGATTTAATCTAACCATACTGGAATTGAAACCATAATCATTATCATAAAACTTATCTAAAGTACAAGGATTTAATCTAACCATACTGGAATTGAAACTGAATAAAGATAATTTATTATATACAATTAGACAGAGATTTAATCTAACCATACTGGAATTGAAACACGTCTAATTCTGTATTAGGAACTTCTGGAGGAATTGGATTTAATCTAACCATA
>NZ_LYVF01000139.1 GCF_001655685.1 Desulfotomaculum copahuensis
GTAACAGATGGTGAAAGCTACAAAAAAGCTGCTCAAGTCTTTACAGGTGACATCAATCCAACGCCAGCAGACTTTTATAAACTTGGACTTCAAAGGCACAGTGAAAGTTTAGCCGCAATGTCTGTATTAGGGCTTCCAAAAAATGACGTGATATTTTTAGGCTTTGCTGATGGCAGTACAAGATTTCTATGGAGCGATTTTTGGGATAACGGAAAACCCAGGATTAGCGGTGGAACAAATGTAGCATATTCTCCCTATAAAGATGTATACAAACCTGGTGTTGCATATACAGGTGAAAATTTAGAAAATGAGCTGCAGGACATCATGAAGTCATTTAAGCCTACAGATATTTATTATCCTTTAGCAGATGACGTACATCCTGACCACTGGGCTGTAAGCAACTTCACAAGGTACGCAATAGTCGCACTTAATCTAAACGTAAAAGAGCACATGTTCTTAGTTCATCATCCGCAATGGCCTGTGCCATGGTTACTGATGCCAAATGATTCCCTTTTGCCACCAACAGATATGAAAGACAGCAACACTGTATGGCATAGTATTCCTCTATCAAAGCAAGAAGAAGCTAAAAAAGAAGAAGCCATTAAGCAGTATACATCACAGATAAAAGTGATGGAGCCATTTTTATTGGCGTTTGTAAGGAAAAATGAGCTTTTCGGGACAAAGCCTGTCATTACGATTCCAGAAGTTGAAACAAAGCCAAACTTATACGACAAAAACATGCCTTTCTCGCTTTTAAGCATACCGGCAGGTGGAATTCTGGATCAAGAAATCTATAAAAGCGCTGATCTTACAAAGCTTGCTTCCTTCTACTATGATAATCACTTGTATATAGGTGTTCAAACACTGTCGCCTATATCTAAAAATGTAAGATACAACATCGAAATGAGGCTGTTTTACAATAACAGCATAAAGAGGATCGATTTAGGACTGGTAAATGGCAAGCTCTATCAGTACAGAAAAGCCAATAATTCGCTTCTCAAATCTATAGCATCAAGACCAATAATAGACAAAAATATATTGTGGATAAAATTGAATATTCCGCAAAAACAGGACTTGCGCTATATATTCATGGGTTCTGACTCAATATACAAGGGAAGACTTATCGATAAGATTCCTTGGAATTTGTACAA
>NZ_LYVF01000140.1 GCF_001655685.1 Desulfotomaculum copahuensis
CTATGAGGAATTGAAACCGGCAGTGCAGGCACGCCGTCGGCTGCACGATGTATTGATGTTAGCCTACCTATGAGGAATTGAAACCGGCCAAGGCGGCCTGCCTGGCCGTGTCACCCAAGGTATGTTAGCCTACCTATGAGGAATTGAAACGCGGCCTTCTCCAGGGCACCAGCCAGGGCCGTCAAGGATGTTAGCCTACCTATGAGGAATTGAAACCTTCCTCGACCGAGTGCAAGCAGTAGACCGGAAAGCGATGTTAGCCTACCTATGAGGAATTGAAACTCGGCTACACAACATTGGAGCTGAAATACCAAATGGATGTTAGCCTACCTATGAGGAATTGAAACGTAATATAGCACGTTCTACACTTTTCCATTTAACATCCGATGTTAGCCTACCTATGAGGAATTGAAACCCTGCTTAATATTGTCATCAGTCTGGCGCTTGAGAAGATGTTAGCCTACCTATGAGGAATTGAAACTCGCCAAGCTATCTGCCGCCTATGAACAGCGGGTATTGATGTTAGCCTACCTATGAGGAATTGAAACGTCAAAATCCGTAACATGCCCAAAGATGTCCAATTCG
>NZ_LYVF01000141.1 GCF_001655685.1 Desulfotomaculum copahuensis
CCATTGATGTTAGCCTACCTATGAGGAATTGAAACTAACCAACCCCAGCGCACAGGCAGTTATACCCGGCGATGTTAGCCTACCTATCAAGGTCACGTCAAAGTTCCTTTTCAATACTATATGCAGTAGCCGACAAGCGGTAGACTCCCTATATATTGTGGCCTAAGAGCGACTTTGACGTTACCGTGGCCTACCTATGAGGAATTGAAACGCGTCTTGCCCCAGACCAAATACCTGGGCCATCTCGGATGTTAGCCTACCTATGAGGAATTGAAACTGTACTGCAACAGGAAAGATGTCGCGGGCATATGCCCGATGTTAGCCTACCTATGAGGAATTGAAACCGGCGATCCTCAGTCTGGCCGCTGTTGATATGGGTGATGTTAGCCTACCTATGAGGAATTGAAACACGAGGCCCGAAAAGCGATGGATCTCCCCGGGAAGGATGTTAGCCTACCTATGAGGAATTGAAACTTACGACACGGAAGAGGGCCATCGCATGATGGTGAGATGTTAGCCTACCTATGAGGAATTGAAACTGAACCAGGCGGCCAGCATGAGCACCAGTACCGCGCGATGTTAGCCTACCTATGAGGAATTGAAACCAGTCTATGACCTGGAAGCGCATGACTGGAACCAAAGATGTTAGCCTACCTATGAGGAATTGAA
>NZ_LYVF01000142.1 GCF_001655685.1 Desulfotomaculum copahuensis
CAAATATTGCTTATCAAAGTTCTAGGAGATAAACTGTCCATTGTTTCAATGTATTCTTGAAAATTAGCAAAAAAGCTGTAAACATAATTCATAATAGAGAGAAATCTCATTTTGAAATAACTGATATTTTGCTGTTTTACAAAAGACAAATTAAACTCTTTAATGATTTCATCAGTAACATATGTAGTGCCGTGTCCATCGATAAATATTTTATTCAAAGAAGTTAGAATAACAGATAAAGGATAGATGAAATATGGCACTAAAAAATCTGGTATTAAAGCATGTGTCTTATGGCACACAGGACAGATAACTCTTGCTATGGTAATATCTATGCAATTATTGTCGATAAAGACACCCCTGCAGTAATAACCATGCCTATACAATTTACCGTTGTAATTGCAATTAGGACATTCAGATGGTGTATCTATGTACAAATATGATTCATTTTCGATATATTCATGTATATTTTTAACTGGAAAGGCTATAATTATCATTGTGATACCTTTCTTGGGGTGGTAATTAATTTTACCGCCCCATTATTTTTTTCTATAATTGTAGGCAAGATTAACCAATCTTATACATGAATATGAAAATTAATTAACTTTACATAATGGATAAGGTTAAATTATTTTGCTTTTTATATCACTTTTTGTATTGAAATAATTTGCTGTATAACA
>NZ_LYVF01000143.1 GCF_001655685.1 Desulfotomaculum copahuensis
GGAACGGCTTTTGGGTTATACAATGCTTCTATTGGTATTCTTGCACTGCCTGCCAGTTTTATTGCAGGGTATCTGTGGGATAAAGTTGCACCTTCTGCTCCATTTTATTTTGGCGCTGGATGCTCAATATTAGCTGTAATTTTTATAACTATCTTTAGAATAGAAAAGTAAACAAACTATAAATCAAAGTATGGTTTACACATGAACCATACTTTATCATTTTTGTTTTACAGTTAAAAT
>NZ_LYVF01000144.1 GCF_001655685.1 Desulfotomaculum copahuensis
GAAAAGTTTCAAACTCGAGTCATAGGAGACCAGATCATGGCGACTGCACTGGTGGATAGGCTGGTGCACCGCTCGGCCGTCCTGAACATGAACGGTGAGGGATACCGGCTCAAAAGCCCAAAACGGTGATATGCAAAAACCGGCTCCACGTGAGCCGGTTACTTTTTTGCAAAAGGCATGTTGGCTTTATTTACCTGATCATTACCTTGCTACACCTAAACTTTTTTTAAGAGAAAATGAAGTCGTGACAAAATTTTGCGTTAACATTACAAACGATCTGTCAGACATAGCGCTATTGAAAAGACAACCTGGTCCCCATAGCATCATCAGGAAAATGATTTTTCAGGATACCAGGCTGGTATCCTTTTTGGGTGGCGAATCCACCAATAGCCAGTATCACTAGACGATGAATTGGCATAAATATTAACTGTCCCAGTATATCCAGACTCTGTTACCGTTACTAAGAACTGTTGGCCAGCAAATATGGGGTGGACCCATTTGT
>NZ_LYVF01000145.1 GCF_001655685.1 Desulfotomaculum copahuensis
ATAGGTAGGCTAAAAACTCATAGCTTGAATATTATAAACTATGGCAATACAAGAGGTTTCAATCCCTCATAGGTAGGCTAAAAACTTAAACAAGTGGCAGAAAAACTCTGTTGGGAAGGCTGTTTCAATCCCTCATAGGTAGGCTAAAAACTATAAAAAAAGGTATTGTGAAAAGAGAGGAAGAATAGTTTCAATCCCTCATAGGTAGGCTAAAAACGATCCAGTCATGCTGTTATAGACCTGAAC
>NZ_LYVF01000146.1 GCF_001655685.1 Desulfotomaculum copahuensis
GGCGAAGGGCGCTCCGTTAAGCAGCAGTTCCCACACCCTTACCCGGTGCTTTTCCGGCAGCCACAGCTTGCCTGTTACCCGGGGCGCTCTACTCATTATCGGCCGGCCCAGGCTGTCTACTCCGGTTTCTTCCGACAGATGAGAGACGGTTACCGCCAGGGTAAACCCACCATTGTGGTAACTGAGCTTCATGTTCGGGTTACCGCCCTTGGTTTCGTCCCCCCGAGCATATAGCCGGTTCTGTCTGGCGTTACGCCACTCTTCACGGGTGGCTCTGCCTTTGCAGGCCCGCTTCCATAAAGAGCGGC
>NZ_LYVF01000147.1 GCF_001655685.1 Desulfotomaculum copahuensis
AAAGGAGGAAGACCTAAAAAGCGGTAAATTTTATAAAACATATAGAGTTTACCCGTAAATTGCATATGTTTTAAGAATTTGCGTTTTTTAAACACCTTTTATGTTTTATTATAAGCATAGGAGGTGTTTATTTTATGGATAAAAAATTATTAAGACTTCCTGAAGTGGCAGAAATATTAGATTTAAAAGAAGACAGAGTATATGCTTTAGCCAGAGAAGGCATTTTGCCTGTGGTTCATGTAGGAAGACAATTAAGAGTTGATCCTGATAAGCTGTTAGAATGGATTGACAATGGCGGAAAAGCTTTCGACGGCGGCTGGAAAAAAACGAATTAAAATAACCTTTATGTTAATTAAGGAAGGGATCTGCAATGAACAAAAATACCATAGAAAAATCTATGGCAAATAAAAAAAATAAATTGAACATCAGCTATAATATAAGCAATAATTTTGAATATGTCAAATCTAATATTTCCCTATTACAGGCTATAGAGCTTTACGGTTTTAATCCTGTAAAAAAAGGCACTCATTATTTCATTCTTTGTCCATTTCATGCAGATAAGAACCCTTCCTTAGCAATCTATAAAGATGTCTATCATTGTTATGGATGCCAAGCGCATGGTGATGTTATAGACTTCACAGCAAGATATTTTAATTTAACACCATTAGAAGCAGTTAAAAAGTTATCTTATGATTTTGGCATACCTTTATCGGGAATTGAGCCTAATAAGGAAATCCAAAGAAAAGCTATTAAAAGGCAAAAATTTAATAGGCTACTTAAGAATTTCAAGCGCAAATATGATGAAACGTATGATTATCTTTGCAAGCTATTTCAAGCGTATACGAAGATAAAATCATTAGTTGAAGAACCTGACGATATGGATTTGGAAGCATTCGTTGAAGCCTGCAAATATCAAGACCTGATTGAATATTGGATTGACACATTAAG
>NZ_LYVF01000148.1 GCF_001655685.1 Desulfotomaculum copahuensis
TTACGGCTGCCGGTTGTCTTCCGCCTTCAACCGGTTTTTTCCGGTTTCCGACTTCTGACGACCGACTTCCGTTGCGGTCCCTCAAAACTAAACAGTAAGCCAGATGATCGACCTGGAGTTTCGGAGGTCAGGCGTCAGAAGTCGGAAGTCAGTTTAAGCCGGGATTCGCTTTGCAAATCCCTTCTATTCCAACTTCCTGCTTCCGGCATCCAACTTCTTTTTACTCCTTAGA
>NZ_LYVF01000149.1 GCF_001655685.1 Desulfotomaculum copahuensis
TTTAAGTATTTCGCTAAGGGTTTTGGCGCTTCGATTTTGGTTCCATCCGACAGAACGGCAAAATGATTCAGCCCCACGTCGATGCCGGTAATTTCACCTTTGACGGGTGTGGGGTCCGGGATCTCTGTTTCACAGGTCAGGCTGACATACCAGCGATCCGCTTCCCGGTTGACGGTGGCCGAGAGAATGCGGCCGTTTGTCCGGGGTTTTTCTTTTAGACGAATTACGCCCAGGCGGGGAAGTTGGACGGCTTTACTTTTTATTTTAATGCTCCCTGTTAGTCGGAAGGAATCATGTATACCTTTCTTCTTGAATTTGGGGAAACCAATCTTCTGGCCGGCTTTCAGGCCGGCAAAGAAGTTTTTGAAGGCCCGGTCCAGGTCCCGGAGGGCTTCCTGGGGGGCACATTTGGAAACTTCGTACATCCAGGGGTATTCCGTCTGCTTGAGTTGGTTTAATTCCCGGTGTTGCGCCATGGCGTTGGTGCTTTTCTTTTCCTCCTGGTATAACAGAATCCGGCGGGCCAATCCCC
>NZ_LYVF01000150.1 GCF_001655685.1 Desulfotomaculum copahuensis
TACAGAATGTCGCCGATGTGCCGCAGGCGGAAGCCCTTGGCATAGGCGCCCTTGGTGATGCGCACCCACATGATGTCCCGCTGGGCCACGTGCCACAGACCTTCGCCGTAGTTGGTGAAGTAGTGGATGCGCCGCTCCAGCACCGGCTCAAAGTCTTCCTGCATCTTGCGGCCGTATACGTCCACCACGATGCCCAGCGGCAGCCGGCCGCCTTCCGGTACGGTGTCGATGTCCGGACCGATCACTTCCACTTTGCCGTCTTCGATTTCATCGGAGCCGACCATGCGCACCAGTTCGAAGCCCGGTGTCTTGTTGCCGCCGAATTCGACGTACATGTCCTTCTTGCGCACGGACTCACCCTCGAAGGCCGGACCGACGGTGACCGGCACGTCGATGTCGATGGCCGTGATCTTGATCCCGCGCACTTCCAGGCAGGTCTGTACGATCTTGTCGTAGTCCGGTTCGGAGATGAACCAGTCTTTGATCTGCTTGTCTTCAGGCAGCGGCTGGTCGGTGATCACCGGGAAGCCGACGTTGATCGCGCCCAGGGCGGCGGCGGTTTTGACCATGTCGTGTTCGCCCAGGTAGAGGATGAAGGCGAGCACCCGGCGCCGCTGGTAGTCGCGCTGCGCATCCCGCAGGCCCGGTTTGATGCCGCCGAACATCATGCCGGCGCGCAGGGCGTAGTTGGCGGCGTGCACCACCTGGGTGAAGTTGCCCAGCGGGTAGGCGATGTAGTCCACGCCCAGCTTGACGCCCTCTTCCAGCAGCTGTTCGATGATCTCATCGCACAGGAAGAGCATCAGGCCTTTGGCCATCAAGCTATCCACCAGCTTTTTGGCCGCCTTGCTGTCTTTGGCCCGGCCCAGGATGACGGCTTCGCCGGGGATGGTCCAGTCCACCATCTTGGTGCCGTACTGGCGCACCACCGGGTCGCCGATGAAGCCCGTCCAGGGCGCCGCATGCAGCGGTTTTTCCGGTGTGTTTTGCAGATAGCGC
>NZ_LYVF01000151.1 GCF_001655685.1 Desulfotomaculum copahuensis
TTCAATTCCTCATAGGTAGGCTAACATCTACGGGAAAGGACTTCCAGTGTCGGCGTCCTATTGCGTTTCAATTCCTCATAGGTAGGCTAACATCGCTTTTGACATTCTATTGCCGGGAGTGCCCTGTATGGTTTCAATTCCTCATAGGTAGGCTAACATCTTTCTACCACGCAGCTTTGGAGGGTTCGCTTGCCGGAGTTTCAATTCCTCATAGGTAGGCTAACATCTCATGCCTCCACTCGATTTTGATAGTGTTTTTGGTGTTTCAATTCCTCATAGGTAGGCTAACATCAAT
>NZ_LYVF01000152.1 GCF_001655685.1 Desulfotomaculum copahuensis
ACCGTGCCGGTGTATGACGCTGTGGGTTTCTACGATAAAGATTTAAAGGACATTTCAGCCCACGAATTCCTCACGGTGGTGGAAAAACATGCCCAGGACGGCGTGGATTTTATGACCATCCACGCCGGGATCAACCGCGAGGCCGCGGCCCGGTTCAAGAAGAATCCCCGTTTGACCAATATTGTTTCCCGCGGGGGTTCCCTGTT
>NZ_LYVF01000153.1 GCF_001655685.1 Desulfotomaculum copahuensis
ACTTTGATAAGCAATATTTGTAAATATACAAAAGAAAAGCTAAAGTTTAATTTACACTATTTTGATTTGATGAAAGTACATTTTTTCAAAAAAGCTTAAACTTAATTTTTGGTAGAATTTTTTTGCTTTTTTTACAAAAGCCATGTTTTTATCATAATTTACCGCTATTTTTGACTGTATAATTATTTTAATTCGATTAAAAATGTTTAATCTGAATTTGTCTATATAAATTTATTTAATTTGCATTTTATCTCTCCACATAACCTTTGTGAATGTACCATCATTATCCAGTCAATAATACTGATAATTAAATTGAGGAGGTTTTTAGGCATGGATAATGATGTTAAACAAAAAATTGCTTACTTTAAATTTTCTTTGATAGCACCGCTTATCA
>NZ_LYVF01000154.1 GCF_001655685.1 Desulfotomaculum copahuensis
CCATTGATGTTAGCCTACCTATGAGGAATTGAAACCGTGTGGGATAAAGCATGAAGGCCGCCCTTTCGGGGATGTTAGCCTACCTATGAGGAATTGAAACATGAACAGATATTTAGTAGAGTTCACGGGAATGGTATGATGTTAGCCTACCTATGAGGAATTGAAACACATTCTGGCGCAGGACTTCAATAATAGACGCAAACGATGTTAGCCTACCTATGAGGAATTGAAACACTGCTGTTTCATATTGGTAACGTTACCTAGATTTTGAAGATGTTAGCCTACC
>NZ_LYVF01000155.1 GCF_001655685.1 Desulfotomaculum copahuensis
GATTTAATCTAACCATACTGGAATTGAAACAACTATAAACTTAAAGCATTAAGAGCAGAATACAAGATTTAATCTAACCATACTGGAATTGAAACAAAAATATCATAATGATAAAGACTTGAATATGTTAAGATTTAATCTAACCATACTGGAATTGAAACTCTTTTAAAAACATATATCTATTGCAGTGATTATCTGATTTAATCTAACC
>NZ_LYVF01000156.1 GCF_001655685.1 Desulfotomaculum copahuensis
GATTTAATCTAACCATACTGGAATTGAAACATGGCGATATCATTAAAGCCATTTCTTCAATCATAGATTTAATCTAACCATACTGGAATTGAAACTATTATACTGGTGTTAGATTATTGTTACATAATTCTGATTTAATCTAACCATACTGGAATTGAAACATATTCAATGTAAGCAAAAGTTTTGAAAGGCAACCATGATTTAATCTAACCATACTGGAATTGAAA
>NZ_LYVF01000157.1 GCF_001655685.1 Desulfotomaculum copahuensis
GACGAAAACACTGCCAGGCCGAGATATAAGTCTGGCTGCCATTGAACAGGCGCTTCTTCTATGCGCCGGGCGCACGCGGCGAGTACTTCTTCATCCGGCATCTGGTTGTGCATCAACGGTACCAGCGGAATAATCCCCACCGGGCCGCGTTTTAATACTTCTTTTCCGGACAGGTCTGAAAGGTTAATTAACCGGTAGCTGAACTCCACCACAGTTAGGTCCAGACAGTCGAAACTGTAGGTATTCTTTTGCGGCCGGCCGGTCAGGTTGAGTACCACCGGGTAAACCGGCTTCTTAAACTCGCGGTGTTG
>NZ_LYVF01000158.1 GCF_001655685.1 Desulfotomaculum copahuensis
GCGGGGTACGGTCCGGTACCCGCCCCGCGGGTAAAAAAATTGAACTGCCAGGTATCATTATGAGCGTAATAAATGCCCGCCCCCCGCCGGCCCAACTGTCCGGCCGCGGCCGCCAGGGCGTTGATCGTCCGTACCGTCTGTCCGCCCTGGCGGTAACGCTGCAGGCCGAAGCCCACCCAGATGGCGGCCGGGCACCGGGAGACCAAAAGGCGGGCCAGTTGTCTGATATCCTCCTCCGCCACCCCGGTTTCCGCCGACGCCCAGGCTACTGTTACCTGTTCCAGAAGATATTTTTTCAATTCCGGCCAGCCGCAGGTGCGCCGGACAAGCAAATCCTCATTCAAAAGGCCTTCATCAACCAGACAGCGGATGGCGCCCAGAGCCAGCGCGCCGTCGGTGCCCGGCCGCACCCGCAGATACAGATCCGCCCGGGCGGCGGTGGCCGAAAGAAGCGGATCCACACAAACCACCAGCCCGCCCCGCTCTTTGGCCTGCTGAATGAAATGCCAGCTGTGCATGGAATTCCAGACCGGGTTGACACCCCAGAGAACGATCAGCCGGGAACAGCTCAAATCCTCGGGATCCGGACAGCGGGGGGAGCCGAAGTCATATTTCAAGGCATCCAGCCCGGCCGACCAGCAGGGGGAGCCGATGGCCCGGGTGGTATCGCCCAGGGAGGAAAAGAAACTTTCCACGGCATTATGCAACAGGCCAAAATTGCCTGAATATTTGTTCAAAGCAACCGCCAAAGTATTCCCGTAACATTCCTTCAATTGCAGGATCTGTCCGGCTATCTGCTCCAGCACCTCCTCCCAGCTGACACGCTGCCAGTTGCCAGAACCGCGCGGGTACTGGCGCAGGGGATAGAGCAGTCTTTCCGGACTGTATACCTGCTGCACATACGAGTAGGCCTTCGGGCAAAGACAGCTGCGGGAAAAACCGTGCCGGGGATCTCCGCTGATTTTTTTGAGCACGCCTTTTTCCACATAGGACAATATGCCGCAAGCATCATAACAATTGCGGGGACAGGCATGACGCCGGATGGTGTAGCGGCTTTCAGTCACATTTCCTCCCGCCTTCCGGCAGTAAAGTGGGAAAGCAAATTCAGCCGGATCAAAACCGCCGCCGTTAAACCAAAACCGGTATAACCGGCTTAATAATATTTTAACATTGAACTTTTCCCGTGACAAGCCCGGAAGGTTTTCCCGGTACCGACACAAGCTCACCCGGGACGGCTCCGGGATATGTGTTAGCATGAATATGAACAGGGGTCTGTCCCTGAAGCATGCTCATACCACCGGCCAATTGTCCGGTTTAACCCGGTTTTTCGCCATTCTTGCAAACTGCACCCGGCTTTCGGAGCAAAAGGCGTGTTTTAGCCGATCAGTCCGGCATACCATCCGGCATATCCCCGCCTGGGTGCCACTTGAATCTGATCGACGGCCGGGTCAGCCGGGGATCGGGAAATCCGCGGGGCGGTTTTGACAAACCGTATATTTCCTCCGGATATTCCTCCAGGTCGATCATTTCCAGCGCCCCCGTGACACAGGCCTCTACACAGGCCGGCTTGAGGCCCGCATCCAGCCGCTCGCAACAAAAACGGCACTTCTCCACCCTCTTTTTCTCCGCACTGAACCGGGGCGACCCGTAGGGGCAGGCGCTGACACACTGCCGGCAACCGCGGCAGCGTTTGACATCGTGTACCACAATACCGTCACGGCGTTTGTAGAAAGCCCCCTGCGGACAAACCCGCAGGCATTCGGGGTTGACGCAGTGATGACAGGAAACGGACAAAAAGAGCAGCCCGCCCTTGCCCGGCAAGGAGGCGACCCGCCGCCAGCGGGGCGGGTCATCTGCATTGTACCTGCCGGCATCCGCCGCCGCGCGCTCATTTTTGCAGGCCATTTCGCAAGCGCGACAGCCCAGGCAACGGTAAAGGTGAATTAAAAAACCCCGCTGCATAATCCACACCTCCCGGCTAACGAAGACCTGGTCAAGATGATTATATAACCGCCGGCGGCGGATGTCACGCTATAGTAAAGCCCGGGCCATGAATGGCAGTACGGCAAGTACATTCTTTCGGGCGGACGGAAGGCATGCCGCCTTTCCCGTACGCCCCGCCGGAGCGGGTACCACTTATCCTGGGTAACCGGGCCCGTAGATTGTAAATATTGTTAAACTGCTCAACCAACCACTAAAGAACCTTCTCCATGCTGTTTTACGGCGCCCCCCCGCCCGGTCACCCGCCCGCGCTCCAGCTTGATCACCCGGTCGCCTAGAAAGGCGGCTTCGTCCAGATCATGGGTGACCAGAATAAACGGTATCCCCCAGCGCCGTTGCAACGATTTCAAGTCGCCCCGCACTTTTAGCCGGGTTTCATGATCCAGTGCAGAGAGGGGTTCGTCCAGAAGCAGCAACTCCGGACCGGCCAGCAGCGCCCGGGCCAGGGCGGTGCGCTGCCGCTCGCCGCCGGAAATCTGCCCCGGGTAGCGTCCGGCCAGATGGGTGATCTGCAGCATTTCCAGCACTTCATGCAGTCCAACCTCCCCGGCCCGTCCGGTCCGGCCGCCCGTTATCCCGTAGGCGGCATTTTGTTCCACCGTCATGTGCGGGAACAGGGCATAATCCTGGAACACATAACCCACCCGCCGGCAACGGGGGGGCAGGTTTGTACGTGAGACGCTGGAATAAAGCACCCGGCCGTTTAGAATGATTTCCCCCTGCTGCGGTCTTTGCAAACCGGACAGGCACTGCAAAAGGGTGGTCTTCCCGGCCCCGGACGGTCCGAGCACGGCCAGAATTTCGTTTTCCACAGTCAGCTCAACCTGCAGCGTAAATACAGGCAATCTTTTTACCACATTAACGGCGAGCAAATTCTTCATCGGCAATCGTCCACCTTTTCAATCTGCGTTTGCTCCACAGATTGACCCAGAAGATAACAGCGAAACTGAGCACGGTCATTATGCCCACCAGCACCAGGGCGGTGCGGTTTTCGCCGGACTCGGTGGCCACGTAAATGGCCAGGGGCACCGTCTGGGTGCGGCCGGGGATGTTGCCGGCCACCATCAGGGTGGCTCCGAACTCCCCCAGGGCGCGGGCGAAGGCCATCACCACTCCGGCCACCAGCCCGGGCCAGGCCAGGGGCAGGCTGATCGTCCAGAAAACCCGCCACTCGCCGGCGCCCAGGGTACGGGCGGCATTTTCAATGTTTCTGTCCACCCCCTGGAAGGAAGCACGCACCGTCTGGTAAAGGAGGGGGAAGGCCACCACTGTGGAAGCGAGCACCGCCCCCCACCAGTTGAAGACCACCGACACACCCCACAAGTAATGCAGTAAGCGGCCCAGAGGACCCTCCTTGCCGAACAGGAGCAAAAGACCGAAACCGACCACCGTGGGCGGCAGGACCAGGGGCAGGGTAAGTACCGACTCCACCGCATCCTTGCCGGGAAAGTCGCGTCCGGCCATCAGCCTGGCCGCGAGCACCCCGGTGAAAAAAACAATCACCACTGCCAGCCCGGCCACCCGCAGGGATAATAGCACCGGCACCATTACTTCGTTACTGTACATTTTCCAACCACCACCATAACCCGTAACCGGCACCCGGACATACGGGAATCGCCGGAGGGGCAATCACCCCGGCAAATGTCAGTACCGGCCGGCCGTGCAAGGGCCGGTATTTTACCGCAATCTGATGCCTGACGCAAACAAATGGCTTCTGCACCGGCGGACGGTACTGACACAGATGGTCCCGGCGCTTCAGCCCGCCCGCATGGACAGATCGTGCAGGACATAGCTTCTTCCCGGACATAACATTGGTTTTCAGCCTTACCGGAGGGTAGAATATGCACCGGCAGGCCGGTTTTTCGCAAGTTTTACTTTTTCCCCGGCTTCAGGCCGTATTGCTCGAATACCTGCATCCCCGGGGGCGAGGCCAGGTAGTTTAAAAATTCCCGCGCGACGTCCTTTTGCCGGGCGTTTTTGACCACCGCCGCCGGATAGACGATGGGCTTGTGCAGGTTGTCCGGCACAGTCAGGGCCACCTTGATGTTTTTACCCATCATGGCGTCGGAACGGTAGACAAAACCGGCGTCCACATTACCCGTCTCCACATAAGTAAGCACCTGGCGCACATCGTTGGCCGTAACCAGTTTGGGCTGCAGTTTATCCCATAGCTTCAGGCTGTCCAGGGTTTCCTGGGCGTACTTGCCGGCCGGTACGGTCTTGGGCAGTCCCAGGCCGATTTTCTTCACCGCCGGTCCGGCCAAAGCGGAAAAATCTTTGATCTGCGGACCGTTTTGCGGTGTTACCAGTACCAGGTCATTGCTTAAAAGGTTCACCCGGGTGGCCGGATCGATCAGTCCCTCTTTGGCCAGCTGATCCATCTGGCTGGCACCGGCGGAAATAAACAGATCCACCGGTGCTCCCTGTTCGATCTGCTGTTGCAGCGCGCCGGAAGCTCCCAGGTTGTAGGTGATTTTTACATCCGGATGTGCCTTTTCGTAATCCGCCTTGATTTTACCGAGAGCGTCCTTCAGACTGATCGCCGCCGAAACGGTGACTTCCTTCTGCGCCCCCGCGCCCCGACCGGACTTTCCAGGCGTCTGGCCGCAGCCGGCCGCCAGGGCGGCCACCAGGAATAAAAGCAATACTCCCGCAGCCAACTTTTTCATCCTTTCCCACTCCATTTCTTATATAGAATTTGTTTTTACCGCCCGGTTCATTCCCGGGCAACAACATACACCATTTCCGCACACCCCGGCGATTTTTCCAACCCAAAAAGCCAGGCATGCGCGAAAAGGCACACCTGGCCGCTCTGGGTCACGTCATCGTAACACCATCTCCTTTCCGCACGGGAGGCGTACCGGTTTCCCCATACACCCTGTCGGCCCTGGCACCGTGGCGACTGCTTTAGGTAACCGGGCTCGGAGATCGATATTTTTTTTGTTTATTTCTCTTTCCAGGGAGGTTATTCCTTCCCGGACAAAAAAATTATTGTCTGCCGGCCGTTTAAAATCATTCCATGATAACTTTTTTCGCCACCGGGCAGGAAATAAATTGCCAGAAAAAGAAATAATAATGAATGCCGGGGCTCCAAAAAACCTGATCCCGGATCAAAAACGAATCAGCGCGGTTCCTTGAACACGAATTGTTTTATATTTCGAAAATGAGGTGGAAAATTTGGTTAAACTCTACGCTTTAAGCACCTGCCCCTGGTGCAAGAAAGTCAAGCAGCTGCTCAATGAGAAGGAGATCCCTTATGAATGCGTGGACGTGGATCTTTTAAAGGGAGCGGAACAGGAGCAGGCGCTGGTTGAAGTGGACCGGTTGACCGGTAAGAGGGCTTTCCCGGTCACAGTCATCAACGGCAAGGCAATCCAGGGTTACCGGGCGGATGAAATACTGGAGGCGGCACGGAATGAAAAGTAAGGTTTTTTGTCCGGTCTGCCGGGTGTCTTTCCTTGTTCAAGAACCGGTGCAGCCGGGGGATGCACTGATCTGCCCGGTCTGCGGCGCCAAGCTGGAGGTCACGGAAACCGGCGCAGAAATCAAGGCACGCCGCTTCCCGCAGGAACCGCTGGTGGAAATAACTGAACGGGTGGATACATTCGCCCGCTTGAAGAGCTACGTGTTCAATGAAAACAAGTCACTGGTGCTGGAAGGGCTGATGCAGAAGTTTGAAACATACGGCGACTTCTACTGCCCCTGCCGCTTTGACAATGTACCGGAAAACATCTGCCCCTGCCTGGAAACCCGCATGAACCAGGTACGCAAGGAAGGCAGTTGCCTCTGAGGGCTTTTTTACCTGCCGGAGTAAGTTTTACTCCGTTAACAACCAAAGAGGTTCTCTTTACCGGTCGGGTTGCCGCCATAACCCGGCCGGTTAAATTATTGCCGCAGGTTCACGAGGAAACTAATAAATTGGCGGGCGTACCGTTTCAGGCACCCCCGCCTTTTTATTCCGGCCATTCAGACAGGCCTGGTTACTTTACAGTGCAGGCGGCCGGCTGTCCGGCATCCCCCCGCTTTCCGTAAATCGCTCCACCTTGACGGCGGCCACCTTGTACTCGCCGGTTTTGCTGATTGGATCGAAGGCCGATACAGTCAGCACATTGGTCGGTGACTCTTTGTAGTGGAAGCTCATCCAGATCATCCCCGGCGGCACCCGGTCGGTCACCTGGACTTTGGTGAGCAGCGAACCGCGGCGGGAAGTCACCCGCACCCGCTCGCCCGTTGCCACACCCAGATGCGAGGCGTCGGCCGGGTTGAGCTGGGCCATCTCCTCGGGCCGGTAGGCGTCCAGGCCGGCCGAATGGCGGGTGGTGATATTGTAGTGATAGAGTATCCGCCCGGTGGAAAGCAGGAAAGGATACTCCGCGTCGGGCATTTCCGCCGGCGGCACATGGTCGATACCCTTGAACAGCCCCTTGCCGCGGGTGAACTTGTCGGCGTGCAGCACGCAGGTACCCGGATGTTCGCAGTCCGGACAGGGCCACTGAATACCGCAGGCATCAATGCGCTGATAGTTGATACCGGCATAACTGGGGGTCAGGGAGGCCATTTCGTCAAAAATATCCCCCGGCCAGCCGTAAGTCATTGGATAACCCATGCGGCCGGCCACTGCACAGATAATCTGCCAGTCGGCCCGGGTATCGCCGATCGGCTCGATGGCCTTGCGCACCCGCTGCACCCGCCGCTCCGAATTGGTAAAGGTACCGTCCTTCTCGGCAAAGCTGGCGCCGGGCAGGATGACGTCCGCATACCGGGCGGTCTCGGTCATGAAGATCTCCTGCACCACCAGGAAATCCAGGCTTTCCAGAGCGTGCCGGATGTGGTTGGCGTCCGGATCGGTGAGCACCGGATCCTCGCCCATGATGTACATGGCCTTCACTTTGCCCTCCACCGCCGCTTCCATCATGTCCGGAATGGTCAGGCCCACCTTGTCTGACAGGCTTACTCCCCAGGCCTTTTCAAACTTGGCCCGCGCATCGGGGTTGTTCACCGCCTGGTAGCCGGGGTAGACGTTGGGTAACGCACCCATGTCGCAGGCGCCCTGCACATTGTTCTGCCCCCGCTGCGGGTTCACCCCGGAACCGGGGCGCCCGATGTGCCCGGTGAGCATGGCCA
This sequence comes from Desulfotomaculum copahuensis, assembly GCF_001655685.1. Classification (GTDB taxonomy): domain Bacteria; phylum Bacillota; class Desulfotomaculia; order Desulfotomaculales; family Desulfovirgulaceae; genus Desulfotomaculum_G; species Desulfotomaculum_G copahuensis. The sequence goes on from NZ_LYVF01000158.1 coordinate 7,126, forward strand.
GGTTGGCGGTGCTCATCACGTTAAACACGCCACAGACATGCTCGGTAATGCCCAGGGTGTAACAAATCAAGGCGTTGTAGCTGGTAGCATACAGCCGGGCTACGGCATACAGCGTCTCTACCGGTATACCGGTCATTGCCGCCACTTTTTCCGGAGTATAATTCTCCACTGTAGCTTTAAGTTCTTCAAAGCCTTCGGTGCGTTCCGCCACAAACTTCTTGTCGTAAAGATCCTCTTTGATAATAATGTGCATCAAGCCGTTGAGAAGCGGAATGTCCGTACCCGGCTTGAGCTGCAGCCAGTAGTCCGCCCGATCGGCCAGCTCAATGCGCCGGGGGTCGGCCACCACCAGTTTGGTGCCCTTTTCCACCGCCCGCATCATCATCGCCCCGGCCACCGGGTGCGCCTCGGTGGCATTGGCTCCGATGACAAACAATAGATCCGTCTGCTCAATGTCGGCAAAAGAGTTGGTCATCGCGCCGCTGCCGAAGGAAGTGGCCAGACCGGCCACTGTCGGCGCGTGTCAGGTACGGGCGCAGTGATCGACGTTATTGGTGCCGATCACCGCGCGCATGAACTTCTGCATCAGGTAGTTGTCCTCATTGGTGCAGCGGGCCGAGGACAAGGCTGCTAAAGCGTCGCTGCCGTATGCCGCCTTCACCTCGCCCAGTTTTTTGGCCACCAGATCCAGGGCTTCGTCCCAGCTGGCTTCGACGAACTCCCCGTTTTTCTTGATCAACGGGGTGGTCAGCCGGTCCGGGCTGTGGATGAAATCGGTGCCGAAACGTCCTTTGATGCACAGGTCGCGGCCGTTCACCGGGCTGTCCGGGTTCGAGGTGACGCCGATCACACGGCCGTCCTTGACGTTTAGATCAAAGTTGCAGCCCACGCCGCAGAAGGGACAGGTGGTACGTACTTTCTTCACTTCCCAGCGGCGGGCCTTGCCGAGCATGGCCTTTTCCACCAGTGCGCCGGTGGGGCAGACCGATACGCAGCTGCCGCAGAAGGTGCAGTCCGACTGGGACAGGGGCAGATCCATGGCCGGTGCGACTTTGGTGTTGAAGCCCCGGTAGGTGTAGTCGATGATGTGCCGGGCCTGTTTTTCCGCACAGGCGCGCACGCACTTGCCGCACAGGATGCACTTGTTCATATCCCGCACGATAAAGTGATTGTCGTCTTCAATGGGGAAGGCATGCTTGTCCCCGGGGAAGGCGCCGCCCCGCACCCCGTACAGGTAGGCGTAATCCTGCAGCCGGCAGTCGCCGTTTTTATGGCAGGTCAGACAATCTTCAGGGTGGTTGGCCAGCAACAATTCCAGAATGGTTTTGCGGGCTTCCACCACCGCCGGGGAAGCGGTTTGCACCACCATGCCCTCAGTGGCGGTGGTCACGCAGGAAGCCGGCAGGTTACGCATCTTTTCAATTTCCACCACGCACAAACGGCAGCCGCCCCAGGCCGAAAGCATCGGATCGTGGCACAAAGTCGGAATGGGGATGCCCGCCTGCCGGGCCGCATCCAGCACAGTGGTCCCGGCCGGCACCGTCACCAGGCGCCCGTCTATGGTTAAAGTAACATCAGCCACTTAACGTTCCCCCTTTATGCGTTATAATCAAATATCAACCGAATAACCGGAGCTCCGGATAAAGTCACCAAACAGCCGTGCTACGCCTTCTCCACCGCGCCGAACTTGCATTTCTGCATGCAGTTGCCGCACTTGATGCAGAGCGAGGCGTCGATGACGTGGGGCTGTTTCTTTTCGCCGCTGATCGCGCCGGCCGGGCAGGAACGGGCGCAGGCGCCGCAGCCGGTGCATTTTTCGGCATTGATGGTGTAAACCAGCAGCGCCGGACAGACGTGCGCCGGGCAGCGCTTGTCCCGGATGTGCGCCTCGTACTCGTCCCGGAAGTAGCGCAGGGTGGACAGGATCGGGTTCGGACAGGTCTGTCCCAGACCGCACAGGGCGGTGTTTTTGACTACCCGGGCCAGCCGCTCCAGCGTGTCGATATCTTCCATTTCACCCTTGCCCTCGCAAATGCGGGTGAGGATCTCGAGCATGCGCTTGGTGCCCTCCCGGCAGGGGGTGCACTTGCCGCAGGACTCGGCCTGGGTGAAGTTTAGGAAGAAACGGGCCACATCCACCATACAGGTGGTCTCGTCCATCACCACCAGGCCGCCGGAGCCCATGATGGCACCGGCCGCGGTCAGCGAGTCGTAGTCCACCGGCAGATCCAGCTGTTCGTCGGGCAGGCAGCCGCCGGAGGGACCACCGATCTGCACGGCTTTGAATTTCTTGCCACCCTGGATGCCGCCGCCCACGTCGAAAATGATCGAGCGCATGGTGATGCCCATGGGCACTTCCACCAGACCGGTGTTGTTCACTTTGCCGGTGAGGGCGAAGATTTTGGTGCCCTTGCTCTTTTCCGTACCCATAGACGCGTACCAGGCGCCGCCGTTGCGGATGATCTGAGGCACATTGGCGTAGGTTTCCACGTTGTTCAGGTTGGTGGGCTTGCCCCACAGCCCCTTTTGGGCCGGAAAGGGCGGCCGCACCCGGGGCATCCCGCGGTTGCCCTCAATCGAAGTGAGCAGGGCGGTTTCCTCGCCACAGACGAAAGCGCCGGCGCCGGCCTTGATCTTGACCCGGAAGTTGAAGCCGGAATTGAAAATATTTTCCCCCAAAATGCCGCATTCTTCGGCCTGGGCGATGGCAATCTTCAAACGCTGGATGGCCAGCGGGTATTCGGCGCGCACATAAATATAGCCTTCATCGGCGCCCACGGCGTAACCGCAGACCATCATGCCTTCCAGCACCGCATGCGGATCGCCTTCCAGCACGCTGCGGTCCATGAAAGCGCCCGGGTCGCCCTCGTCGGCATTGCAGACCACATATTTTTTGTCTCCCTCCGCCGCCCGCACGAAGCTCCACTTCATGCCGGTGGGGAAACCGGCGCCGCCGCGACCGCGCAGGCCGGAGGTTTTGACTTCTTCAATCACCTGTTCCGGGGTCATTTCAAACAAGGCTTTGGTCAAAGCCAGATAACCGTCGTTGGCGATATAATCGGCGATATTTTCCGGGTTGATGTGCCCGCAGTTGTGCAGCACCAGTCGCTTTTGCCGGGCGTAAAAGGGCACCGTTTCATAGGTCTGCGCCTTCTCACCGCTGATCGGATCGACATAAAGCAGCCGCTCCACCACCTGATTATTGATCAGGTGGCTTTCCACGATTTCCGGTACATCCGCCGCTTCCACCCGGGTATAAAAGATTTTCTGCGGTTCGATGATCATCAGCGGCCCCTGCTCGCAAAAGCCGTGGCAGCCGGTGATTTTAACCTTGATTTTATCTTCCAGTCCGTGTTCTTTGAGCGAAGCCTGCAGGGCATCCACCAGCCCGCGGGAACCGGACGAACTGCAGCCAGTTCCGGCACAGATCAGGATCTGACGCCGGCCGGAATCTTCGGACAGATGAATGGTATTTAAAACCTCCTGACGCTGCCGGCGGCAGTTTTCATCATCATGGCAAATCGGCCCCGTTTTGCGGCAGAGAATATAATCCTTGCAGGGGCTAGCCGGAGAATGGGTACACTGGTCGCAACACTTGTCCATCAAAGTCTGCACTGGTTTTACGCCCCCCTTACTCGTACTTTTCCAGAATTTCGGCCGCCCGGCCGGGTGTTAAACGGCCGTGTGTATCCTCATTGACCATCATCACCGGGGCCAGGCCGCAGGCGCCCAGGCAGGCCACTGTTTCCAGTGTGTAGCGCAGGTCCGCCGTGGTTTCGTTTTTACCCACACCCAGTTTCTCGGAAACCGATTCGAACACCCGCGCACCTCCCCGCACGTGGCAGGCCGTACCCTGGCAGACGCGGATGATATTCCGGCCGCGGGGCTTGAGGTGAAATTGGGCATAAAAAGTGGCCACGCCGAAAGTTTTGCTGAAAGGAATTCTCAACTCGCTGGAAATCCTTTGCATCACTTCCCCCGGCAGGTAGCCGTAAATCTCCTGCGCCTCCTGCAACAGCGGGATCAGCGCTCCCTTGACACCCCGGTAATGTGCAAAAACTTCAGCCAGGGCCTGCTGCCGTTTTTGTTCCTCCTGTTCGCATTGACACGCCAAAATGATAACCCCCTCTCATTTTCTCTCCCCGTTAAACAACTACATGACTCTGCAAACGCCAACCGGAAACCAACCCCCGGGAGGCAATACCGCCGGTGGTCAAACGGAACCGCCGCCCGGCCATGCCGGGATGCAAGCCGCCGCGCATGCGCTTGAGGCCCGGAGCCGGTTCACGTCACGCCGTCTTGGCGGTGCTGCCGGGACCACAGCGTTTAGCCGGCCGCTCCGCCCCGCGCGTCAATCACCCGTTTCTCGGTTGCCACCAGGTGCATTGGACAATCGTGGAGATCAGGATAAACCTCCGGCCGGATCTGCAACTCGAAGGCAGGTGCCAGGTAAACCGTATCCGGCCTGGTACGCGGCAGAAAGCGGTCGTAAAAACCACCGCCGTAACCCAACCGGTTGCCCTTGAGATCGAAAGCCACCCCCGGCACAATGACCAGGTCCAGCTCCGCCGGGTCCAGCGGCCTTAAACGGTCTGGCGCCGGCTCCAGGATGCCCCAGGTGCCGGGAATCAGATCCCCCGGGTAATCAAGCAGCAAGGACGGCGTCAACCGTTTGTTGGCCACATCGGTAACCGGCACGGCCACCCGTTTGCCGGCGGACAGGGCGGCCTGAATCAGTCCGGCCGTCTGCACTTCCTGGCGGAAATCCACATAGGCCATCAGCGTACGGCTGCGCCGGTACTCCTCCCGTTCCAGGATGCGCCGGACAACGGCCGCGCTCTTTTCCGCCACCTCCCGCGGGCTCAAACTTTGTCGTGCTTTCAAGACATCTTTTCTTATTTCGCTTTTGGTCACGAAAATTCCTCCAAAAGTCTGATTTTATTAACAAAATTCCTTTATCCTAACAGAATCAACGGTTGCGGAGCATCAAAAATCCACTTTGATCTTGTTTTGATCTTACAGTGTCTCTGTCCATCATTTCTATCATTTCTAAAAATTTAGTGTTTCCAAAACCATTACAGCTTCTTTCCGGCTGTCCGGCAGCAGATGGCTATACATATCAGTCATGGTTAAGGTTTCATGCCCCAGCCGCTCCAAAACCACATTTGGATAACTTCTCCCAGGCGCTGCTTCTTGTATAGCCGGATCAATACCGCTGTACGACCGTCCAGGAGGATGCGACGGGTACTCCGTTTTGTCTCAGGTTCATGGAACCCACTTTTTCCAGGCATCTCAGCCATAGTTTGCATAAATGATTTTCCCTCCCCGGACCGGGCAAAGGATAAGCAAGGTATTCTCCCCGTCCGGCTGATTTTCCTTGTTTTTTAAAAATCCCGGCTCACGAAACTTTTTAGACGCCCAAATATCTTACATTATTGCCAGTCGTCTTGAGTATGACTTACCTGTTCTACCGGGATAACGATTATTATTAATCTCTTTACCCACGCGATCTAGTGAAGAGCCTCCTAATCTGCCATCGGTATGATGGCAGAAGGTATCAACATCTTGCCGGAAGCCACACCGAAAGAGATTTGTCCGAAAAAAAAGCGACCCTGTTAAGGGCGCTGAAAGGTGAAACAACGTTATACCTGTGTTAAAAGTTTGTTTTTGGCTTGGAAATCCTCAAATACTTTTAATATCTGCGGATTATTTTTAAGAAAAGCCGTCAGATTTGCAAGTTTTTGTAGAGTATCTACGCCAATTGTATGTTCTATCTTCTCAGTTTCTTCCAGAATATTTTCAGTAACTCCGATTAATTTTAAGAATTCCTCTACCATCATATGCCTGTGCAGCAAAGCATCACCAACTTCTTTCCCCTTTTGACTTAAAGTGATAATTCCGTATTTTTCATAGTTCACGAGCCCCAACTCAGACATCCTTTGTATCATCCTGGTAGTTGACGGCGGCTGCACGTTAAGTGCGACTGCCAGATCATGGGTTCTGGTGTAACCCTTTTCAGCGGACAGACGGTAAATCATTTCCAGGTAGTCCTCCATAGAAGCGGTCAGCCTATTATCCTTATTCATATATCCCCGGAAGGTAAAAAAGCCCTTATCATCCAATTTCATCATCCACCTGTCGGACAGCATTTAAAAATATATGTCTTTTTTTTATAAATATGCTTCACCCTTTAAAATTTCTCTTCATACATTACAGAAGTAAAACAAAATTAGCCGCGGCTAATTTTGTTAGTTATGTAAAAGGGAAGGTGTTTTGACTTGCTCAGGGAGGCAAAAATTCAAGGGGCGTCAGCCCAAACAGTGGATGTTGGTTTCGGCAGGATTGTAACCTATGATCGCTCCCGGGTTTTCAACCGTTTAAGGCAATTTCTGATGTATCTCGGTCCTGCCTTTATTGTTAGTGTGGCCTATATTGATCCGGGCAACTTTGCCACCAATATCAGCGGCGGATCAAAATTTAATTACAGCCTTCTATGGGTTATCTTGTGGAGCAATTTAATGGCCATCTTTCTGCAGTCTATTTCCGCCAAACTTGGAATAGCCACAGGTGCCAATCTGCCGGAAATGTGCGCCAGACTTTTTACCCAAAAAACAAATTGGTTTTTTTGGATCGGCGCGGAGATTGCTGCAATGGCAACGGACCTGGCGGAATTTCTTGGCGGCGCTCTGGGTTTATACCTGTTGTTCAAGATCCCGCTAGTCTATGCTGGTGCCTTAACCGGCGTTTTAACCTTTTTCATCATTTTTCTGGAAAGATACGGCCAGAGGGTAGTTGAAGCCGTGATCACAGGAATGGTGGCGGTGATCACTGTTGCTTATACCATAGAATTATTCCTGGCGAAGCCGGATTGGGCACAGGTTGGACTGCATACACTGGTGCCTTCCCTTCCAAACGGCGAGGCAGTCTTAATTGCCGTAGGAATGTTGGGTGCCACGGTGATGCCCCATGTGATTTACCTTCATTCCCAGTTGGTGCAATGCCGTAAAACAATCCAGACGGATATACAGAAATTGAAACATTTTAAACTGGAGATGATGGATATAATTCTGGCCATGAACATTGCTTTTCTGGTTAATGCCGCAATGGTAGTGGTTTCGGCATCAGTGTTTTTTACCCGGAGTATGGCGGTGGAGTCAATTGAACAGGCCCACCAGTCCCTAACCCCTTTGCTTGGTTCCCTGTCCAGTGGCGCCTTTGCTATAGCCCTGCTGGCCTCCGGCCTTTCTTCATCGGCGGTTGGGACACTGGCCGGGCAGACTATCATGAAAGGCTTTGTTAACTTAAACATTCCCCTGACCGTCAGAAGGTTGGTAACGATGGTCCCGGCCATGGTTATAATAAGTTTGGGCATTGACCCTATAAAGGCGCTGGTCATGAGCCAGGTGGTTTTAAGTTTTGCCCTGCCGTTGGCCATCGTCCCCTTAATGTTGATAACAAAACGCAAAGATATCATGGGGGCACTTGTAAATAAGCCGCTAACAAATGTAATCGGCTGGGTCATAACTATGATTATTGTCTCAATCAATGCTGTTTTACTCTACCTGACATTCACGGGAAATGCTTAAAACAAAGGAACAGGTTAAACTATCCCCCGTCTAATAAGGTGGGATAGTTTAATTCTGCCCACTTTCCTCCGGTTGGCTGTATGCCGGCCGTTTTGTTGCCTGAGAGTGGCGTAGCGGGGCAAGCGCGGGCAAAATCCGAAAAGCGGCACGTTAACAAATAAGTGTTGCGGTTTCGCGAATAAAATATGAAAAAAGGAACCGGGAAGAATACCCCGGTTTTCCAAGCATATTACTTTGCATTTATTGATTTGAATCTGTGCCGCCGCCTTCCAGTTTCTGTTGCATGGCCTGCAACCTTTGCAGGATCTTATCGGCCTGCTGCTGTGTCATTTTCCCGCTGCTCACATTCTGCTGAATAGCCTGTTCTCTGAGTGTGAGCATTTTTTCCCGGAACTGCTGCATGCTCATCCCTTGTGCCTGGACAATATCTGCAAGCTTTTTACCGCCGTGCAATTGCGATTGCAGATCGCTTACGTTCATGCCCAGGGCCTGGGCAACCAGGTTGAGGTTGGCCTTGCCGCCGGGCCTTCCCGGACCGCGATGGCCGAAAAAGGGAAGCATTCCCGGATGCTTTTGCAGGTATGCTTCCATTTTGTTTGCCTGGTCCTGCGTGATGGCGCCCTGCTGAACGGCGTTGTCAATCATTTGCTGTTCCGTCTTGGTCATGGCGGCAGTCAGCGTGGACTGGTCAATTCCCAGGTTCGTTGCAAGACCGGAAACAAAAGTTTGGTAGAGATTGATTCCTGGTTTTGGAGCATTTGTTGCGGGCGCCGTCTGCGCGAAAGCGGATCCCGCAACGGCGGTCACGGCGAGTGCCGCCGTCACTATCCCGACAGCGATGCTCTTTTTGTTGATTTTGAACATTTAAGTCACCTCGTAATATTTTTTGTTGGGATGATTCGGGCCTGGCTCATGACTCCCTACATGATCCATCCCTCCTTCCGGTTTTCAAGGATTATTTTAGCCGCCATTTGTTTCAATGTCGTGGAAAAATCTTTTCTGAACCTTGAACTTTTTGTGAACAACCCCCAATAATTTATTCGCCACGTTGAAACCTCGTTGAAGGCTTTTCCGCCTCCGGAATTAACGGAGAAAAACGGGCAATAGTTGATTTCCCGGGCGTTCAAAATTCGTTCAAATAGCGATTCCCCCGCCCGCCGGTTTCCCTTTCCCCAAAAGAAAAGCGCGGTTTTCAACCGCGCTTCCAGTCGCCGGCCGGTATCAGCTGCACTGCATCATCAATTGCCGGCCGTCAACCTTGATTTTTCCGTTTTCCCGTATTCATCAAACAGGGCCGGCTTCGCCCAGCACCCGGTTCATATTCCGCACGGCGCACATTTTGCCGCACATGGTGCAGGAATCCTCGTTCTCCGGCCGGGACTCGGCGCGGTAACGCCGTGCCTTTTCCGGATCAACGGCCAGCGCAAACATTTTCTCCCAGTCCAGGTTGCGCCTGGCCTCGCTCATCTGATCATCCCACTGCCGCGCCCCTGCTATGCCTTTGGCCAGGTCGGCCGCATGTGCCGCGATGCGTGAGGCGATGATGCCCTCCTTCATATCCTCCAGGGTGGGCAGGCGCAGATGCTCGGCCGGCGTGACGTAGCACAGGAAGTCGGCGCCGTGAGCGGCCGCAATGGCGCCGCCGATGGCGCTGGTGATGTGGTCGTAGCCCGGCGCCACATCGGTCACCAGCGGGCCGAGGACATAAAAAGGCGCGCCGTGGCAGAGTTTCTTTTCCAGCAGCATGTTCGGGATGATTTCGTTGAGCGACATGTGGCCGGGACCTTCGATGATTACCTGCACATCTTTCTCCCAGGCTCTTTGGGTCAGTTCGCCCAGCACGATCAGTTCCTGGATCTGCGCCGCGTCGGTGGCGTCCTTGATACTGCCCGGCCGGCAGGCGTCACCCAGGCTGATCGTTACGTCATAACGCCGGCAGATCTCCAGTAGTTGATCGAAATATTCAAAAAACGGGTTTTCCCGGTCATTCAGTTCCATCCAGGCAAACAACAGGGAACCCCCGCGGGAGACAATATTGGTCAAGCGGGGATTTTTCTTGAACCGGGCCGCGGTCTCCCGGTTGATCCCGGCATGGATGGTCATAAAGTCCACGCCGTCTTCGGCGTGTTTTTCCACCACCGCGAGGAATTCGGCGGCCGAAATGTCCTGCAAATCCTTATCATAAAAGCCCACGGCGTCATACACCGGCACGGTCCCCACCGCCGCCGGGGAAATGTCAATCAGTTTCCGCCGGAATGACTCGGTCTTGCCATAGCAACTGAGATCCATGATCGCGTCTGTTTTCAACTCAATAGCCCGGCGCACTTTTTCCAGCTCTGTTTCCATGCTGCAGCAGTCCTGGGAAACGCCGAGGTTGACATTGATTTTTGTGCTCTGGCCCCGGCCGATGCCGCAGGGATCCAGGGAGGAGTGATTCCGGTTGGCCGGGATGACCACCTGGCCGGCCGCAACCAGCTCTCGCAGCGCTTCGGGGGGCATGTACTCCTTGCGCGCCACGGCCTCCATTTCTTTTGTGATCACGCCCCGGCGGGCGGCGTCCATCTGTGTGGTGTAATTCATAATTTCCCTCCTCATGGCCGGACTGCCCGTAAGGCGCCGGGCGCCGGCGGCGGTGATATATTCTGTGGCGTCACTACTGCCGCTGCAAAAAATAACTCAACACAATATCCGCTTGCTTGGCGGCGGCTATAACCACCCGCGGGGCCATCGGCGGACACAGGGGGGAAACTTCCGATTCCATATCCCCGACCAGATAAAAATTATCTCTGATCCGGCGGGTGACAATCCCGTCGCTGCCGCCCCATCCGGCCAAACCGGAAGCGGCGACCAGAAGCTTGCCGGAATACAGATAGGCTCCCACCACCATTTTTTTATCATCCGGCCGGTCCAGCGCCTCCACAACCGCATCGCAATGATCAAACAATGTTGATACATTGTTTTCAGCAATCTTTTCGGTCAAAACTTCTATTTCCAGCTCCGGATTGATCTGCAGCAGGTTTTCCTGCAACGCCAGCACCTTCAGCCGGCCCACCTGCTTGGCGAAAAAGAACTGCCGGTTCAGGTTGCTTTGCTCCACCCGGTCGAAGTCCACAATTTTAAACCTTTTAAATCCGCTGCGCACCAAAAACTGCGCGCAATTCGACCCCAGCCCCCCGGCGCCGGCCAGGCCGATCCTGACCCGGCTGATTTTTGCCAGGTTCTCCGCCCCGAGCAGGGAGGCCAGCGCCCTTTTAAAACCGTCCGGGGAAGTCGTTTCCTTGCCCATGCCTTTTGGCCTCCGTCCGTCAGAGCATCTGCCAGTCCTTGAAAACCGGCTGGTATCCCTGACTGTAAATCATGCCGGTCATTTCGGTCACGCCCCGTTCGTCCGAGATGTCGAACTGGCCGGTGGCGCCGTCCGCAGCGGTGCGGCCGCCCACCGCCGTGCACGACCCGGCCGACATTTTGGTCACCCCCAGTTTGACCAGGCGGTCACGCAGTTCCGCCCGCTCGCGGGTGGAGACGGTAATCCCGCCCCGGGGCATGAACAGGCGGAAGGCAAGGATGTACTGGACCAGATTTTTATCGGATACGTCGACTCGGGGCTGGAAGCCGCCCAGTTGCGGGCGCATGCGGGGCGGCGATATGCTCACTTCCACAGCCGGGTATTTGTTTTGCAGATAGTCGGCGTGCAGGCCGGTGAAGAAGGCTTCACTGCGCCACTCGTGCAGGCCGAGGAGCGCGCCCAGGTTTACCGCCCGCATGCCGGCCCGGCAGCCCCGTTCGGGCGCATCCAGACGGAAACGGTAGTTACGCTTCGGCCCGGCCGGGTGCAGTTCGGCATAGGCTTCTTCGTTGTAGGTTTCCTGGTAGATGGTCAGCCCGTCCACGCCGGCGGCGATCAGCGCAGCGTATTCTTCCTCTTCCAGGGGATAGACCTCGATGCTGATGGAGGTGAAGTATTTTTTTAATACTTCAACGCACTCCTGCATGTAGGAAACCGGCGACTCCCGCCTGGATTCGCCGGTCAGGATCAGGATGTGCTTCAATCCGGACGCGGCAATGACCCCGGCTTCGGCTTCCACTTCGGCCGGGGATAGTTTTTTCCGCTCCAGCCGGTTGTGCGCTTGAAACCCGCAGTACAGGCAATGGTTTACGCAATAGTTGGCCACGTACAGGGGGGTAAACAAAAAGATCACGCGGCCGAATTGCTGCACAGTGAGGCGGTGTGCTTTCAAAGCCATTTCCTCGAGAAAATTTTCCGCCCGCGGTGAAAGCAGCGCCAGGTAATCCAGTCCGGTCAAGCGGTCCTTGGCGATAATCCGCCTGATCTCCGGATCAGTGAGGCGGTCAAAAAAACGCTGGCAATCAAATTGCTTGTAGGAGCTGTATACTTCTTCGTAAAAACTCATTTGCGCCACCCTTTTCATTCATCCCTTAAGAATCCGGTCAGCGGTGAAGATGCGCTGGCATATTGCCGGGTTTCCCCCGGACCGGCCAGGTAAGCCGTCCGGCCGGCCTCCACTGCCCGGCCGAAGGCGCGGGCCATGGCCACCGGGTCGGATGCCGTGGCGATGGCCGTATTCACCAGCACCGCCGCGGCGCCCATCTCCATCGCCGCAGCTGCTTCGGAAGGACGGCCGATACCGGCGTCCACAATCACGGGCAGGGAAATTTCTTCGATCAAAATGCGGATCATTTCTTTTGTCCGCAGCCCGCGGTTGCTGCCGATCGGTGCGCCCAGCGGCATCACGGCCGCCGCTCCCGCCTCCGCCAGCCTCTTGGCCGCCATCAAATCGGGGCTCATGTAGGGCAGGACCGTAAAACCTTCGGCGGCCAGTATTTCAGTGGCCTTGATGGTCTCATAGTTGTCCGGCAGGAGGTATCTGTTGTCCGTGATCACCTCAATCTTCACCCAGTTGCCGCAACCGGCCGCTTTGGCCAGCCTGGCGATGCGCACGGCCTCTTCGGCGTTGCGGGCGCCGGAGGTGTTGGGCATCAGAATGCAATCCCCGGGTACATAAGCGGCAATGTTCTCTTCTTCAAAATCAAGATCTACCCTCCGAAGGGCTACCGTCACCACCTGCACTCCGGAAGCCGCCACCACCTCCGGGATCAACCGGTTGGAAGGAAATTTCCCGGTGCCTAAAAACAGGCGGCTGGATATTTCCCTGCCCCCGATCACCAAGGAATCAATCACCGGACCTACCCCCCTCCGACAAACTTCAAAATTTCCAACCTGTCATTTTCCTTTAAAATAATACTTGGCCACGCATCTTTTTTAGCTAATTGATTATTGTATTCGACAATAAGAGAACCTTGATTCCACTTTTTCCTTTTGACTAGATCATTGATAGTAATGCAACCGTTTGGAAGTTTTGTTATTTTTCCATTTAAAATAATGAACAAATATACCCACCTCCATTTTGGATATTGCATTATGTTTTGAATTGTCAGAATTATTTAAAGTCAATAATATTATAGGTAAATATATTTCCTTCTTACTCCCCCGCTATTCTTCCGGCGATTGTAAGCTCATAAACTACATCATTAACTGTTAAATGATATTTTCTAACTATCTTTTGATGTGGCAAGTTGGTGGAAACAGAAAATCCCTTACTCAAATCTGTTTGATTCTTAGCAAGAAAATTAGTAGTAACCCGGCCAGATTGAAAGTCTTGGTGTTGTAAAATCATTTGATGAAAAGGTATAGTTGTCTTAACTCCTTCTATAACAAAATCATTTAATGCCCTTTGCATGCGTGCAACGGCTTCCTGCCGGTCCCGGCCCCATGAGATGAGCTTGGCAATCATGGAATCATACAGGTTTGGGATGGTATACCCGGGGAAAACCGCACTCTCAACACGTACTCCGAAACCGGCAGGTGGCACATATTGCCTGATGGTCCCCGGGTTGGGCAAAAAGTTTTGCGCCGGATCTTCTGCGTTAATGCGGCATTCTATGGCTGCACCACGGATCTTTATATCATGCTGTTGAAAACTTAACGGTAAACCGGCGGCAATCCGAATTTGCTCTTTAACTATATCGACTCCTGTAACCATTTCTGTTACCGGGTGTTCAACCTGGATACGGGTATTCATCTCCATGAAATAAAATTTTTCATCAGCATCCAGGAGAAACTCCACAGTACCAACCCCGCGGTAGCCAACTTGCTTTGCCAGGCGGACAGCTACATCACCCATTTTCTGCGCTGTGGTAACACTTAAAACCGGGCAGGGTGCTTCTTCCAGAATTTTTTGATGCCGCCTTTGCAATGAACAATCTCTTTCCCCTAAAAAAACAACGTTACCGAAGTTGTCAGCCAGTAATTGAATTTCGACATGACGTGGCTCTGTAATATATTTTTCCAGGTAAACGCTCGAATCGCCAAAACAAGATTGCGCTTCTGTACAGGCGGACATAAAGGCCCGGGACAAATCTGTCACATTTTGTGCCAGGCGCATACCTCGTCCACCCCCACCAGCCGAGGCTTTAATCAGTAAAGGGTACCCCATTTGAGCTGCAATTGCCTCGGCTTCCGCAATGGTCGCCACAGCGCCACTGGAACCAGGCACTACGGGAACACCGGCCTTCTGAGCCGTTTCCTTGGCCTGTACTTTATCACCCATAAGTTTCATTACTTCAGGAGACGGCCCGATGAAAACCAGACCGGCATCTAGACAGGCACGGGCAAAAGCCGGGTTTTCAGCCAAAAAACCGTAACCAGGGTGGATGGCCTCAGCCCCCGTTTTTTTAGCGGCAAACACAATTTTTTCAATATTTAAGTATTCCCGGGGAGCGCCAAGGTTGTACGTTTCTGATGCTTTGCGGCAAGGTAGGCTTTCTTTATCAGCATCTGTATATGTCATGACGCTATCGATGCCCATTTCCTTGCAGGCATGAATAATCCTTAATGCTATTTCACCCCGGTTGGCAATTAATATCTTTTTAAACATAAAACCACCACCCACAATATTTGACCCTTTCCATCCGGAATCCAAACATCACATATGGAAAATAACCTGCAATGTTATGCTTCATTTATAATTGCAACTGTTTCAGCCCGTTAAACCCCGGCATCACTCATTTACTGCTTACTTGAAACATCCCTCACCGTCTGATCCCCGTGCCAGGCTGGAATATTTTTCATACCTTTCTTTGGCATCTATTTCTGCGTTTACAAATAATTGCCCGGCATTTTCCGGGAACTCTTGTTTAAGTGCGGCATAGCGAACCTCGCCTTCAATGAATTCTCTGAACGAACCAGTAGGCTCCTTGGAGTCGAGTATGAACGGGTTCTTTCCTTCTTTGGTCAAATCAGGATTATACCTGTAAAGATGCCAGTATCCCGCTTTTACTGCTTTATCCATTTCATGCTGGGACAGCCCCATACCGGCTTTTAACCCATGGTTGATACACGGCGAGTAGGCGATAATAAGAGATGGCCCTTGATAAGCCTCAGCTTCTTTGATCGCCTTGATAGTCTGGCCCCTATCGGCACCCATGGCAACCTGCGCTACATAAACGTAGCCATAGGTCATGGCCATCATGCCAAGATCTTTTTTCTTGGTCTTCTTGCCGGATGCCGCAAATTTTGCGACGGCGGCGGCAGGTGTAGCCTTTGAGGACTGTCCCCCGGTATTTGAGTAAACCTCAGTATCGAAAACCAAGATATTGACGTCCTCACCGGAGGCCAGCACATGATCCAACCCACCGTATCCGATGTCATATGCCCATCCGTCCCCACCGAAGATCCAGATGGATTGCTTTACCAAAAAGTGCTTTCTAGCAGCGATTTCATCGATAATCCGGTTCTGTCCGGTGACAAGAAGAGGCAGAATCCTGGCGGTTGCTATTTTGGAAGCCGCCGCGTCGTCCCTGACCGCCAGCCATTCCTGGAAGCCTTCTTTCAGACCGGACGGAATATCCAATGAAAGAGCTTCCTTCATTAAAATAGCAATATGATTCCTGATCTGCCTGATGGCAATAGCCACACCGTAACCGTGCTCGGCGTTGTCCTCAAAGAGGGAATTGGCCCAGGCCGGACCTTTACCTTCCTTGTTTGTGCAATACGGCATGGAGGGAGCGCTGCCGCCCCAAATTGAAGAACAACCGGTGGCGTTGGATATTATCATTCTTTCGCCAAACAATTGCGTAACCAGCTTTGCGTAGGGAGTTTCCCCGCAACCCTGGCATGCACCGGAGAATTCGAGCAGAGGCTGTGCAAACTGGCTTCCCTTAACAGTAAACAGATCCCACGCATCACGTTTTTCAGGAACCGTCATGGCGTAATCCCAGTTTACCGACTCCCGGGCAACCTGACTTTCCAACGATTCGAACTCAAGTGCCTTCTTTTTAGCCGGACACGTATTGATGCAACTGCCGCACCCCATACAATCAAGAGGGCTGATCTGAACGCGGAAGGACATCCCGGCAAGCCGCCTGCCGGCGGCGGGCACGGTTTCAAAAGAAGCCGGGGCATCACCGGTCTCCCGGTCGCTTAAAAGAACGGGCCTGATAGCAGCATGGGGGCAAACCAGGGAACACTGGTTGCATTGTATGCAGTTTTCTTTTATCCACCTGGGAATAAATGCCGCGACCCCTCTTTTTTCATACCTTGAAGTACCAAGCGGAAATCTTCCGTCCGGCACATCCTTAAAAGCACTGACGGGTAACTTGTCACCTTCCAGTCTGTTCATGGGCTGAAGGATGTTGCGGATGAAAGCGGGAACGTCTTTATCTACAGGTTTTTCGTCAACCGCAAACTCCCAAGCGGCAGGTACGGTAATTTTTACCAGTTCAGTGATTCCTTTATCAACTGATTCGCAATTCATATTGACCACATCTTCGCCTTTTCTGCTATATGCCTTTTCGATGGAATCTTTCAAGTGAAATATAGCCTGGTCCACGGGGATGATGTTGGTCAGCTTAAAGAAAGCAGATTGCATAATCATATTGGTCCGGTTCCCCAAACCGATATCTTTGGCTATTTGAGCCGCATTAATAGTATAAAAATTTATCCGGTGACCGGCTATATAGCGTTTCATCCCGGCCGGCAACTTTTCTTCCAGTGCTTCCGGTGACCAAGTGCAATTAAGCAGGAAAGTCCCGCCATCTTTCAGCCCTGCAAGTAGATCGAAGCTATCTACATATGATTGGTTGCTGCAGGAAATGAAATCCGCGTTGGTAATTAAATATGGACACTTAATCGGTTTATTTCCAAAGCGCAGGTGGGAAACGGTTATCCCGCCCGATTTTTTGGAATCGTAAGCAAAGTATGCTTGCGTATACATATCAGTGTTATCGCCAATAATCTCCACCGCTTGTTTATTCGCTCCCACCGTCCCGTCGGAGCCAAGTCCGAAAAACTTGCACTGGATAGTACCTTCCGGCGTGGTATCAACATTGGTTGAGCGCTCAAGAGAAAGATTGGTGACATCGTCTGTTATACCCAATGTAAATCTCATTTTAGGACTGACGCTCTTTAAATTTTCGTATACGGCTAAGATGTCCGCAGGAATGACATCTTTAGAGCCAAGGCCATAACGGCCCCCGGTGATGATTGGTTTTTCATCCCTGTTGTAAAAGACAGTCCGTACGTCCTGATAAAGTGGCTCCCCAAGGGCACCAGGTTCCTTGGTACGGTCCAGCACCGCAATTTTCTTGATTGTTCCGGGAAGGACATCAAAGAAATGCCTGGCTGAAAACGGCCTGTAAAGATGTACCTTGATCAAACCTACTTTTTCACCGGCACGGGTCAAATAATTTATAACCTCTTCGATTACATCACAAATCGAACCCATGGCAACGATCACATATTCTGCATCCGGCGCGCCATAGTAATTGAAAGGCAAATATTCCCTGCCGGTAATTTTACTGATTTCCTTCATATATCCTGCTACGATTTCCGGAACGCTATCGTAGTAAGAATTGCAAGCCTCCCTGGCCTGAAAGAAAATATCTGGATTTTGAGCTGTTCCCTTCATCACCGGGTGTTCCGGATTCAAGGCCCGCTCCCTAAAAGCCCTGACTGCATTGTAATCAAGTAAACCGGCTAGTTGCTCAAGCTCGATGACCTCAATTTTTTGCATCTCGTGAGATGTCCTGAAACCGTCGAAAAAATGCATGAACGGCACTCTTGACTTAATAGCCGCCAGGTGTGCAACGCCGGCCAGATCCATCACTTCCTGAACACTGGCGGAAGCCAGCATGGCAAAACCGGTTTGACGGCAGGCCATTACGTCGGAATGGTCCCCAAAAATGCTCAGAGCATGAGACGCGAGCGCCCTGGCAGTAACGTGAATTACTCCCGGTAGCAGTTCGCCGGCTATCTTGTACATATTGGGAATCATCAATAACAACCCTTGCGAGGCGGTATAGGTGGTGCTAAGCGCCCCCGCCGAAAGAGCACCGTGCAAGGCTCCTGCTGCGCCGGCCTCGGACTGCATTTCAACGACTTTCACTGTTTGACCGAAAAGGTTTTTCCTTCCCTGAGCGCTCCATTCATCAACATATTCCGCCATCGGCGAAGATGGTGTAATCGGAAAAATGGCAGCGCATTCCGTAAACGCATAAGATACATAGGCTGCCGCTTTGTTTCCGTCCATGGTCTTTAAATTACCTGGCATTATTGATCTCCTCCCAAATAAAGCTGGCACTGCTGGTGCCTTTTCTCAACAGTTATAAAGGAATATTGCCATGCTTTTTCCAAAGAGCCTGTTCCTTCTTTTCAGTAAAGACATCCAACGCATTAATTATGCGAACCCGGGTCTCCGCCGGATCAATAACATCATCAATGTGCATTTTGAAAGCTGCCTCATATGGGTTGGCGAACTTGGATTCATATTCTTTTATCTTTTCTTGCCTGAAAGCGTTTATATCCTGTGCAGCAGCGATTTCTTTTTTGAAAATTACCTTGACCGCCCCTTCCGCACCCATCACGGCTATTTCGGCCGTCGGCCAGGCCAGAACCAAATCCGCTCCCAGGTGTTTGCTGCACATGGCAATATAGGCGCCTCCGAATGCCTTACGGAGAATAACAGTGATTTTTGGCACAGTGGCTTCGGAATATGCATACAGAAGCTTAGCCCCGTGACGAATGATCCCTTTGTACTCCTCTTGAACCCCTGGCATATAACCAGGTATATCCACCAGGGTGATTAGAGGAATATTAAAAGCGTCACAAAAACGAACAAATCGCGCCGCCTTATCAGCACTATCGCTATCCAGCACACCGGCAAAAACTTGCGGCTGGTTTGCTACAATCCCAGCCGTCAGCCCTGCAAAGCGGGCAAAGCCGACAATGACATTGCGGGCAAACCCGGCCTTTACTTCAAGAAACTCACCATCATCGGTGATACGTTCAATGATTCTGTGCATATCGAAACCCCGCCTGGAACTGGCAGGCAATACCTTAATCAGTTCTTCATCCCGTTCGCAGAAATTTTCCCTGCCCGGAACCCGCGGAACACCGCTTCTATTGTTTTGTGGAATAAAGGTAATCAATTTACGGATCCCATCAAGGCAGGCCCGCTGGCTTTCTGCAAAAAAGTCGACGTTACCTGTTACCTGGGCATGAACATGGGCACCACCCAAATCATCCATGGAAATATCCTGCCCCATGACTTCTTTAATTACAGCCGGTCCGGTGATAAACATGTAGCCGGTTTTATCGACCTGGAACACAAAGTCAGTCATGGCCGGGGAATATACCGCCCCGCCGGCGCAAATGCCCATAATGGCAGTTATTTGCGGAACAACTCCCGAGTAACGGGTATTGCGATAAAATATCCCCCCATAACCTGCGAGTGCATCCGTCCCCTCTTGAATACGAGCCCCCGCCGAATCGCAAAGTCCGATAATAGGCGCTCCCGCCCTGGCTGCCATGTCCATGATGTTGGTAATTTTACGGGCGTGCGCCTCTCCCAGAGATCCTCCGAGGATCCTGAAATCCTGGGCATAAACGAAAACCCGCCGCTTGTGTATTTGTCCGTAGCCAGTGATCACACTGTCTCCCATGACGCCTTTTTTTTCCATGCCAAAGTCTGTACATCGGTGCCTGGCGAACATATTAACTTCAGTAAAAGTGCCTTCATCAAGCAACGCCAAGATCATAGTACGGGCATCCAGTCTTTCGATCCCCTGTTCCGATATAACCGCGCGACCCGTTGGATTAAGAGCCTTTTCCTTTAAAGAAATAAAATTATTCATAGCCTGCTGCATACCAACTGCCCCCATTGTAAACTTATTCAGATCGCCCGCTCCTGACCAACCCAGTAAGATTGGCGCAATGTTCTTTTCAGAATTTTTCCGGTTGCCGTACGGGGAAAATCCTTAACAAATTCTATAGAACGCGGCCGCTTGTAACCTGCCAACCTTTCTTTGCAATAGTTGATCAAATCCTCTTCGTTTACCTTTGCTTCATCCTTGAGCAAAACCAGAGCTTTGACTTCCTCGCCCCATTTTTCATGAGGCACGCCAATTACGGCAACTTCAGAAACAGCCGGATGTTTGCTCAGCACCTCTTCAATCTCCGCCGGATAAATATTCTCGCCACCACTGATAATCATGTCATTCTTACGATCGACCAGGAAATAGTAACCTTCATCATCGAAATAGGCCATATCACCTGCCGTCGCCCATTCGCCATCAATTGCCTCCTTTGTTTTAACCGGATCCTTATAATACCCAACAAAAGCTGAAGGCGCCTTAGCCCATAACACTCCTACTTCACCAGGATTACTTATTATCTTATTCTTCTCATTAACTAATTTAATTTCGATACCTGGATTAGGCTTACCAATACTACGCACCTTGCGCATTTGATCTTTATGACGCAAAGTGGTAAGTGCTCCCGTTTCCGTAGATCCATATCCCTCGCTAAACTTAACATTTTTAAAGAATTTAAGGGCATCTTCTTTTGTCTTGGACAAAAGCGGAGCTGATGAAGAACCCAAAGATGTCAGTGAGCTAATGTCATACTTACATTTTATCTCTTCGGGTAACTCCAAAATTTTAATGATCATTGTTGGTACCATTGAAGTTGTGGTCACCCTTTCCTTCTCAATGGTAGCCAAGACCTTCTCCGCATTAAACTTGCCGGAAGGAAATATCACATTTGTACCACCCATCCATAAGGTGATAAGTGTCGCCCAAATACTATTGGAATGACATATAGGCATAATAGCCAGCAAGACACGATCGCTCATATTCACTCCAGGACGGTTGGCATTACGCAATAGAGCGTTTTTAACCACCTCCAAAGTACCCCTGACCTGAATCATAGCGCCTTTAGGAAAACCGGTGGTGCCGGAGGTATATCCCAAATAAAATAGATCCGCTTCATTGCTATCAACCATTGGCTCATGATGCGGTTGGTCACGTAATAAGTTTTCATAACCATTCATATAGCGAGGCAATTGATTAATCGATCCAACAACAATACAATTATGTGGTTTTATTTTCGGCAATTTTTGAGGGCGCAAATCAAAAATAAATTCCTCACCAATGATCAGACCTTTAGCGTCAGAGTTATTAATAATATATTCTCTTTCTTCTGGTACAAGGCGAAAGTTAACTGGAACAGAAATAACACCAATTCTTGCAAGCCCATGATATATTTCCAAAAACTCGATACAATTATATAAGATAATTGCAACCTTATCACCACGACGAAAACCTTTGGCTAACATTGCCTGAGCAAACTTATTAGCGCGAGCGTTAAGTTCCGAATAAGTCACTCTATTATCTTCATAGACTGCTGCAACCTTATCAGGAAAA
Organism: Desulfotomaculum copahuensis; assembly: GCF_001655685.1. Taxonomy (GTDB): domain Bacteria; phylum Bacillota; class Desulfotomaculia; order Desulfotomaculales; family Desulfovirgulaceae; genus Desulfotomaculum_G; species Desulfotomaculum_G copahuensis. Next base: position 28,491 of record NZ_LYVF01000158.1, read on the forward strand.
CGCCATGAATTAATGCGCAAACCATCTGCTAGATTCATTCTCCAAACCCCCAATAATTAATTTTAAAACAGGTGATTTCTAAATATTTCTACAACTCAGACTGGCTTCACTATAGTGAAAGAATCATTAAACATTTGTTCCGCCAAGGTGTATGGGTCCACTTCTTTAGCCAATACGCGAGTGATTTCTTTTTCCATGTCATGGCGCTCACTCAGTGCATCCAGCACCATATTTTTCACACGCTCAACAAGTAACGATACCACCTCTTGTTTCAACCGTTCTTTAACAATCAACTTTAGCTTACCGCTAGATTTCAAATAACTATAATGCGTTGTAATAGCTTGCCAGAGTTCATCAACTCCCATATCATTTACTGTCATCGTTTTCACTAAAGGTGGCCTCCAGGAACTGCTGATATAGCCTGCATCAAGAACTGTACTAACTTCAATGAACGTCTTATCTGCTCCAGGCATATCCGCCTTGTTAATTGCAAATACATCTGCTATTTCCATAATTCCAGCTTTCATTGCCTGAATGCTATCCCCACCAGCTGGTGTCAGCACAACCAAAACTGTATGAGCGATATTCATAATATCTATTTCTGACTGACCCACTCCAACAGTCTCTAGAAAAAGAACCTTATAACCAAAGGCATCCATGACATTAAGTATGCCGCCTATATTTTTCGTTAATCCCCCCATACTCCCCCTGGAGGCCAAACTGCGCATAAATACGCCTTCGTCGATTATCCTATCCTGTATGCGTATCCGGTCACCTAATATGGCTCCACCACTGAACGGACTGCTTGGATCGACAGCAAGTATACCTACATTAATACCTATTTTCCGTAGTTTTTTAGTTAATGATCTAATCAATGAACTCTTACCAGCTCCCGGAGAACCAGTCACACCAATTATATAACTGTCTCCAGTATGGCAATGTAACCTCTGCAGCAACTCCCGTTTTTGGGGGTAATCATTCTCCACTATAGATATCGCTTTTGCCAGCGCCCGACGGTCACCTTTCAAAAAGCTAACTATTAAATCATTCAAGCAATACCACCCCCTCGCCACAGAAAGGTTACCTTTTTAGAACTTCACACTATTGCATGCCAGAAAATACTTTTTCGTTTCCAAAACCCCCAAAAGAGGTATTGCCTAAATAAGCCTTTTTACTTTTACTTCCTCAACAGCGAAATTTAAATACTCCTCCATTAACAGCTGACTGACCACAGAACAAATCAAAAACAAATTGATTTCTGTAGCTTTATCAGAAAATAAATTATCAACACGTATAGCCCTGCTTTCCATTACTTACTCCTCCATAAAATTATTATTCTATTACCAAAACAATCTCATCTGTATTAACACTTTGACCCTCAATAACATTAATAGCAGCAACTTTTCCATCTTTGGTCGCGGTGATTTCATTTTCTAATTTCATTGCTTCCAGTATCATTATGACATCACCTTTTTTTACGTTGTCCCCAACCTGAACTAGAATAGATATAATGATACCAGGTATGGGAACGTTTACCAGGCCGTTATTCTTATTTATTTTGACTGGCGTTGGCTTCACGGGTGTCAAAGTGCGAACCGGCGCCGACGCCGGCGACGATGACGTGCATATGTTATTGCGCCCGGTTGCTCCAATGCACCCTTCAGTAACTTCTTCCACAGCCACTGCATATTCGCTATCCTGAATGGTTACCTTAAATTTCCTCATCAACGACTCCTCCATTAAAAGAGAACCTGATCAGGACTGGTGCCTCTAACGCCTTAAATTGATAAACTATCATGCTATAGTTAACGCGAGTATGCCCACCAATCTGATTTGTAAGGCGGCACACCGCCCCAATTGGTACGGCACTTTGGAATCCGGCCGCTTTTAGTGCAATATGGACGTAATTCCCTGCCAAGAGTTCGTTCCAAAATACGACCCAACTCTAAAACCTGATCAATATCCACACCGGTATCAATTCCCATTTCGTCAAGCATTACCAGCAGGTCCTCTGTAGAACCATTACCCACTATATCACTAGGAGTATAATTGTGACCCGTGCCGATACCTGGTACGCCATCTACAATAAATGCCGGCTGACCGCCAAGTTGACCAAGAGACGCCTCCATGATCGTTACCCCTGCCATTAAAGCCGCCAGGTAGTTAGCCATAGCCATACCACGTGAATCATGAAAATGGGCCATATGAACGTTTTCCGCAGGAAACTTATCGCGTAAGCGAACATAAAAATCATAAACCCGGTCCGGTGATGCCTCGCCTGTTGTATCACACGGAGTTGCTTCATCAATCCCCATTTCAAGACCTCGTTCAATTAATTCAAAAGTTTTCTCAATTGGAACTAGCCCTTCAATTGGACATCCAAACACACATGCTATAGCCATATTTGCCTTAATGCCGGCACTATGCAGATATTTAATCCAATTAGGCATGGCAGCAAGGAACTCATCAATAGTTTTACCGGAATTTCGTAAACAATGAGAGTTGGAAGTCGAGATAGTGAATGCTAAAACATCTGGTCCATATCCTGATTCCTTTGCTTTAACCGCTCTTTCAATGGCTTTATCGCTCATACCATAACATTTATATGTTACACCTGGCACACGATTAATCCGTTTTAGCACTTCTTCAGCATCCTTAAATTGTGGCAAGTTTTTCGGATGACTAAAATTTGTTACTTCTACGCTTTTAAACCCTAACTCTGAGACACGATTAATAAAATATACTTTTGTTTCTGTTGGTATAAATCGATTCTCATGCTGAAATCCGTCCCGAGCCAATAGTTCAGTCAACGATACCTTTTGAGGTAAATTCATTTTCATTTCCGACATCCTCCTTTCATGGATTCTTATTACTTGAAAAAATGTTTTCGACAACTATTGTCCGAATATCCCTCCCTTCTTTAAACCTTAAATCTTTAAATATATTAAGCAAAGATCATACCAGAATTATATACACAAAAGATACTAAGATAGCTGACTCTGCAAGAACAATTTGAATGTTCCCAATTTTAGATGTATAATAGCATCAGTCATATTATGAGGGCCTTTTAATAATCATTGTCTTAATACGATGGACAAATTAATCTACTTGATGTTATGAATCATCGCCGATGCTAAATGGCATCTATATCTTATTTCTTATAAAAATACCTCCTGTTTGAGAAGTGAAAAATTTTAATTCATCGGCAATCTGATTAGGAACCATCCTCCAAAAGTAAAAGGTCTTCAGGAGAAACACCCCGCGGGATGTCATCCCCCTCTTGACACCATACCTTTTGCAAGCCAGCGTCTTTTAACAGTTCCAGCGCTTCATCTATATCCGTATCAGACACCTCTGACACGCTACGCATTCGGAAAACCGGTTGGTAGATGATCAGATTAACGTCTATTTTATTGTCCATATTCGCGAGACGTTTACCCATCCGTTCAATTTCTTGTCGTGATATGAAGGACGGATGATAGGGGATTGCTACTGCGAGATTAATTCTGTCATGGTAATTGTTAACAAGATACTTAACACCTTCCCATGCTGTTTCAAGATAGCGGTTGGCAAGATTTTTTTCTTTAATACCAGTAAGCTTCATAAAGGTAGACAGATCATCACCCTTCAAATCAGGGGAAATATCGGTCAGCCCAGCATCATATAACTCATCTATATAATCATTGGTAAGTAGAGAAGCATTAGTATCTAACTGGATGCGAATGTTAGAGTAAAGTTTCCTTAATTCTCTAATAAAATCAATCAACCACCGGCGGTTAAGCGTCGGTTCGCCGCCAGATATGCCAACCCGGGGATCTGTTTTGGAAGCAAGTATGTGCCTGGCCATTTGTACTGCTTCTATTGAAGTGACAGATCTGCCGGAAGAGGAAAAAGTAATATTCCAATTATGGCAAAAACCACATGAGAAATTGCAGCCATGTGTAAAAACCGATAGGCTGGCATGAAAATAATTTGGAAAAAATGATACCAAACGTAATGGTGGTTGTTTTTGTAAGGTTTCCTGATTAGTAAATATCACCATGTTTTCATTTACCGGGGTCAGACAACTTCGCATTAAGTTACCGTTAACCATCACCTCACAGGTAAAACAGCCACCGCTATTGCAATGATGCATATGGGATGATCTTTTTCCAACGAGCTCAAGGGCATCCCTTACGCTAATCCGGGCCGGAACAAAATATTGATTTCCATCCACGACAATACCATATAGTGTCCTGGTCTCCAAGTTATGCTTCAGCGAACGATCTCCCGCAGGGCACCCCTTAAGGCAGGTTCCACATCCAATACAATTTTTCTCTTTTTCCATCGGACATTGAACAAAGTACTTACAAAAGCCACACTTAAGACAATCGTTACCTGCAACTGCCTTATAATATTTCATCTCTATACCCATTCTATTTTCATGCCTCCTGCATTGGATGCAAAATCCCAATTTACACGTTGCCAAAAGGATTTTTCCATTTCAGGTAAGATATCTAGGGGATTGTCAATATTGAAATTTGCCTTAAAATAGTTGTGGTATTCCTCACGTCTAGGAATATTAAGTAATAGTTCATCAATTCTTGCCACTGGCACAAAACAATTTGCCTCAACATCATCCAATGCATTGATTACGGATCCCTTTCCAAAAATCAATGTGTGCTTCAGCGCGATATAAATGCTTTCAGGAAACTCAACATTGTTATAATAACTGGCACATGTTTCGATGATCAATTTTTTACTTAAATCTGTTGACATCTCTAATTGATCGATTTCGTTAGCATCCATATTTAGCCCCTCCGTAACCTTAAAGTTTTGGTCTTCGACCTTTAACAGATCGAAGACCATAAGCCATGCACGTCTATTTGAAAATCTTTTCCTTTGGAATGTATGGCCCAAACTCGCTTTCACCAAGGGGTTCCCATGAATCCGGGAACGGAATCTGCGGTTCATTCTTCAAGGCAGGGAACCAATTACTCAAGAAGCGCTGCCTTGCCGCTTTGCCGCGTGGAGGAAGTTCTTCATACGGAAGGTGAGCGTACATCAGGCAATAAGCCGGTCCCATGATGGCCTTGTTTACCAGATGCTGATCCATAATGCAGTTCATAATCACTGGTTGACCTTTTTCCGCGATAGCAAATGCCCGTTTGAGATCATTGCAGAAGTTTTCTTCCCGGTTACAAACCATACCATAGGCGCCTATGGATTCGGCAAATTTTTCAAACTGAATACCGATTGGTCGTTCCTCGCCCATTTGCATGTGACCCTGCCAGTCATTACCATACACATCCTGATCACCTAGCATATCCCAGTTCGGCCCGTACCAGACGTACTTCATCCCGGGCATCCAGCCGCCGTTATTAGTCACTAGAAAAACAATTGGCAGTTTGTGCCGCACGGCTACCTCCACATCCCAACCAGCATTCATCATACCGGAATCTCCCATAAGAGCCAGAATCGGCACCAATTCGCCCTTTTCCATATCCCCCAGGGCTGCGCCGATGGCCTGTCCGACGCCGTGTCCCACACCGGCCTGATCATTGGCTGTAATACAGGATGCCGGTCGGGTAAATTGCAAATAAGGCATGACAAAATCAGACATCGTATAGCCGTCGATCATTACTCTAACCTTGCTGTCATAAAGCTCTTCATTTACTTCCCTGATGATCTGCGCCATGTAACCGAAGTGCATAAAGTCGTTATTCTTGTAACGCGGATGTTCCGGTCCGTACTTATAGGCTTTATCTCTTCTTTTTATAGCTGCCTGGGCATTACTGTCGTGACATTTTTGTAACCATGCTTCACGTTCGGCGTCAAGTTGAACAGTCATATTACCGGCCTTAATATAGTCATTAAGCTGTTTAAACACGGTTTTGATGTTCCCCATCAGGACTTCCTTGGTATCCATGTATGTCCAGACCTGCTCCTGACAGTTAGAAATCTGAATGACAGACGGATAATCGGCGCCGTACCCATCAAAAAAACCAACTTTCAGACCGGCCGTAATCACCAGATCGATCTCTTTTTTAAACGGCGGCAACCCGCGATGTGAATTGAAATGCTTCTCAGAAATAATACCCCGGCCAAGCCTTCTTGAGGAAAAAGGCATTTTAGTCAAGTTAACGAACTCTTCAAGTTCAGGGCCGGCCTGATCCCAGACAGGCATGTCGCCAATAATCATGAATGGATGCTTGGCCTCAATAATAATCCGGGCGGCTTTGGTAACCGCATCGGGGTCGGCAGCACAAGTCAAAGGCTTCCGGGTATCCTCACCACGCCAATTTTCCAGATAATCGCTATGGTGCTTGAAGAATCCTCCCCAGTAATGCTGACGCATCTCATCGTTTTTGGAAAACAGTAGGTCGATGCCCAATTCAAACGCCACCGGTGCCTTGGGTGCTGCTTGAGCGATCTTGAAGCCCCGCGTTAAAAACTGTTTAACCTGCCAGGGATAGATAACGCGCGGACTCCATTTGGTCACATGTTCAAAGAATCGGTGGGCATAACTTTCTTGAATAGTGTTATAAAGGCCGTCATGTTCTACCTCTATGCCGCCGGCCAGATAAATTATGGGGGAATTTGACAACCAGGCCTGTTGTACAGCGGAAAAGGCGTTGCCGGCACCCGGTCCGACAGTTCCATAACATACACCGGGCTTTTGTGTCACCTGTGAGTAAGCCTCACCCGCATAAACGGCATTCTGCTCATGCGCAAATGTGATTGTTTTAATACCGATACGAGAAATCGCATCTACGAAATGCCAAATATGGCCTCCAGGTACACCAAATGCAATACTTACACCCTGTTCCCGAAGGATTTCCGCAATGTACTTGCCAACACTCGGATAGATCTCTCTTTGACCCAAAGGAACACTAAGTTTTTTTTGGCTTTCTTCATCGAACTCAATACCTAGTCTTGACATAACTCACACTCCTTTTGTAATCAAAATACTCCCCAGTTAAGACATGATTGATGTAATTATCTGACATTATCACCCCCTTTCCATATTTATTTTTAAAAATTTTATGTTTTTCAGATATCAACTGGAAGGAAATCATTGATATTTTGTCCAGCCTATTGGCGCGTTTCCAGAAATCCACAACCTAACATGCCGATATTCATCCCATATTGTTTTCAGGCAGCATTTATTTAGCTATTTAATATTTTCAAGGAGCATGGCCATACCCTGACCACCACCGATACATAATGCAACTAACCCGTAACGGTGGTTTTGCCGCTGCATTTCATGCATAATCGTGACCACCAGGCGTGCACCCGTGCAGCCGATGGGATGACCCAGTGATATGCCGCTGCCCAGCGGATTTGTTTTTTCCATGCTCAAATCCAATTCACGCATGCAGGCGATGGCCTGAGAGGCAAATGCTTCGTTCAATTCGATTACGTCTAGGTCGGCGGCGGTAATTCCCGCATGTTTTAAAGTCTTACGAACCGCCGGAATAGGACCGACTCCCATATAAGCAGGATCAACGCCGCCCGAAGCCCAGGATCTGACGGCCAACTTCGGCTTTACACCCAGTTCCGTCGCTTTTTCCCGGGACATAAGCACCACCGCAGCCGCTGCATCATTGATACCCGAGGCGTTGCCGGCAGTTACCGTACCGTCTTTGCGAAACACCGGCTTTAAACGGGCCATTTTTTCCATATTGGTGTCCATCGGGCGCTCATCGGTATCAAATATTAAAGCGTCGCCTTTGCGATTTGGAATTTCCACGGGAACGATCTCATCATTAAAAAGACTGTTGGCAATGGCCGCCCGCGCTCTCTGGTGGCTTAATAAGCCAATCGCGTCCTGTTCCTCCCGGGTTATACCATATCTCAAAGCCACATTTTCCGCCGTATTCCCCATATGGTAACCGTAAAAGATTTCCCACAGGCCGTCGTAAACCATCAAGTCCAGGCATTCCCCTTTGGCGGTGACATCCATACGGTAACCCCAACGGGCACGTGGTAGGGCATAAGGAGCCTGACTCATATTTTCCATACCGCCTGCTACCACCACATCAGCTTCGCCAAGCATTATGGCTTGCGCACCCAGGGCAATGGCCTTTAGACCCGAGGCACAAACCTTATTTACAGTGAATGCATTGGATTCCTTGGGGACTCCGGCATGCACAGACGCCTGCCGGGTCGTGTTTTGACCGCAGGCTGCCTGAAGGACGTGGCCCATAATAACTTCATCAACCTGTACCGGACACAGAGTCTCCTCCCAGTTGGAAACAGCCTTTTCCAATTCAACAATCGGTAGCCCCTTTAATGCATCTGGACCATAATTCAACAATTCCTCACCGGACTGAGGTCTTAAACCGGCCTTTTTGAGAGCTTCCCTGATTACCAGGCTGCCAAGAGAAATCGCCGGTACATCCTTTAACGTTCCGCCAAAGTTTCCGATAGCCGTCCTGACACCGCTTACGACAAATACTTCTTTCAATTAATATCGCCTCCCATTTTGTTTGAATTACCAGCAGACTAGTCATATATCAAAGCACATATAATAATTTGAAAATTTTAAGGCTTCGAATATTAAATTTACCCTTCAATCATTGCAAAGCAAGCTGTTCGAAATAAAAATTCCGAGACTTCACCATACAAAACAACAACAATATAAACAGAAAAGAAATCATTGGCCAAATTTTCTGATATCGGCAAGCATCATGTCAATGTAAATTATCATCATTGATGCATTGAGGGATCTCCTTTTTACTATTAGGATAATATTTATGCAGTTTTCTAACAATAGTTGACTGGTTTACTCCCAGTATTTGAGCTGCTTTATGCGTACTACGGCACTCATTATATACCTGTAAAATAAGATTCTTTTCAGTCTCCCTTAAAACATCATGAAGATTTAAATTCTTAAAAGATGAAATTACTTGTTTTTCATCAGAATTTAACAATTCATTATCAGTGTCAATTAAATCGTCACTGCTTAAAATTACCATTCGCTCAATAGTATTCTCCAACTCACGAATATTTCCAGGCCAATCATAATGAATTAGCTTTGATATTAATCGCGACGATATTTTTTTATTCAAACTATATTTACGATTAAACTTGTTCAGAAAGTGATGTATTAATGCAGGTATGTCATCACGGCGTTGCCGTAATGGAGGAATAAGTATAGATACAACATTTAACCTATAAAATAAATCTTGGCGAAACTTGCCTACTTTAATCATATCCTCCAAATCTCGATTTGTTGCTGCAATTACCCGTATATTTAATTTTATTGGTTTACGTCCACCTATACGATATATTTCCTGCTCCTGTAAAACACGTAGAAGCTTAGGCTGAATGTCTAAAGGAACTTCACCAATTTCATCTAAGAATATTGTGCCTCCGTTAGCCAACTCAAAAAAGCCGAATCGTCCATCCTTATAAGCACCTGTAAATGCACCACCTTCATAGCCAAAGAGTTCTGATTCGATAAGTTCATTGGGTATCGAGGCGCAATTTACTTTAACAAAAGGTCCTTTTGAGCGGTTGCTTGACTTATGAATAATCTCCGCTATAACCTCTTTGCCAACACCTGATTCACCTAATAAAAGGACAGTTGAATCTACCTGGGCAACCTTAATAGCCATTTCAATCTTGACACACATTTCCTTGCTCTGATAGACAACATCTTCTAATATTTTGTCAAGTCGATATTTTTCCATTTCCGATAAATACTTCATTGTCAAACCACGGGCTTCTTTCAATTGCTCACGTAAACAGTTAAGTTCGGTTAAATCCCTGACATTAGCGACTACTCTGTATATATTTCCTTCCTCATCATAAATCGGTGTTCCAGTCAATATTATTTCTTTGCCGGTATTTAACCTTAAGGCAACAGTTTCACTTTTTCTTGATTGCAATACTTTTAGAATAACTGATTCTGACAGATATCCCTTTTCAACAAGCCATTTAACAGACTTACCAATCAGGACTTCTTGGCTGATGCCCATTATCTCTAGATATGCATTATTTACTTTAAGTATTATCCCAGAACTATCTGCTACAACAATGCCATCAGCAGAAAAATCAATAATGGTATTCAATTCCTTATTAATTAATTGAACAGTTCTTAATTCGTCAGATATCATCTCCAACTCTGAAATATCCTGCAGAACACCAACACCGCCAATAACCTCTCCATTGTCAATTATAGGCGATTTATTAACTAAAACGCTTTTTCCACAAAGCACCATTTTTTGTGTAAATTGCGCCTTACAGTCTTGTATAACAGAAGTAAGGCTGCTATATGGAATAACATCATCAATTTGTTTGCCCAAGACATCTGATCTGCTTATATTAAAAAGATTTTCGGCCGCTTTATTAAAAACGATAATATTACTATTACTGTCAATTGCTATTATACTGTTATGAGTCGAATTAATAATGACCTTTAATTCTTTCATAGCATATTTTAGTTGAAGATAAAATGCATTTACCAGATCAGTTCTGGTCGCAATGCCAACCAATTCACCTGAGGAATTAACAACTGGTAGCCTACCAACTTGAATCTGCCAAGCTTCTTCAGGAGTCGCCTGCTCATTGATTGTAATTACATCTCGCTTCATTATATCATAAACAGGAATATTAATATCTCGCCCTAAGGCACGAAATGCATGGGACTTAGTGAATATCCCAACAAGCTTTTTTTGATCATTTAAAACCGGCAATCCATCGATACGGTGTTGAAGCATGATTTGTGTAGCCGTTTGTATAGTATCCCTATAATTGATCCAAACTGGATCTGATGTCATGATATCCTTAACTTTTAAATTCATGTCAGCACACTCCTTGTTACCTTTTAGTAACAAGTAAGCAAAATACATGCCAGATATTAATATCTGGAAAACAAGAAAAATTGGAAGCCACTAACCGGCTCCCGGTTACATATTGTTACAGTTCCATCTTCTTAATAAATGAACTATCAACCAATAGAGCCAAGTATTCTGCCGCTCGAGCTCTATAAGCGTCATTTAAGGTCATACTGCAACGCAATGTAACGCAATGTTATATTATAAAACTAATCCGCCATCGACACTTAATACGGCGCCATTTATATAAGACGCATCATCTGATGCCAGGAAAAGATATGCATTTGCGACGTCAAGCGGTTGACCTAGACGACCGAGCGGTGTTTTTTCAGCCATCATTTTTAAAACTTTTTCTGGGACCTTTGCCGTCATATCAGTCATAATAAAACCAGGTGCCACTGCATTAACAGTAATGCCCTTTTTACCCAATTCCTTAGCCCACGATCGTGTCATTCCTATAACTCCTGCCTTAGTGGCAGCATAATTAGTTTGTCCTATATTACCATATATGCCAACTACCGATGATGCGTTCAAAATTCTACCACTACCCTGACTAATCATTACAGGTGCAACGGCACGAGTACAGTTAAAAACTCCAGATAAATTAACTGCAATAACTTGTTCCCAATCCTCAGTTGATATTTTTGTTAAGAATGCATCTCTGGTTATACCAGCATTATTAACTAGAATATCAATCCGCCCATACATTTCGACTGTTTTATTAATCATCTGCTGAACCAAATGGATATCAATTACATTTACTTGAATAAAAGTAGCTTCTCCCAATGTCCTTCTTATTTCATTAACGGTATCCTCTCCTGCGGATGTATCGAAATCACCGATGACAATTTTAGCACCTTCTTTTGCAAATAACAGAGCAGTTTCTTTCCCTATGCCACGCGATCCGCCGGTAATAATTGCCACTTTTTCATTTAATCGCATATAAAATTCTCCTTGTTGTAATTATTCTTTTTGTTTTATGCACTGCATTTTAACACACAACTTACTATTTCTTCTCTAGTTGATCCACTTGGCAACACAGCATGATATCCAATCTCTTTTAGTTTTGATATATCTTTGGGTGGTATAACTCCACCGATAAGAAAGACTACATTTCCCCATAAGCCTTTGCTTTTTGCTACTTCCATCATTGCAGAGCCTAATTTTAAATGCGCTCCGGACAATGAACTAATCCCAACAACATCAACATCCTCATCAATTGCAGCGTTAATAGCTTCTTCAGGCGACGCATTACCAATATATACTATTTCCATCCCCGCTTCCCGCAACATACTGCTAACAGTAATAATTCCCCTATTATGCGTTTCAGGCCCCAAACAACACATAAGAATTTTTATTTTTTTTGAACTTTCCAAAAGTACACGCCTCCTGTACCCTAAAATTAATTGTTATAAACTAAAACAAACCTGGTCTCTTCCAAACACCAAATGCATCTTTGAATACTTTCCACTGCTCACCAACCGTACAACCAGAACGAGCGCAATTTAGCGTATACGGAACAATATTAATCCCAGATTTGCAGGCCTTATATAATTCATTGAGTGATTCTTGAACCTCAAGTGAATTTCTTTTCGCCTTAAACTTATTTAATCTCTCCAACTGTACCACTTCTGCTTCTTCAGGATACTTAAAGGCTTCGATATCTTTGCCATGAGTTGTCTTTTGCCAGTTATGTGCAACAATCTTTATTACGCCATTCTCCAGTTTCTTCTGTTCTTCATAAAAATAGTTATAAACTTTTTGCAAGATAAAGCCATCACTTATCGCTGCAACATAACCACCGTGCTCTTCTATTTCTGTTATCTCAGAGAGTATTTTTTCCTCAAGCTCCCTAGTCAAAGATTCAACATAATACGAGCCGCCAAGGGGATCAACAACAGAAGTAACTCCAGTTTCGTGTTCTATAATCTGTTGATTACGCAATGATAATAATGATGCTTCTTCAGAAGGAACTGCGTATGCCTCATCATACGAATCAACATGCAGTGATTGTACGCCTCCAAGTACAGCCGCCAATGCCTCATATGCCGACCTAATAATATTATTTAGTGGTTCCTCGCGCACGAGACTTATTCCAGAGGTTTGTACATGGCACCTCATCCACATTGATCTCGGCTTTTGAGCATGATATTTGTACTTCATTATTTTATACCAAAGTCTTCGGACAGCCCTAAGCAAGCTGATTTCTTCAAAGAAATCCATACCGACTGACCAGAAAAAGGCTAATCTCTCACCAACCCAATCAACATCATGTCCTCTTTTTTGCATTTCATCCAAAATTGCCATCGCGTGAGAAACTGCAACAGCCATTTGTGTAATACCTGAAGTTCCAAATTCCCGAAAATTATATCCGTTAAGAGTAATGAAATTCCACTTTGGAACATTCTCTCTAATAAATTCTATATTATCACATTCCACCCTGAAGCAATCTTCCGGAGGTATATATTCTGCAGCATTGCGCACTAACTCTTCCATAGTTACATCATTTTGTACGCTTCCCTTAAGTTGGTTCCATGGTATATCTCTGCGCTCAGAAAGTACTAAATACATTGGAAAGAGTATAGCTGTATTTGAGGGGTAATGTGTGACAATTGAAACAGTTTCCTTCGCCAAATCTATGCCATCAAACAATAAATCCCAGTCATCTACATGATTTACACTTACACCACAAGAACCGACAGATCCCTTTGACATTGGGTCATCACAATCATACATTTGAATGGTAGGCATATCAAATAAAAGATTAATACCTGTCGCCCCATGCTCTAAAAGAAACTTTATCCGAGAATTGGTATCTTCGGGCGCACCAAAACCAACCAACTGTCTTTGTGTAAAGGTGCGTCCTCTGTACATATTGCTATGGATGCCTCTGGTAAATGGTTCTTGACCCGGATTACCTAAATCGTTCATATAATCTAACTTGGAGACATTCAGAGGAGAATAAACCAATCCTCGGGGCGTTTCTGATCCGAGAACCGTTTTGGGTACTTCAAACCAATTTTCCCGGTTTTCTGTGCGAACTGAGGTGTTTTGCCATTTATCAAATTCCCCTCGAATTTCAGAAAGTGCCTCATTATCATATAAGGGTGCTTTTCTTTCATTGCAAAAGGATTCATTTAGTATTTGCCTGGTTGTTTTATTTGCAATTGAATTATTTGCTTCTGACATGTATACACTCCCTTTTCATAAGTACTTAAAACTTTGGTTTCTTTAAGAGTTAACTAAATTTACGTCTAAAATGATCGCTCAACCTCATTCCCCCTTTATTTTTTACTTTAGCAATGTCCGTACCAGAAGGTTGTTTTAAAAAGGCTTATTAGTGACATGCCATTTTTATTGAATTATTCGAATTTTCATTTATCATTGATGCCCGTAAGCATCGCTTACTCTATATTTATACTAATAATATCGTGGTTTTCTGTTATTATCAAAACGATTGTTTTATACGATGTACCATACCATCAATGATGTACTGGAGCATCTTTTTATGTATCATCTAAGTGAATATATGAAAAATAAATGAGCTGTCTAAATAAATTCTTTACAACGTACTTGTGATATTTTGCACTATTTTTAACGTAAAACATACGTACGGCATTATAATAATTGGAAATATGAGAATTTTATAAATTATCTTTTTTGCAGGAAAATATTTTTAGGTGTCGAATAAATTAACTCGGAAAGATTATTAAATAATTAACATTGTATCTTAATAGCACCATTTTATAGGTATAACGACTAAATAATGTTAATTGGGACTCAAATATTATCGTTATTCACTTTCAATACTTCTAGGGCTACATTGCACTATTTATTTGGAGGTGATTAATTTGAATAGTAATATTTTGTCATGGAAAGAGGCCTGGAAACGTTGTATTGATACCGGTTATGCAAATTGTTTTGATATGGATCCGCTTATTCAAAAATCCTGGTCCAGATGTCTTGAGAAAAACATGCAACCAAATAAGGTTAACAAAGAACATGTTCTAACAGAAACCACTTTACGAGAACGTATTGAGAGAAATTCCCTTCTATTAAAAGCAACACATTTTACCATTGAAAAGCATTATAGTTATCTTAAAGGTTCTAATAGTGTTGTTTTTTTAGTTGATCCAGATGGTTATATTATCTATGTTATTGGTGATTCAATGATCTTATATGAGACCAAACGCGTAAATCTAATCAAGGGCGCCAACTGGTCTGAACATATTCAAGGAACAAATGGTATTGGAACAGCTTTAATAGAAAATAAACCTGTAAGAATTGTGTCTGCCCAGCATTATTGTAGTCCGCTTCACTTTTTAAGCTGCTATGGTGCTCCTATTTATGACAGTCAGGGACGTATAGTTGCAGTGCTAGATATTACTATTCCTGCAAAACAGGATAATCCTTATATTTTACCTATGGTAACTGCTTTGGCTAATCTTATTCAGAATAATTATTTACTATTTCAACGGTGTGATGATCAAATCAAATCAGAAGCGAAATTTTCTATTTTACAGTCTCAATTTATAGATACAGTTAATAACATTGGCATTATCAATGGGCAATATTTTAAGCCCAATATTCTGAAAATTATGAATCATAAAGCTAACAGTCTTTTTGCAGATGAGGAAAGAAGAATATTTTTCTCATCATCTAAAAAAATGGAAAATAATGCCCAAGATTTCCCAGAATCAAATGATTTATCTTTTACTTCAATCATTGGACAAAGTCCGGCGATTCGAAGTTGTATTACTATCGCATCAAAAGCAGCGCGTTCTAACGCTACAGTTTTATTATTGGGGGAAACTGGAACCGGCAAAGAAGAGTTCGCCCGATGCATCCACCACGCGAGTTTACGTAACAGTGGTCCTTTTATCCCTATCAATTGCGCCGCCATTCCCCATTCATTGGCAGAAAGTGAATTATTTGGTTACGATGATGGTGCTTTTACTGGTGCCAAAAAGGGCGGTCAACCGGGTAAATTTGAACTTGCCAATCGGGGAACTATCTTTTTAGATGAAATAGGGGATATGCCGCTTTCTATACAGTCCACATTATTACGCGTTTTGCAAGACAGGTGCCTTCATAGGGTTGGCAGTTCCAATAGCATCAATGTAGATGTGCGTGTTATTGCAGCAACTAATAAAAACTTACAATTGGAAGTAGATGCCGGCAATTTTCGTCAGGATCTTTTTTACCGCTTAAATGTTATTAGCATCAATATTCCGCCATTACGTGAGCGCGATGATGATTTATTTTTAATAATACAGCACTTTTTGAATAAGTCAAACAAATACTTCCAACTATCACCTGCTGTTGAAAAGATTTTTAGGAATTATAGCTGGCCAGGAAACGTAAGAGAGTTGCATAATGTACTTGAACGAGTTATGAATCTGGCAGACGGTAACTATATTCTTCCGTCTCACTTACCACCGGATATTACGTCCAGAAAACAAAAGCAACTCGACTTGTCAAACTTAAAATCCATGGAGCATGTTATGATACGTAACGCATTACGTCAATGCCATGGAAATGTCTCTAAAGCTGCCGGTATACTTGGTATAAGCCGTAATACACTATACCGGAAGATTAAAAGACTCGGCATTGCTGAAGACATATAAACAGAGCTATCATATCCGCTTGGATATATGTCCACCACGGACTAACACTCTGCGGACGGACTCAGCCGGCAGGCAGGACAAGTGAACCCTTTACTGTCGAAAAATCGACGGTCAAAGGCTTACCGGCGGGTATAAAGCGAGTGAGTGGTATTCAATGCAGTATAAACGGAAAATGTTTTGTATGCCTGGTTCATAGTCATTAAAGGACCCCACTCGGAAACCGGCTCCGGCCGCCCCCGAGAAAGCGCTTTTCCCGCCTGCCGCCGCTGTACAAAAGAGCGGCGGTTCCTTTTTATGCCATCAATACAATTATATACATACCGATCGGCCGCTTTTTAGTACCCCGGAATTGTCACCTTCCCATCATGGGGAAATAAAATATTTTACGAGCCCTCAATGACTTAACAACTGCAATAACACAGGCGCAGGTAACCGGATTTGGCAGGTATAGGGAGGCAGAAAGTGATGAGCTATTCAGAAGCGATTATGGCGGATACGCCCACCGGTTGGAAAAATCTGAACAAGGAGGCCCGCTACACTTTAATTGCCGCAATCGGCGGCTGGATGTTCGACGCTTTTGATGTGATGCTGCTGGCTTTGCTGGCCACCCCGATTATGAAAGGTTTCGGCCTGACACCATCCCAGATGGCACTGGTTTTCTCCATCCAGTTGGGGGCTTCCGCCATCGGGGGAATAGTTATGGGCGCCCTGGCAGACTACATTGGACGCAAAAGCGCCCTGATGATCAATATCTTGATCTACGCCCTTTCCACCGGGGCGGTGGTATTCGCCAATTCATTGGGTATCCTGATGGTTCTGCGTTTTTTCACCGGTTTGGGCCTTGGTGGTGAATGGGCTTTAAGCATGACGCTGATTTCCGAATGGATCCCCACCCGGTTCCGCGGGCGGGCCGTTGCCCTGGGCAATGTGGGTTGGCCCCTTGGCACGCTCCTGGCAGCCGTTTTTGCACTTTTCCTGTATCCACTCATCGGCTGGAAGGCCACCTTTGCCGTGGCAGCTTTCCCGGCATTGCTGGTGCTTTGGATACGCCACTTTGTTCCGGAATCCAACTTCTGGCTGCTTTCAAAACACACGCAAAAAAAGGAAAAAAAGAAAAACAAGGTTTCCCTGTTGGAGATTTTCAGCGGCCGGTATGTACGGCATACTGTCCTGATTTTCCTGGGTATTTTATGCACCATGTTCGGCTACTGGATGTTCTGGACCTGGCTTCCCTCCTACCTGGTAAATACCCGCGGCTTCACATTATCACAATCCAGCTCATGGATGGTTGTTACCCAGGTTGGCGCCATTGCCGGCTACATGGTCAACGGCATCATTCAGGACAAATTGGGACGGCGTATTGCATTATCCCTTTTCTCTATTGGTGAGGCGGTCATGATCATTGTTTTTCTAACCCTGATCACAAACTCTCTCTTTATTTACGCCATCGTCCTGCTGCTCGGGTTTTTCACCGGCTACTGGGCCAGTTACGGTTCCATAGTCACGGAAAACTTCCCCACCAAGATCCGGGCCACCGCGGCCGGAGTAACCTATAATTCCGCCCGGGCAATCAATCTTATCGGACCGGTAATCATTACCTCGGTCGCAGCAGCGACCACTTGGAGCATAGCCCTGGCCATGCCGGCTTTTTTCGCCCTCCTGGCCGGCCTGATAGTTTGGACAATCCCGGAAACCAAAGATTGCGACATGTTATTAATGGATAAGGGTATCTAATATCACCGTGAAATTTCCCGGTAATAACGCAGAGTGTAGACCGAACTATTATTTCTGTATAGAGTTAAGATGACGCTGTTAAATCCAGGCGAATTCCTCTGAACGCACCATGGCAAAAATCCTCACCGGGGGCCGGTGGAACATTTTACCGGCCAACCGGTGAGGATTTATTTGGCGTATAGCAGGCGGAACGGGCACGGTTTTTATGACCGTGCCCGTTCCGTTTCCGGAGGGATACCTCACGATACCGGTTTATCTTCCTCAGCCATGGCCGCGATGAGTACGTTCTTAAACCGTTCCAGGGAAACGTCCCGTGCTTCCAGCGGTATACCCATCCAGTCGGAAAAATCGAGAATTTCCTCGACTTTTTCTTCCATGTACCGGTTGAACAACCCCACGCCGTCCAGCATAACCGCTCCCCCGGTATATTGCGGGAAATTTTCATTGGCATGCGCCTTGTCCCAGCCTTCAAATACATTATTGCGGTATTTCAGCCAGCCGGGGGTGCAGAACCAGATTTTACCGCCGGCCGCGATTTCATCCCTTTCCTCCGTGGAGGCCACCATGTCCACACAGTTGTGCACTATTGTGCGAGCAATGTAATAACCTTCTTCCCGCATCCCGTCAATTACCGTATCTATGGTCCGGAGCGGTTCCCTGACATTGATGTAGCAATAGGTGCCGCCGTAGACAATGATAATTTTCCGGGCGTACTTTTTCGCTTCACTCAACTGCTTGAGCAGTTGTTTTTCCAGTTCCAGCGGTTTCTGGTGCAGGCCGGGCGCGGTATAAATAATCTTGGCGGCATCCAGGAAACCGGTTTCCGCCAGGTGGTTCAGCTCCGGGCTCATTGTCCCGCAGGCCACAATGGCATATTCCTTGAAAGAAACGTCAGCGGACACAGCAATCCCACCTTCCGGTATATTTTCTATAATGGTATGCGTCATTTACGCTATGTCTTTCATATTACAATACCTCCGGTGGTGACTGCTGTCAATACTATAGTTGGCAGAAAATTTTGCGGCTGCGGATGATGTTCATTTTCTTTTTTTCTTCCGCCGTACTAATCCGCCGGCGGCGCCGCCGAGCATCCCCAGCAGGCCGAAATAAACAACGGCGAAAAGGGTGCCCCCGTTGAGCACCACGCCCAAGATGCCGTGCAAAACGGGCTCATGCAGGATGGTGGTGATTTTCCTGATCACTGTACCGGAACCGGGGGCACCACCGGTAAACAATACACCGCCGGCCACGCCGCTCAATAGGCCGGCCCAGGCGCCCGCCTCCAGGCCGCCGGCGATCAAACCGGCTATAAAGCCGGCTGCAGCCGGGCCATAGAGCGGAAAGAAAACAAACAACAGTACGGCCGGAATGCCGATGATTAACGCAATAACAAACATAGCCTGCACTCCTTAGCGCCGGGAATAGGTTTTGCCTGCGACGGAGCCCGGAACAGCGGGTTTTGTATACACCGGCGGGATATTTACCGGCACCGGCTCGCCGGACTGAAGCGGCGGCGACATGGCATTATCACCTCCCGGAGTGGCGCCGCTTTCCGGTGAACCGGCCGGGACGGTTTGCATCTGCTGGTTGCTTTCAGCGTGCGGGCTGTTGCCGCTCAAAAAATCGCCGTATTGTTTGATGCTTTCCCGGGTCACATCAGACGGGCCGCCGATATGATAGGCATAGACAAGGAACAATATACCCGCTGCAACTGCGAGCGTTTTCCAAAACAAGGCGGTCGGTAACCCCAAGATGCCCATCATTTTCCTGCGCCACAATAGCCGTCACCCTCTTTCCAACCAGCCGCCGCCGGCAGCCCTGGCGGCAATTTATTCCCCCGCCAGGCCGATCTCACCGGCCACCTTTTGCATTCCCTCGATTGTTCCGGCAATCAGTTCGTCCAGATCCATGCCCAACCTTTCCGCGCCGGCGGCAATAACGTCCCTGTTCGCGCCGGCCGCAAACCCTTTTTGCTTCCATTTCTTTTTCACTGATTTCACTGTCAGTTCTTTGATGCTTTTATCCGGCCTGACCAAAACCGCCGCCGTGATCAGGCCGGTTAATTCATCAATGGCATACAACACCTTTTCCATTTTTTCCACCGGTTCAACATCAGAGCAAATTCCCCAGCCGTGGCTCACGATCGCATGAATGTATTCTTCCGGCCACTGCCTGTCCGTCAATATTTCACGCACTTTTTGACAATGCTCTTCCGGGTACATTTCATAGTCCAGATCGTGCACCAAACCGATAATGCCCCATTTTTCCACGTCCGGTTCGCCAAATTGCTCCGCAAAATACCGCATCACCGCTTCCACGGCCAGGGCATGTTTGATCAAGCTGTCGTTTTGATTGTACTCCTTTAAAAGGGCCAGGGCTTCCGCCCGGTTGGGAACGCCATTATCCATCAACTGCGCCTTCTTTCGCCAAATTATAATCGTCATGCCTGCCGCCAATGCGGCGCCGGCGGACGGATCAGGCTGCCCGGGGACTCCTCCGCAAAGCTTTCTCATGTCACCAGAAGGTTGCCCGGCTTAACCCGGGTCTTATACCTTCCCCGAAAGCTACATCCCGGCGTTGGCCGGGATGCCCGGTACCGGACGATACCCTTTCATCCCGCCCCGCCGGGGGGTCGGGGGCAGGGTTCTATATAACCATTGGTCCGCCAGGCCGGCTCAAAGCCGGCGGCTTGCTATTCCTGCCGCGGCCTGCCCCAGGCTCCGCCAAAGACCAGCTCGCTCAGGGGTTTTCTGGGCCGGGGCTTGGGTTCCTGATCCGGGTAACCCAGAGGGGTGACGGCCACCACCCGCCACGGATCGGGAATATCAAATGCAGCCTTGATCATGCCCTCCTCGAAGATGCCCATCCAGCAGGTGCCCAAGCCCTGCGCGCAGGCGGCCAGCACCAGGTTTTGCAGGGCGATGCCGCAGTCCACCAGATAATAGGCCTGGCCGTCCCGCTCCCCGGAATCGGCGGGATTGGCCGCCAGGATCAGCGCCACCGGGGCGGAGGCGATGCCTTTTTTGCCCGGGTTGGAATCAGGCACGGCCGCCAGCAACTTTTCCTTTTCCGCCGGCGTATCGACCATGATCAGCCGCCAGCACTGCAGGTCCTTCCAGGAAGGAGCCAGCCTGAACGCCTCCAGCAGCGAAGCCAGTTTTTCCTTCTCCACGGGAGTTTCCCGGTATTTGCGGATGCTCCGCCGCGCCGCCACCACATCAAAGAATTCCATACGACCAATTCCTCCTTGCGTTTATAATATTATTCTTACAATTCCAGCCAGGCACCGCCCGCAAGTTGAAAAACGCTTCGCAAACGCCGGCTTCAGATGTATAATATTGATACGCCCTTGCTCAGCCAATACGGGGCTGCCGGCGGGTGAACCTTTCCAGGCTTGTCCAGGAAAAGGTTTACACCATATTATACCACAAAAACCGCCGCTGCACAGCCACCGCCGCGGCCGGACACCAAAGTCCTGGAAATACGCACCGGTGGACGTCCCGGCTGCGGGCGATTTGCCCGGCCACAATTTTGGGGAACGGTTTTAATACAATCGTTTCCGGAACCGCTATAATTGTCCTTAACCACCGCAAACACATGCTCAAGCTTTAAAAAACTGCAGAAAGGTGATCAGACAAAACAATGCTCACCCTGTCCAACTATTTTGTCATCGCCCTGTCCGCTCTGGCCGCCGGTGCGGTCAATTCCCTGGCCGGCGGCGGCACACTGATTTCATTTCCCACCCTGACGGCGCTGGGAATACCGGCTGTAGCAGCCAATATCACCAACACCGTGGCTCTGTGCCCCGGCTATCTGGGCGGCGCCCTGGCACAGGGCAGGGACCTGCAGGGGCAGAGGAAACGACTGTGGCTGTACATACCGGCGGGCATAGCCGGCGGGCTGCTCGGGGGTATCCTCCTGCAAATCACCTCGGAAGCACTTTTCCGTGAACTGGTGCCCTATTTGATTCTGCTCGCCACAGTGCTGCTGGCCGCCCAACCGCTGGTCCGGACCTGGTTGACCGGGCGGACGCAAGACGCCGCAACCAAACCGGGTTCGGACTGGTGGGGACTCGTCCCGGTGTGCATCGCTGCCGTTTACGGCGGATATTTCGGCGCCGGGTTGAGCATCATCGTACTGGCCGTTTTGGGACTCGCCGTCGACGACTCCCTGACCCGGCTCAATGCCTTGAAGCAGGTCATCGCCCTGGCAACCAACCTGGCCGCGGCTATCTTTTTCCTGTTTTCAGGTAAAGTGATCTGGCCGGTGGCGCTGGTGATGCTGACCGGAGCGCTGCTCGGCGGCGCGCTCGGCGGCAGGATGGCGGGTTGCGTGAAACCGGCCGTCTTGCGCTGGCTCGTGGTGGTGATCGGTTTGGTGGTGGCGGTAATTTATTTTATCCGCTAGCCAGGCGCCCCCCATATTGGCACGTTCCCCCCGTGCTCAGTGTGGTGACAGCAATATTTTTGCCCGCTAACGGATGGGAGCCGGATGTAAAGGAAGGGCGCCATTACTGAAGTAATTTCTGTTTTTTTGAGGTGCTTTGCCATGAGCGGAGTCACTGCCGGAAATATTCAAAATACCTCACCGGCCGGCGTTTCCCGGCTGGATGTTTTGCGGGTTTATCTAAAGATCGGTACCATTGGATTCGGCGGCGGGTATGCCGTGATGAACTTGATTCATGCCGAACTGGTGGAAAAACGCCAATGGCTGACGGAACAGCGGTATGAAAACATGCTCTCGCTGTCCGAAATGGCTCCGGGAGCGCTGACCGTCAATTTACTGGCCGGGGTGGCTTACCGTCTGGGGGGCGTGAAAACCATGCTCCTGGCCACGGCCGCTCTCATTCTGCCCTCATTTTTGCTCATTTTGCTCCTGGCCGGATTCTTTCTGGCCTGGCAGCATAACCCGCTGGTGGCCGGGGCATTGGAAGGACTGACCGCCGGTGTGGTCGGGCTGATGCTGGCGGTGGTCTGGGAACTGATCGAGAAATTCCCGAACCACTGGTACTATTACGCCACCGGCGCCGTCGCGCTTGTTTTGGGCTTCTTCCTCCATGTCAATCCGATCTGGCTGGTGATCCTGGGGGCCGCAGCCGGGGGTTTGAAATCATTGGCGTCAATCCTCTACCGCCGCTTGAAAACGGAACCCGGAAAGGATGTGGGGGCTTGACGCTCTATCTCAAGACTCTTTTCCTGCTGGCCTGGTCCTTTTTGAAAGTAGGTTTTTTCGGTTTCGGCGGCGGCTTCGCCATGATTCCCCTGATGCAGGACATCTCCGTCAACCAGTACCACTGGCTGACCCACTCCCAGTTCTCGGCGGCCATCGCCCTGGGTCAGATTACACCCGGTCCGGTGGCCATCGGCGCCACTTTCATCGGCTACAAAGTGGCCGGTTTCCCCGGGGCGCTGGTGGCCACGGTGGCGGTGTTCACCCCGTCGCTGGTAATCATGTGCCTGCTGGCCCGTTTTTATCTGGAAGTGCGCAAAAACCCGGTCACTCAGGGCGTAATGCACGGGGTGCTGCCGGTCATCGTCGCCCTGATCCTGACCGTCGCCATATCACTCGGCGAACCGGCTGTTCATTCCTTTTGGCAATCCATGGTGATCGCCCTGGTGGCCGTACTGGCCATAAAAAACAAGGTCAATTACGGCCTGCTCATTTTGGGCGCCATGGCGGCCGGGATCATTTTTTCCCTGCCCGGCATGCGTTTTTAATGCCCCGGCGCGCCCGCACACCGTCCGATAAAAATTCCTATACGATTCATTAAAAACACTGCAGGCTTAACTCTCCTCAAACCCAAAAGCCTTGAATTTCAGCGTACGGCAATTTTCCGTGACCACCTTTTCCACATCTTCCGGCACCCCGGGAGAGACTTTGGCGTGAATCTCCAGCGTAACCTCCAGCTCCGAGCCGTTCAACGTGCTCAAATGCTGAATGATTTCTTCGGCGATGCGTCCGGCGTCGCGGCCCACCCGGGCGGTGTTCAGTTTCACCGTACCGTAAAAGCGGCATGGACGCGACGGGGGAACGGGCTGAACGGGTATAACGCCATTTGTCCCCGTTCCCGGCGGCGGTACGGTTTGTCCGTCATCAGCAACATTGTCCGCTTTACCGTTATCCGGCGGATAACCATCGGCCGGCGTACCCGTGACAGTCCTTTCACTGGCTGCTTGATCCGCCTCGATCTGCGCCCTGGCCGTGTCCACCTTCACCAGCAGGCCGGAGTCGTAAATCTGTGCCGTGGTCATACCGGTATTCATTTGCAGGCCCAGGTATCGGCCGTTTTCATCGATCCCGGCAGCGTAGGCGAAAAAGTCCTCGCTGCAGATGCCGTCCCGGACGGCGTCAAGCAGCACCCGCTCGTTTTTAAGCCGCGGCAGGTAGCAGTAGCTGGACAGGTATGCCCAGAGTTTTTTGATCTCAATATCCGGCGCGTCTTTCCACAGATACTTGTCCAACTGCATTTTTAAAAGCACGGGCGACCATTGGCTGATTAAAAGTTCATCTCTGACCAATCTTTTACTCGCTCTGGTTATTATGCTGTCGTTACTGCCGTTGACCAATTTAATCGCTTCCCAGCTTACCGGCCCGGTGCCGTCCGGCTGACCGGGCACCAGCAGCCAGTGGTAAGTTTCTTTGATCCGGGCGTCTATGGTTTTGTCCATTTCAACAATCCGGGTGTCCACCTGCCTGCTCTGAAATGCATCCAGGTTGAGCTTTTCTTCCTCACGCTCTTTTTTTATGGATTGCCAGGCCAGGTACTGGCGCACGGCCTGCTCCAGTTCGGGCACCCGGTTTTTATCGGGAGCCAGGAAAACCAGCATGTTGCGGTAGATGCGGGGGCCGGCGCTGCGGGAGGTGAAAATCTCCAGCGCTTTGAGCATTGCCCTGCTGTCCCTGGCGTCCTTGCCGTGGGTGAATTCCGGACGCAGGATGACCAGTCGGGCGCTCTGCTCATCCGGCACGTCCGCGCCAGGGGAAGGAGAAGCCACATGCACCCCGGCCAGTTCACCGCGATCCTTTATTTTTTTCAGACGTCCCACGATTTCTTCTTCCACATAGCCCGGGTCGATGCGTTCCGCCCGGTCGGCGGCAATACGGTTGACACTGGGCCGGGTGTCGAACCAGTATCTTTTTTCATTGGTATATAAATACGTCAGCTGTTCCCCCAGCCGGCGCAGGGCGTCGCCGAAAGTGCCGGGGGATTCACCCGGCTGCACGCACCCCAGTTTGATGCGCACTTCCTCCAGACCCTGCTGGCGTGATTTTTGCCCCGGCGCGGCGGCGGCCGGCGCGCTGCCCATGAATATGGTGCGGGCCACCCGGCGGCAGGCCGAATAGCGGCCCAGATTGGGAATCTCCCGGTCCATGGCCAGCGGTCGGGAGCCGGTGCCGTCAATATCGGTGTCCAGCACCGCCGCCCAGCCGTCTTTTTCCGGCAGGTGACTGGTCAGTTCGTAACGTACGGCCTGGTCGTACAGGGGAACGGTGCCCGGCATGATCAGCAGGGAGCGGTCCTCCCTTTCCCATAATTCATGTATAACCGAAGCCATCAGGCGCAACACGCCCCGGGTGCGCTGGAACCGTTCCAGGGTGGACCAGTCGTTGTAGAGGCGGTCGAACAGCTCCGGATGAATGGGGTAGGCGCTTTTCAACCGGCGCTCGTAGGCGGCTTCACTGCATTCACGGGGAAATTCCCCTTTCTGCTGGTACAATTTCATGAAAGCGGCCAACACCGTATCCCGGGCGGCAAAGTCCAGATCCTGTCCGAATAGGCGCCGGCGCACAATCTCAAAGCTTTCATCCGCTTCGGCCGGTTTCCAGGACGATTCCACCCGGCCGAAGGTTTTCTGCAGGCGATCCAGAGCCTCCTGGCCGCCCTCGCCGCCAGTTTCGATGTCCGAGGCCGGGATGCTGGCCACCACCAGGGCGTTTTTGGAGCGCTTGGCCCCTTCGGTCAGCGCCTGGGCGAAGGTCATATTGGCTTCAAAGGAGCCGGCCGGCAGTATTTCCTGCAGTCTGTACAACTGGCGGACAAAGGCCACCCATTCGTCAATGAGCACCAGGGCCGGTCCGAAATGATCAAAGAGTTCTTTGAGCGAATCCGAACCGGGCGACACGCCGTCCCGATCCGCTTCCGCCACCAAGGCATAACCTTCCCGGCCGCCCAGCTGATGGGCGATTTCTCCCCAAAGGGTATGCACATGGGTACCGTCCGGCTTGACATGAACTTTGCTGGGAGAAAATGCGACGCCGTTGATTACCGCTCTGTTCGCCCGGGGGATCTTCTCCACCCCGGCGGCGTTAAGCACCGGTTCCAGTCCGGGCATGCCGGCCGCCGAAAGCCCGCCGCCGAAAAGATGATAGAGAGCCAGCATGGTGTGGGTTTTGCCGCCCCCGAAGGAAGTCTGCAGCTGGACCACCGGGTCGCCGTCCAGGCCGGAAAGCCTTTTCAGCGCCGTGGTCAAGAGCATGGAAATGCCCTCGGTTAAGAAGGTGCGGCGGAAAAATTCCTTCGGCTCGGCATACTCGTCATCCGCCTCACCATTGACCACCTTGGCCAGGTCGGCGGCGAATTCGGCCTTCTGATAACGGCCGGAAGCCACGTCCGGATGGGGGGTGATCACTTCCCGCCACGGTTTGAGTCCGGCCGTCGTACCCGTTTCGGTAACGGCCTGTATGGTTTTCTTCAATTTGCTTTTTGTTTCCGTTTCATACCGCTGGCGGAGCAGTTCATGGGCCAGTTTGTCCGTTTCCTGCGCTTCCTCGGCGGCCACGGCCTGCAGGAGCCGGGTCATGGTGTCCAAACCCCGGTAGGCATCGTCGGTGGTGAAGGGCTGCTGGTGCGCCCAGCGGTTGCGCACCTCCCGCAACTCGCTGACGTAATTGCGCCCGCTGTGGCCCAGCTTGTACTGGAACACGTCGTTCCAGTTGTTCCACATGACCATCAGCAAAGCTTGCACGTCCAGTGCACCCAGCCGTTCTTCCTCCGGTCCGTCCAGCTTCAAAGCCTCATCCACGCCCGGCGAACCGGACAGGGCGTAAAGAACGCCCTGCTTCCACCAGTTTTTACCCGTCAGCCGGGATTTCAGTTCCCTGGCGATGAATGGAGTCAGGCCGCAGCGCAGGAACTCCAGTCCGCGCCCCACCCGCTCGTGATTGCTGATGCTCATTTATCTTCACCCCCGCCGGCGGCGTAATCAAATTCAAGCGTCTGCTCTTTGCCTGTGCCCCCGGTTTTCAGTGTGCTCAGGCGGGACCAGGCCACCACCAGGCCGTTGTAGGCCAGGGCCTCGCCCGTCCAGCCGCGGCGTTCGCAGATGTTGTACAGCCGGTAGGCCAGATCCCGGGCCGCTTCGCCCACTCCGGACATGTTTTTGAGCAATGCGGCGGCCGCTACTTCGCTTTCCCCGTACAACTTACGGATGAGGTATTGGACGGCCTTCCAGACGGTGGGACGTTTTTCGGCGGCCGGCTGCCAGTCCGCCGGATATTCCTCCCGCTTCAACAACCTGACCCTGCCGCCCCGGGCGGTTAAAATGCCCGCTTCCTGTAAACCGGCCACACTGGTGTTCTTGGCTTTGGAAAGAGTTTCCGCCACGCCGAATGCCGCCTCATCCATGCCGAACTGCTCAAACCAGGCCAGTGCCCAGCGTGTTTCCCGGTCGAAGTCGCCTTCCTGCTCGGCCAAATATTCATCCAGCGCCTGGTTGATCAGGGCCAGGGCGGTGCGCACGGGCATTGGCGTGCCGTCGGACTCCAGGATCGATTTGTGCCGGGAGAAGATGGCCATGCCCGGGCCGATGGAGGCCTGGGCCATATCCACCGGAGCGATGTGACTTTTCTGCAGTTCTTTCAAGGCCGGCGGCAGTTCCCGGCGCAGGGCATTGAGAAACTCCCGCCGGGTGATGGCCGAAGCGTCTGCCGCCCGGGGCCGGCAGACCAGGACAATGGATGAGGCCAGGGCGTTGGTGCCAATGGATACGCTGCGTGCCGACCGTTCCGTACGCATCGGCCAGGTGCCGTTGATCTGAAATCCGGCCTCAATCAGGCTTGATAACATGGTTTCCCAGCCGGTGGAAGTAACGGCCGGTTCTCCACTGTCCCCATTCTCCCCGTTTTCCGCTTGTTTGAAGGCGTAGTAGATGGTAAAGGGATAATCATTGTTCGACTTCTGCCGCATCAGCTGAAAGGCTTTTTGCAGTCCGGCTCTGAAATGTTCTTCAGCCGCCTTTTTGCTTCCGCTGAAACGGTAGGGCGTAGCCACCAACTCCGGCTCCTTGGGCGTGAGCATGGTCCGGAAAAGATCCGGGTATACATTACCCAGACTGCGGCGCAGCCAGATGTAAAAGAAGTCGGACAGGTCGGCGTAGCCGATGTTATCGTAATAGGGCGGGTCGGTGGAAATGACCAGGCCATCGAATGTAGCAATGGATGAGGTCGCATCCAGTTGCCGGGCCTGTCCCTGCAAATTGGCCGGTAAAGACGAAATAACCTGCTGCACCCAGTTTATACAACCGAGCCAGTTGCCGGTGGAATCGCTGAATGGATTTCCCTCTACAAAATCCCAAATCATTGGAATAGCCTGGCGGGCAAAGGTATTGCGAATATTATCTCTCTCACTATTCCAGCTGCATATTGTTGACCAATAATCGGCCGCCTTGTCCACTGCCAGGGCCAGATAAGTTGCCACCGCGTCGGCATAAGCCGTGGCGCCGGCGCCGCCGTCGTGCAGCGGCACCCCGTCGTCGGGCAGACCGGCGGCTATGGCGTCGGCCAGCACTTTTTCCCGCGCCCCGCCCACCAGGTCGCTGAAGGTGGTCAGGGCCACCAACTGGCGGGGGGTAAAGAGGTCGGCAAAGGTTTTCATGCCATAGTTGGGGGTCTTAAAATCCCGGGGATTATGTGGTAAATCCGCCTCCGGCCGCCATTCCGGCACTGCCTGTTCAGCAATCTTCACCTGTTCATCTTCCGGGGCCAGATAAATCCGTTCCCGCTCCCCCTCGGCCACCACGGCCATCAACTGCCGCCCCATTTGCCCGGATTGTCCTTCCCGGCGCACGTGCTCAAAGGACACCGGCGTGCCGCAGACGATGCACCGCGCTCCCCGCCGGTTCACCGTTCCTTCCGGCGGGCCGCCGTTTCCCGTGCGCACCTCGAACCGCACCGTTTTTGCTTCCCGGTCCACCACCGGCTCCACCCAGGCCTGCTTATTTTTCTTTTTGGACAGCCAGAAGGAACGCACCAGGGGCATCTGTGCCTCGCAGGCCGGATTGGGGCAGCGCACCGTGCGCGCCCACAGCCAGGCGATCACCGTCTCACCATGCGGTCCTTTGGGGTATAAGTGGCCGATGCGCTTTTCCGCTTCCTGCCGCATCCAGCGGCCATAGTAGTACACGTCGGCAGCCAGGCCGGCGGCCCCGCGCCAGCCCTCACCCGCCAGCATTTCCCCCCTCTTTTCCGGATTCACCGGCGGCCGCCCGGCAAACCGGGGCGGAATTTCAATCAGCGCCCTGGTGATCAGCACGGCCACGGGGTTCAGGTCACTGCCATAAGCCTGCAACCCCAGCCGTTGCGCCTCCAGGGGGATGGAGCCGCCGCCGCAGAAGGGATCCAGCACCGCCGGCGGATGGCCGCCGGTTGATTTCAGGATTTCCTCCCTGGCCTGCTTCAAAACAGTTTCGTTATTTACATTTTCCCATTTGACCAGTTCACCAATTAACTCAAAGAGTTTTTCCCGTTCCCGGTCATTACCCGGATCATCCAACAGTGAGGCGAAAAGCACCGCCCGGCAGGCCGCCAGGGGACGCCGCGCCCACCATAAGTGCAGGGTGGATGGATGGCCATGCCGGATGGATTTTTCCCGGGCCGACTGCTGGTTGATCGCGTCCAGGGGCAGGGCCACTTCAATCAGTTTTTTGCGCACACCCATTATGTATATAACCTCGTTTCATCAACTGTGTTCAATCACCATCAGTTCCGGCATGGGGAAGTGCCGGACGTTTTTTGTCACCAGGGTCAGGGATTTCTCCACCGCCGCAGCGGCAATCAACGTGTCGGAAATGGACAGGGTGATCCCCTTCTTCTGATAATCCCGCCGGTACAGGCCGGCCCGGCGGGCCGTCCTGTAGCCGATAGGATGGTAGACCAACGCCTCCAAAAATTCTTCGATCCGGGGCAGTTCTTCCGGCTTGGCCCCGGAAAATATCTCGGCCACCGTCACCGGACAGCAGGCCAGCGGTCCTTCTTCCACCAGCCCGTTCAGCATCTCCGCCGCTTCTTTCCGGCCGCGGAGAAAGTCGATCAAAATGGTGGTATCCAAAAGAAATCCGTTATTGTTCAAAAAGTCTCCTCCTCCGGGCCTCCGTTTCTTCCCTCAATTTACGCACCCAGGAATAGGTGTCCCCGGAAGTGGCAAATTCGGGGTAATCCTTTTCCCTAAAAATGCCGGCCGCCGTTTGCAAAGCCTTTTTTTGTTTCAGCCGGAGCAGTTCTTTTTGCGTCGCTTCGATGATGAATTTGCTGCGCTTGCCCGGACCGACCAGCTTATCCAGGTCGGTGAGCAGGGCAACCGGAAACCGGACGGGCGTCAGTTTGGTGTTTTCCATACCACAGCCTCCATGTAAATGTGTTTGTATTATTTTATTGTATATACAATGGAGAGGCAAGCATTATTATTTAAAAACGGCCGGAGCAATAGAAACCGCCCGCTCATACACCCCTGGCCAGCAGTTCATCCAGGTCATAGTTTACACTGGTTACTCCGAAATCGGGCTCCTTTTGGAAGGGTTTGTTTAAATACGCCGTCCGTTCCACTTGATCCCCGTCCGCCACCACCAGGGCCAGAATGAACTGTTCGGGTTTGTTCAGTGCCGTCAGGATCTCGTTCCTGGTCACCGTAACCGTTTTGGCCCCTTTGATCCGTCCTTTGACCTCGATGAAGTAGAGCAGTCCGCGCGCTGGATCCCGGGACTCAATGTCGTAACCGCATTTATCCGCCGAAACGTCCCGCGGCTCCCGGCCCAGGCTCCGTTCCCGAACCAGCACCGCCTCCATGGCCAGACGCTCCACCCGGGCGGTTTCCCGGGCGAATAAATCCGGTTCCGCCGTTTCTTCTCCCCGCAAACGGGCCGGCAGACCGGCGGGTACCACCAGGGCGCCGCCCGTCACCACCGGGGGCAGGGGCGACAGACGCCGTTCCTGCGCCAGTTCGGTGAGGCGTTTCTGCAGCCGGGCGGCCAGCTCGTCGGCCCGCTGGCGGGCCTTGACCGAATTGATGCGGGCGTTTATTTTTCCGGCGCTCTCCTGTGCCTTGAGATCTTCCGCCCGGTGATCCCAGTAGTTGATTTCCTTGGTCAGCCGGTCTTTGACCGCCGCCGCCACTTTGTCCACCAGCTCTTCCCGGCGGCGGCGCGTTTCTTCGAAATGCCGCGGCACGATGTGCTCCACCGCGTGGGTGATTATGCTTTGCTCCAGCTCACCGTGCAGCCAGGGGGCATCCAGCGCCGGCCGCAGCAGGGCAAGCTCATCTTCTTTTGCCGGCCGGTAATCCAGATAGGGGGCGTAACCGGCGCTGCGCACCCGGCCGGTTTCATCCATCTCCACAAACTGCATCTGGCGGGAGACCACCCGCCGGTTCCCGGCCTGATCGCTGCGCCCGTCCTGGATGGCATGTTCCAGGTAAAAAAGCACCCGTGTCCGCCCGCCGTTGTCGCCGGGGTCGATCAAAACAGCACCTTTTTTCAATAGCTCCCGGTAGCGTTCGATGATCAGGTCGATAGTGGCGTCAAGCAGGGGATGGCCGGGACAGATAAAGGCGGCCGGCGGGAAACCGGGCATGTTGATCCTTTCTTTTTCAAAGCAGACCCGCTCATAGCAGGAAAGCACCGGGCTGCCGGTACCGATCAGCCGGTCCCGCTGGCGGATCGACGCCGGCACATGGGTAATCTCGTAACGCCCCGGCTCCCGCTGGCGGATGGTGCCGCCCAGCAGGGCAAAGGCTTCCAGAAAGAAGGAACGGATGAAATGAGGCTGCAGGCGGCGGGCCGCGGCCCGTTCCATATCCGCGCGGATCCGCTGCACCCGGGTGGCGTCCATGGAACCGGCGGCCAGCGCCCTTTCTTCCAGCAGCCGGGTCAAGTGTTCCCGGTCCAGCGCCCGGTCGACCACCTGGTATAAACGGGCGCGCACTTCCGGATTTTCACCGTAGCGGATGGCTTCCATGAGCAGATCCCGTAACGGGTAGTCGTCAAATACCCGGCCCAGCACGTCAAACACCCGGCCGCCCAGGGCCTCCCGCTCTTCGGCCAGTTTTTCCAGCAGACGGTGGTACACTTCCCCTTCCCTGGTTTCGGCGGCCACCAGGTTCCACAGGTGGCAAACTTCGGTCTGGCCGATGCGGTGAATGCGCCCGAAGCGCTGTTCCAAACGGTTGGGGTTCCAGGGCAGGTCGTAGTTGACCATCAGGTGGGCGCGCTGCAGGTTGATGCCTTCCCCGGCGGCGTCGGTGGCCACCAGGATCTGCACTTCCTTCTGGTGGATGAAGGCTTCCTGCACTTTGCGCCGCTCTTCCCGGGACATGCCGCCGCTGATGGTGGCCACCGCCTCTTTGCGGCCGAGCAGGTTGCTGATTTTTTCCGCCAGGTAATGCAGGGTATCCCGGTATTCAGTGAAGATGACCAGCTTGCGCCGGTGACCGTGGGCGTCGAACATGCGGGCCTCATCCTGCAAAAGGCTGGACAGCTCTTCCCATTTTTTATCCGCCCCGGACAGATAGACCCGCTGCGCCGTTTCTTCCAGCTGTTTCAGTCCGGCGATTTCTATTTCCAGTTCGGCGATGGTGCGGGCGGCGGTGGCCTGATCCACCAGGATCTCTTCCGTTTCTTCCCGCTCTTCGGCCGGCGCATCCTCCAGGTCGGCCAGGGCTTCCTCGTCCAAAGTGTCGCTTATGGTTAACCTTGCTTCCCGTCCCCGTTGAAGCAGCTTTTCTTCGCGCAGCCGTCTTTCCAGCCTTTCCCGCCGGCGTTTGAGGGACTGGTAAATGGCTGCCGGCGATGAGGCCAGGCGCCGCTGCAGTATGGTCAGGGCGAAGCCCACCGAGGTGCGGCGCGCCCCTTCTCCCTCCGCGGCCAGGCGGTCGGCGCGGTTCATTTCCTCCCGCACGTAAGCGGTCACAGCTTCATAAAGCGCCGCCTCTCTGTCAGACAAGCGGTAGGTGACGGTGTAGGCGCGTCTTTCGGGAAAAAGCGGTGTGCCGTCGAATTTCAGCAGCTGTTCTTTGACCAGGCGGCGCATCAAATCCGAGGTATCCACCACATGCACCCCGTCCCGGAAGCGCCCTTCAAAGCGGTCCCCGTCCAAAAGGGCCATAAACAGCTGGAAGTCTTCCTCCTTGCCGTTGTGCGGCGTGGCGGTCATGAGCAGGAAATGGCGGGTGATGGTGCCGAGCAGGCGGCCCAACCGGTAGCGTTTGGTCGTTTTCAGCTCGCCGCCGAAGAAGGTGGCGGACATTTTGTGCGCCTCGTCGCAAATGATCAGATCCCAGTCCGTGATCCGCAGTTTGTCCTGGATGTCGTCGTTGCGGCTCAACTGGTCCAGGCGGCAGATGATCAGGTTCATTTCGGCGAAGGGGTTCCCCGTGCGGGCGGTTTCAAACCTTTCCCGGGTGAGGATTTCAAAGGGCAGGTGAAACTTGCCGGCCAGTTCGTCCTGCCACTGTTCCACCAGGTTGCCGGGAACGCAGATCAAACAGCGGTGCACGTCGCCCCGGATAATTAACTCCTTAATCAGCAGGCCGGCCATAATCGTTTTGCCCGCCCCGGGATCGTCCGCCAGCAAAAAGCGCAGGGGCTGGCGGGAGAGCATTGATTCGTATACGGCGGTGATCTGGTGGGGCAGCGGTTCAATCAAAGAGGTATGCACGGCCAGCAAAGGGTCGAAAAGGTAAGCCAGCCGGATGCGCCGCGCTTCGGAAACCAGGCGGAAAAGCCCGCCGTCGCCGTCGAAGTTCCAGGGCCGGCTGCGGGTGACGATTTCCAATGCCGGTTCCCGGTCGCGGTAGAGCAGTTCGTTGCCCAGCCGGCCGGCGGCATCTTTGTAAGTCAACTCCACGGCCACGGTGCCGAGCCATTTGACGTCCACCACCGTGACCGGGGAGCCGGGCAGGATGCCTTTGACGGATGCGTCGCGGGTGAGGTCTTCCAATCGGGCCATAAAATTGCTCCTCGGTATAAGTTTGTTGAATATTTCTATTTCGAAGATGAAAATCCTTTAAAGAAACTATTTCCGACAATACCACAGGATGGCGTTAGCGAGAACTATTGCATCCCGAATTTCTTTATATAACGGCAAACCATGCTCCCCGGTTTCCACTCCGGAAAGCATCTTTAAACGCTTGTTTGCCATTCCGCAGACGGTCAAGGCCTACCGGATATTCCATCCCTAAAAAATAAATTCTCGCCCTACTGGTTTTGATTTACCACTTCAACACAACCCGTATCGGGATCCATCATTAGTCCATGTATTTTCACGTCACGGGGAATCAAGGGGCTGTTGCGAATTTGCATAACAACACGACGGACGTTTTCCGTTTCATCCGCAAAAGTACCGATCCATTCGACCAAATTTAATTCAGCGATCGCCCCCTCAGGCACCCCCCTGGCGAGCATTTTCTGCCGCAGCGCCTGAACATCCACCCCGACCATGCCGCAATCCCTGTGCCCAATGACAATGATTTCCCCGACCCCCAGCAGATAAACGGCAACCACCAGGCTGCGCAGCGCTCCCTGATCGAGGATATTGCCCGCATTCTTGATCACTTTGGCATCTCCCCGCGCCAAACCCAAAGCCGGTTCCACCAGTTCAACCAAACGCGCGTCCATACAAGTTAAGATGGCCAAACGCAAACGCGGGTATTTTGAAACAACGGGCGTTTTTTTCGCCATAAAGTTTTTGTTGGCTGATAAAAGCTCTTCAATCATTTTGGATTACCCCCCCCTTAATTTATCCGGGTAATTCTTTTGTTTTGAACGGAATCTCTGCCGGTACGGTAAAACTTTTTAGTTTCCCGGCATTGTCATCCCCGTTCCCGATCCGCACCGGGGCGGGGAATCATCCCAACCGGCATTAAAAATCAAACAATCTATAATCCGTCTTGTCAAACATAATCTTCCCCAGATAAGTTTCGCCGTCCATGAGCACGGCGCGTGCCCCCTGCAGTTGCCCGGCGGGGATGGCGATCAGCAGCCGGTGCGCGTCGCCCTCCACCTGTGCCGGCGGCAGGTCGAGGTTGTTGGGCGCCGGTGTCTGCACCTGCACCTGGCGGCCGGTTATCTCGTAATCCAGCCGTTTCACCTTGCCGTCCGGGAAGAAAAAGCGCATGTCCACCCGGTAGGCGACCCGGGTTGAGAGCGGCTGTTCGGTCTGCAGCACCAGCCACAGGCGGTCGTCCTGGCGCAGCATGCCCACGGCGGACAGATCGGGCAGCCTTTCCAGGCGGTAAAACAGCCGGTAGAAGCTGGTGTCCGTCCGGGCGTCGCGCACCAGGGAGGCAAAGTCCTCCCGGCCGGAAAGGGCGGGCGGCTCACTGCGGTTGGGGATCACCGGCACATTGAAGGAGCCGTACAACTCGGTGCTTCTGATAAAGGCACGCAGAAACGGACCCATCACCTTTTCCTGGGTGGCGTAACAGTGGATGGCCCGGCTTTTTAAATCAATTTCCTCTTTTGACAGGGGCACCTCCCGCCATTTGGTGCCGATCCCGAGCATTTCCTTGGGCGGCCGCAGCGGCTTGCCCGGCTCGGCAATCAGCGGTTCCGGCCAGTAACTGCGGTGCACCAGGTAGGTGTATAGATTGGCCCGGTAGTTCATTTCGGCCAGGGTATACTGGACAAAGGCGTTTACCGCCCAGTGATCGGGGTGCTCGTCCCCCGGGTCGGGCAGATAAATGTCCGTCGGCTTGTATTCGGCGATGATATTGGTCAGGGCGGCGACCACGCTCTCACCACAATAGGGGGCACCCGGTTTCCAGGCGCTGGCATAGGGGACCCGGTCAGCACCGTTGATGCCGGTATACGGATGGCTGCAATCCCAGTTGTTGTACCACAGGCGGCGCGTGCCGCCGTCGGGGTAACCGAGGAATATGACGTCCTTTTCCGGCAGCCCCAGCGTTTCCATGGCCCGGATGGTTTCCAGGCGCCGGGCTTCCCCCAGCCTGCGGTAGTCCGCGGCGGTGAGGCTGCGTTTGCCGGTAAAAGCCTGCGCCGCTTTGGCAAACCCGTCCCCGTAGGTGACCACGACCACGCGCACCGGCGTTCCCTGCTTCACCGCCCGGGCAATCATGCCGCCCGGTCCCAGCGTCTCGTCATCCGGGTGGGGGGCCACCACCAGCACCCGCTGCACCGGCACGTCGCCCGCCGGCACATTGACCCCGAACCACTGCGGGTAGGCGAAAAAAATGAACAGGCCCGCACCAACCAGGATCACCGCCAGGAGCAGGGAAGGAATAATTCTTTTCCGGGGGAGCCGTTTCAATCTATTGAACAAAGTGCCCCCTCCTCCGGTCCTCCGCCTCTTCCCTCAATACACGCACCCAACGGTAAATATCATCCGCAGCGGCAAATTCCGGGTAGCAGGCTTCCTTGAAGATGCCGGCAGCCCGCCGCAAAGCATTTTTTTGTTTTTCACGCCAAATTCGGCCGTTGTCTTTTTCCATTTCCATCACCAGAAATTAATTATTCGCCACCGGCGGCAAAATCACCTCCGTCATCTGCGCCCGGACATGCAAACCGGAAAACAAAACTGGTCTACCGGCCGGCAGGTGATCCATATAAATCTAAGGGAGGAGATGCATGCCAGCGGCCCGGCACAATTATGCCGTGCCGCTTCTCCCCAAAGGCAGGTGTTTTCCCTTGCTCACCCTTACCGTGGCCGTACTGACGGCGCTGGCACTGCTTTATGCTCTGGGGCGGCGCATGCTCCGCCTGGCCGGAAAATACCACCGGCAGTTGGCCCGTTTCTTCTGGACCGCCCTGGTGCTGTGCTTCGTCACCGGTATGGTGCTCCAGCCGAAGACGGTTTATGAAGGCGCCGTCACCGGCTTGAACGCCTGGTGGAACATTGTTTTCCCTTCACTGCTGCCCTTTTTTATCGCCTCGGAACTGCTGCTCAATTTCGGCGTGGTCCATTTCATGGGCGTTTTGCTGGAGCCGGTGATGCGCCCCCTGTTCAACGTGCCCGGCGCCGGCTCTTTTGTGGTGGCCGTGGGCTACACCAGCGGCTACCCGATCGGGGCAATGGTCACCGCCCGCCTGCGCACCAGCCGACTGTGCACACGCATCGAAGGTGAGCGGCTGATGGCCTTCACCAATAATTCCAGCCCCCTGTTTATGCTGGTGGCGGTGGCGGTGGGCATGTTCCACGATCCGGCCCTGGGCGCTTTAATCGCCGGCGCGCACTACCTGGCCAACCTCACTCTCGGGTTTGCCCTGCGCTTTTACGGGCGCCGCGACCGGGAAGTGCTCCCCGCCCCGCCGCAGACGGGAAACATCTTCAGCCGGGCGCTGCGTGAGATGCTGCGCCTGCAGCGGGAGGACAACCGTGCCCCGGGGCAGGTGATCGGCGATGCGGTGAAGAAAGCGGTCAACAACTTGTTGAACATCGGCGGTTTCATCATTCTCTTTGCCGTAATCATCCGCCTGCTCACCGGCGCCGGCGTGATCGACCTGCTGGCCCGCCTGCTCGGCCTGATTTTGGGCCCCCTGGGCCTGGCGCCGGCCGTCTGGCCGGCGGTGGCCAGCGGCATCTTTGAAATGACCATCGGCACCAAAATAGCCAGCGAAGCGGCGGCGCCTTTATTGCACCAGCTGGTGGCCGTGGGCGTTATCCTGGCCTGGAGCGGACTGTCGGTGATCGCCCAGGCGGCCAGCATGATTGCCGGCACGGATCTGCGCCTGACGCCCTTCATCATTGTGCGCGTCTTTCACGCCGCCCTGGCCGCGGTCTATACCTGCCTCTTGTTCGGCCCGGCCCGCCCGCTGGCGGAAACCCTGGCCCGCCCGGTATTCGCCCCGTTGGTGGAGCACACCGCCTCCCTTTGGACCGGCGCCTGGCTGCCCCTGATTGTTTTTTTACTTGCCCTGGGTGGAATTGTTTTATTGGCGCTTTTCTATCACCTGTGCCGCGGCGTGCGCATTTTGATTTTCCGGACCGGCCGCTGAAAAACTGTTTCCTCCCCCCTTTATTGCATGTTCAGCCCGCAACACGGAAATGCTAAAGCCGACAACAGCGGCAAAGAAGGTGAGCAGCTTGACCGGTCCGGCCAGTTTTTTCAGTCCGCAAACGGCGGCCATTATCGGTGCTTCCAAAAAACCGGGGAAAATCGGCTACGCCATTTTAAAAAACATGATCGACTGCGGCTTCAAGGGTAAAATTTACCCGATCAACCCGAAAGAGGATGAAATCGCCGGCCTGCAATGCTATCACAGCATCCGGGATATCGGCAGTGCGGTGGATCTGGCGGTGGTGGCCGTGCCGGCCAAACTGACGGTGGGCGTGGCGGAAGAGTGCGGCATCGCCGGGGCCAAAAACCTGGTGGTGGTTACGGCCGGTTTTAAAGAAACCGGCAAGGAAGGCATGGTGCTGGAACGGGAACTGACCCGGATCTGCCGCCGCTACGGTATGCGTCTGTTGGGGCCGAACTGCGTGGGCATGATGGACACACACGTGCCGATCAACGCTTCATTTTCCGCCGTTTTCCCGGCCGCCGGGGACATTGCCTTCATTTCGCAGAGCGGGGCCATGCTGCTGGCCATTCTGGACTGGAGCCTGGCCAACCGGGTCGGCTTTTCACAGGTAATCAGCCTGGGCAACAAGGCGGATCTGAACGAAGCCGACTTTATCGCCGCGGCGGCGGAAGATCCGCAGACCCGGGTCATTTTATGTTATATTGAAGACGTGGCTCGGGGGGAACAATTCCTGCAGGCGGCACGTGAGGCCAGCCGGCGCAAGCCGGTGATCATTTTGAAAAGCGGCACCAGCCAGGCCGGCGCCCGGGCCGCCTCTTCCCATACCGGTGCTTTGGCCGGCAGCGATCTGGCCTACGAAACCGCCTTCCGGCAGAGCGGCGTAATCCGCGCCCGCAGCATGGCCGAACTGTTCGATCTGGCGGTGGCCTTTTCCCGCCAGCCCGTGCCGGCCGGCGACCGGGTGGCGGTGGTGACCAACGCCGGCGGACCGGGCATTATTGCCACCGATCACATTGAACGGGCGCATCTGAATATGTCCCGGTTCAGCAAGGAAACCAGCGACGCCCTGCGCGCCGGCCTGCCGCCGGAATCGGCGGTGTACAATCCGGTGGACGTGCTGGGGGACGCCGGAGCGGACCGCTACCGGCTGGCCCTGGATCAAACACTGGCCGATCCCGGCACGGACAGTGCGTTGGTGCTGGTCTGCCCGACCGCCGTGACCAATGTGGAAGAAACCGCCCGGGCGATTGTGGACAGCCACCGCAACCACCCGGACAAACCGGTGTTTGTCGCCTACATGGGCGGCGAAACGCTCGCTCCGGGAGCGCGACTGGTGGCGGCGGCCGGCATCCCGGTTTACACCTTCCCCGAACCGGCCATTGCGGCAATCAGCGGTATGGTGCGCTACGCCCGGACATGCCGGCGCCCGGCCCGGGAGGAACCGGACGCCCTGCCGGATGCCAACCGGGCACTGGTGGCGGACATACTGAAGGCGGTGAAAAATGAGGGCCGCCTGGTGCTGCTGGGCAGCGAAGCCACCCGGGTGGCGGAAGCTTACGGCATTGCCGCCGCCCCCGTCGCACTGGCCGGCAGTCCCCGGGAAGCGGCACAAAAGGCGGGCGAAATCGGCTTTCCGGTGGTGATGAAGGTGGCTTCCCCGCAGATTATGCATAAAACCGATGTGGGCGGGGTGCAGGTGGGCATAAACAGCCCGCAGGAAGCGGAGCGGGCATTCATGCAGATCCATGAAAATGTGCAGCGCTACCTGCCCCGGGCGGTGATCCACGGGGTGGAGGTACAAAAAATGATGCCCAAGGGCACCGAATTGATCATCGGCATGACCCAGGACGTACAGTTCGGGCCGCTGATTGCCTTCGGCCTGGGGGGGATTTATGTCAATCTTTTAAAGGATGTTTCCTTCCGCCTGGCCGGCAGCCTCGGCGCGGGCGAAGCGCAGGCCATGCTCACGGAAACCAGGGCCTATACCC
Organism: Desulfotomaculum copahuensis; assembly: GCF_001655685.1. Taxonomy (GTDB): domain Bacteria; phylum Bacillota; class Desulfotomaculia; order Desulfotomaculales; family Desulfovirgulaceae; genus Desulfotomaculum_G; species Desulfotomaculum_G copahuensis. The sequence continues at coordinate 68,909 of NZ_LYVF01000158.1, forward strand.
TGCTGCGCGGATACCGGGGCGAAAAACCGGCAGATATCAAAGCCCTAACCAATATGATCACCCGGGTGGCCCGGCTGGTGCTGGATTTCCCGCAGATCGCGGAAATGGATATCAACCCGGTGTTTGCCTACCCGGACGGGGCGGCTGCGCTGGATATTAAAATCACCGTATCGTGAGGTGTTTGCGATGAAAAACCTGTACATCATGGGCACCGCGGGCAGCGGTAAAACAGCCTTCGCCGTGGGCCTGGCCCTGAAGCTGAAACAACAGGGCCACCGGGTGGCTTATTTCAAACCGGTGGGTCATCCCGCCGGCATCACCGGGCAGGAAGACGAGGACGCCCGGTTGATGCGCCGGGTGCTCGACCTGCCCCAACCGCTGGATGTGATCGTACCCTTTTTGGCCGGACCTTCTTACCTGTCCGGACACCGGCACTGCGCCGGCCTGGACCGAATTCTTTCCTGCTACCGGCAGGTAGCTGCGGAAGCGGACGTGGTGCTCATCGGCGGCGCCGGCTTCCCCCATATCATGGGCTGCCTGGGCCTGGACGCGGTCACCCTGGCCAAGGAACTGCAGGCGGCGGTCATTTTCATGATCCGCATTGAAAACGACTTCAGCATGGACCAGGCCATCTTCATCAACACTTTTCTGAAAAGCCAGGGGATCACCCCGGCCGGCAATATCTTCAACCACGTGCCGCGGCCGCTGCTGGCCAAAACAGAAGGCATCTACCGTTCCATCCTGGAGGAGCGGGGATTCAAGAGCCTGGGTATCATCCCCCGGCGCCCGGAAATCGCCTCCCCCACCGTGGCCGAATATTACGAGGCGCTGGGCGGCGAACTGCTCACCGGGGAGGAGAGGCTGGACCGGGTGGTGGAAGACGTGGTCATCGGCGCCATGACCATTGAAAGCGCCCTCGGTTACCTGCGCCGGGCTCCCAACAAGGCGGTGATCACCGGCGGGGACCGGGCCGACCTGGCCCTGGCCGCTCTAGAAACCAGCACGGCGGTACTGATTCTGACCGGCGGCCTCTATCCCGACGTCAAAGTAATCGCCCGGGCGGCTGAAAAGGAAGTGCCGGTAATCCTGGTGCATTACGACACTTTTACGACAATTGAAAAAATTGCCGAGGTGGGACGGCGCATCCGTCCCGACGACGCCCGCAGCATCAACCTGGCCATGGAAAACGTGGAAAAATACTGCGACTGGCCGGCCATCCTGCAATTGTTCAAATCATGACCGGCAACCGGCGGCAGCGGACCGGTGCTTCAGCTAGCGGCTTTTTTGACGGCGCCGCCTTTCAATTCGGCGCGGCCGGCTTGAATTTCCAGCATCAGCTGGTTTAATTTTTCCTCCAGCCCGTTCAGGATATCGTCCGCGTATTCCCTGGCGCCGTGCTTGATCTGAGCCGCCACTTCCTCGGCCTTGTCCACAATTTGTTCGCCAATAACCCTGGCCTGGCGTACCACTTCGCTTTCCTCCGCCTGTTTTTCCATCTGCTTTTGGGCACTTTCCAGCAGGCGGCCGGCTTCCTTTTTGGATTCGGCCAGCACCTTTTCCCTTTCCTGAAGCACCCACTTGGCCTGCCGGATTTCCTCCGGCAGCACGGTGCGGATCCGGTCCACATAATCCAGCAGGCTGTCCTCATCAATAATGACTTTTCTGGTCATGGGGATTCTGGGGCTGTTTTCAACCAATTCCTCCAGTTCGTTAAGCACATTGAAAAGCTCCACTGATTATCCCTCCCGGCCCGCTTCCCGGCGGGCGTTGAATTTCCGGTGCAGTCTCTTTTCCACCGCCCCGGGCACCAGATCCTGCACGCAACCGCCGAAATAGGCCACTTCCTTTACGGCGCTGGAACTGATGAAGGAATACTCCGCCCGGGTCATTAAAAAAAGTGTGTCCACCGACGGCACCAGCTTTTTATTGGTCAGGGCCATCATAAATTCGTTTTCAAAATCGGAAATCGCCCGCAGCCCGCGGATGATGGCCTGGGCGTTCTGGCTGCGGGCATAGTGCACCGTCAGGCCTTCAAAGGAATCAACCAGTACGTTATAATAAGGCTGCAGCACCTCGCGCAGTATGTCCACCCGCTCCGCCACGGTAAACAGCGGCTTTTTGGCCGTGTTACGGGAGACGGCCACAATCAGTTGATCGAATAAAAGCGCCGCGCGCTCAATTACATCCAGATGGCCGTTGGTAACCGGATCAAAGCTGCCCGGATAAACCGCGATGCGCAAAAAAAGTCCTCCCTCCGGCGCCGTTCGTCTGGTACTGTTCCACAAAAACTGATATTTAATTCCGGCCGGCCGACCGTACAGCTTCGCCGCATCCGGACACCTTTCCAGACCGCGACGCTTCCCGGCGGTTAAATCACGTGCCCTGCGGGCTTCCTGGCGGAGACCGCCGGATCCACTTCATGCCGCCCCGGTTATATTGCATGCATACGGCGGAAATCTCACTCCGAACGCCAATGATCATGCCTGACGCCCGTCACTGCGGCGGGGCTGTGCCGGTACGTAAAGGGAAAGCATGGTATCACCATACCGCTCCTGGCGGAAAAGGATCAATCCGGCCGCCTCCCGGGGCAGGATTTCCCGCTTGCCGCTTTCCACGATCACCCAACCGCCGGATGCCAGCAGGCCGTTGCCGCCGATCAAATCCAGCGCTTTTTTTTCCAGCGCCCGCCCGTACGGCGGGTCGACAAAGATCAGGTCGAAACAATTCCGTCCGGCCATTTCAGCGAGTGCCGCCGGCATGTCCCTTTTTAAAACCTGCGCCCGCCCCTCCAAACCGGTGGCGGCCAAGTTTTCCTCAATGGCGCGCACGGCCCGCCCGTCCTTTTCCACAAAAACGGCCCGCTCCGCTCCCCGGCTCAAAGCTTCAATACCCACGTTGCCCGTGCCGGCAAACAGGTCGAGAAAACTGCTGCCGGGCACCCGGGCGGCCAGGATGTTGAAGAGCGCCTCTTTCACCCGGTCGGCGGTGGGGCGCCCGGGCCAGCCGCGGGGGGCTTTCAGCCGGCGCCCCCGCGCCGTGCCGGCGATAACCCGCAAGGCAAAAGCCCCTTTCCTTTTGATGCCAGCAATACCAACGGCAATATTATAGCATAAAGGGCTTAAAAAATCGATTTTTATCCGCATAATTCTCAACCGGCAGGAAAATATATGGATGTACTTGAAAGGGGAAATCAGGTTGCTTCTGGAAATTTACCGTTCATTCGGCGTCAATCTGGATCTGGCGGTGGAGGCCCGGGAAATTGTCCGGGGAGAAACCGGACAGGAGATACCGGGGGTGAAGGTGGACCGGGAAAGTTACGAGCACGCCAGCGTGACTATTGTGGAAATCGTGGACAAATCGGCCGAAGCAGTAATGGGCAAACCGGTGGGCACTTATATCACTGTTGAAGCGCCGGTTTTAAGGGAGAACAACCCGGCCGCCCACCAACAAGTCGGCGAAGTGCTGGCCCGCAATTTAAGCCGCTTCGTGAACTTATCCGAATATTCCAACATCCTACTGGTCGGCCTGGGCAACTGGCGGGCCACCCCGGACGCTCTGGGCCCCAAGGTGATCGAAAACAGTCTGGTCACCCGTCACCTGTTCAACTACGCCCCACAGGAGCTGAAGGGCGGCATGCGTTCGGTGAGCGCATTAGCCCCGGGTGTGCTGGGCATCACGGGCATTGAAACGGCGGAAATCATCAAAGGCGTGGTGGAAAAGGTGCGGCCGGAACTGATCATGGTCATTGATTCCCTGGCCGCCCGCAGCGTCACCCGGATCTGTACCACCATCCAGATTGCCGATACGGGCATCAGTCCCGGTTCCGGCATCGGCAACCGCCGGGCCGGCATCAACCGGGAAACCATGGGCGTGCCCGTGGTGGCCATCGGCGTGCCCACCGTAGTGCATGCAGCGGTGATCGCCCAGGACAGTATCAATGGTTTTCTGGAAGAAATGAAAAAGAACAATCAGGCTTTTCAGGGCTTGAACCCCGGGTTCGCACAGCACATCATCGGCAAGGTGCTCGAACCTTTCGGCGGCGGCAATCTTACAGTCACTCCGAAGGAAATTGATTCCCTGATTCACGCTATGTCCAAGGTGATCGCCGGCGGCATTTCCCTGGCCCTGCATCCCGGACTGACCGCCGATGATTACGCCTACTACCTGCATTAAAAGTTTAACAAGCGGAGTATTCCGCTTGTTAAGCTGGTCCCTGCCGGAGGCCGGCCAGACAGGCAACGGTCGCATCCAGACTATCCACCTCTAGTCTGCCGGTCATTCCACTTCCTGTTTTGACCGGTCCCCCCGCCAGGGCACTTAAGCAAGCCGGTACACAAACCCGCTGCAATCTGTGTACCTGTTAAGCTCATACCTCACCTCCGCTAGGGAGTGGTACGCGCATTGGTCACCTGGGGAGTCGGGGGCTGGGCACCGCCGGCCAAGCTTTGCTCATAAGCGGCAATCATCTTTTTGACCATGTTGCCGCCGATGGCTCCGTTTACCCGGGAAGGCAGGTCGCCCATGTAGCCGCTCTGCGGCACCTGGATGCCCAGTTCATTGGCGGTTTCCCACTTGAACTGCTCCATAGCCGCGGTGGCCTGAGGCACCACCATCTGGTTCCGTTTCTGTCCTAACGCCACTTTGTATCACCTCCTTGTTTGAACTTGGTCTTAGTATGAGCGTGGAATGTGCCCTTTATGACTAGAACATTTTACCCGGACGGGGTTAATTTAAAAGTGATGGCAGAGTGTTCATTCAATACAGGCGTAAAATAAGGGATGGCGCTTTAACGCCATCCCTGTTGATAATTTTGCCAATATTAATGACAATCTTTTAAAACCCATAAGGATAATCATACAAGCGATAGAAATGATTGTTTAAGCGGATGTAATACTCATGGAAACGGCTGCTTCTAAAATCACTGCGGTAAATAACCACATATTGATGATTATTTTCCCGGTAGATTTCCGGCCGTCCCAGGACGGTATACCAGCTAATTACCGGCAGATAAGACATGTGAATATAACGCCAGTTATATTCATCCGGACGGATATCAACGGTACGGAATCCATAACTGGTAAAATAAGCACTGCCATTGTCATAATTATAAGTGACACTTTGCGTGGAAGCCATGGCAGGAATGGCAAACGCAAGAGTTAATACCAATACGGTAGCCAATACAGCCAATTTTCTAAACATAGACCGCTCCTCCTTCAAAATTATTATAGGCTTACCCTGTTTTTAAGATTAACACGAATATACCAGGTTGTCTACTGGAGCATTATAGCAGATGAGGACTTAATTTCTTCTACATTTGTGAAGATAAGAATCATGCTATAGTGCAAACCACCCTGGACTTTGGCGACGCCAATGATAATATAGCCGGGATGGTGCTTTCCACATTGCAGTCCGGCATGATGATGATGAAATTCTTGGCTTCACCATTGGCCAGGCAGCGCTTCCCTGCTTTCCCGCATGATTCATAGATATATTTGGCCACTGCAGTCGAACCGACGAAGGTTACCCCGGCCACATCTTCATTCGCCAGCATGGCCGACACCACTTCCCGGTGGCCGTTGACCACATTCCAGACCCCCGGCGGAAAACCCGCTTCTTCCACCAGTTCAGTGAGTTTCATCTGACTAACCGGATCCTCATAGGGTGGCTTGATCACAACACAGTTGCCCGTGGCCACAGCGTAGGGCGCAAACCAGAGCGGCACCATGAAAGGAAAGTTGAAGGGCGCGATAATGCCAAACACACCCAGGGGTTGGCGGATGACGTATTCATCAATGCCCGCAGCCACGTCTTCCAGGTTGTAACCCATCATCAGGCTGGGAATGCCGCAGGCGACTTCCACATTTTCAATGCCGCGCCTCGTTTCCCCCCGTGATTCATCGATCACCTTCCCGTGTTCCTGCGTCTGGATTCTGCTCAATTCCTCAAAGTTTTCTTCCATCAGTTCCCGCAGTCTGAAAAGGCACCGCACCCTGGCCACCGGGGGCGTTGTCCGCCATTCCTGAAAAGCATCTTTAGCCGCTTTAACTGCCACATCCAATTCTTCCCCGGTGGAAATGGGAACTTTAGCGATCGTTTTTCCGGTGGCCGGATTTATTACGTCGCGCATTTCCCCATTGGAATCAACCCATTCTCCATCAACGTAATTTTTTACCAACTGCACTTCTTTTAAGGCTTCTTCCAGAACAGCCATAAAGATTCCCCTCCATTTGCCCGTAAAATTAATACTGTTGCAATTCTGAGCCGCACATGAAAACCATGGGAGCCAAAGATATTACCTGAACCATAAACAAGGTGCCAATATATTTGGAATAATGAGAATATTAGACACGTTCCCTCCCTTCAATTTTGCCCCGGCACCAGGCCCTTCCCAAAAAACAAAAAGAGAGCAACCAAGAACGGCCTCTCTCAAATACTCACTTACTCCCGGGATAATACCCGTGCCTGCTGTATTGATTTTACCTTGTGAAAAAGGATAGCAGGAGGAATGTTTCATGTAAACCAATATCCGGTGAGTGGTCATTTTCAATCGTTGACCGGTAGAATATAATTCTAAAACAAACTTTATTCACAGGTCATCTCGTCCGCCACAAAACCCTGGTGGATATATTTCAATCCCCACTCAGCTGATTTCCAGATATCCGCTCCGGCTGAAACGCCGCTTCAACTCTTCCGCCAGAGCCCGGTGTTCCGGCGCGGTCAGATCCGGATCGGCGGTTATTAATTTGACCGCTTCGGAGCGGGCGGTTTCCAGCGCCCGCCAGTCGCGCACCAGGTCGGCGATTTTCAAATCCGGCAGGCCGGACTGGCGGGTGCCGGTGAATTCGCCCGGTCCCCGCAGTTGCAAATCTTTTTCGGCCAGGACGAAGCCGTCGGTGGTGGCGGTCATGGCCGCCAGGCGGGTGCGGGCTTCTTCGGTGCGGGCGCCGGAAACGAGGATACAGTAGGATTGATGCGCCCCCCGGCCCACCCGGCCGCGCAACTGGTGCAACTGGGCCAGGCCGAAGCGGTCGGCGTCCAGGATGACCATCACGGTGGCGTTGGGCACATCCACGCCCACTTCCACCACCGTGGTGGCCACCAGCACGTCTATTTCCCCGCCGCGGAAGGCATGCATCACCTGTTCCTTTTCCGCCGCTTTCAACCGGCCGTGCAAAAGGCCGGTCCGGCAGCTTTTGAGCGGCCCGGCGGCCAGTGCGGCCGCCAGGTCCACCGCCGCCTGCACGTCCAGCTTTTCCGACTCCTCCACCAGCGGGCAGACAACGTAGGCCTGGCGGCCTTCCCGCACCTGCTCCAAAATCATCCGGTAGACATCCGGCAATTGCGCCGGCGCGCAGGCCAAAGTCTGTACCGGACGGCGGCCGGGAGGCAGTTCCTTGATCGTGCTCACGTCCAGATCGCCGTAAAGGGTCAGGGCCAGCGTGCGGGGAATGGGTGTGGCGGTCATCACCAGCACATCGGGATGCCGCCCCTTGTACTGCAGGTGCGCCCGCTGGCGCACGCCGAAGCGGTGCTGCTCGTCAATAACCACTACGGCCAGGCGCTGAAACTGCACCACTTCCTGGATCAGGGCGTGTGTGCCCACCACCAGTCCGGTTTCACCCGATTGCAGTCCGGCCAGCACCGCTTCCCGCTCCCGGTTTTTCATGCCCCCGGCCAGCAGGGCCGTTTTTACGCCCAGCGGCTCCAACAAGCGGCAAAGGCTCAGGTAATGCTGCCCGGCCAGCGTTTCCGTGGGCGCCATCAGGGCGCCCTGCAGGCCGCTCTCCACCGCCCGGAGCAGTGTCAGCACGGCCACCACCGTCTTGCCCGCCCCCACGTCCCCCTGCAGCAGGCGGTTCATGGGCGCCGCGGCATCCATGTCCCGGCAAATCTCCCGCCAGGCCTGTTCCTGGCCGGCCGTAAGCTGAAAAGGCAGTGTGTCCAGCAAACGCCTCACCAGTTCACCGGCCGGCCGGTAGGAATGCCCTTTTTCCTGTCTGACCAACCGGCGGCGCCGCCCGGCCAGGACCAGCTGGAGCAAAAACAGTTCCTCAAAAATAAAGCGCTTTTGCGCCCGCCGGGCTTCCCGCTCCGTGTCCGGGAAATGAATCTGGACCAGCGCCGTGGACAGTGCGGGCAGATGATAGCGTGCCGGCAAGGCAGGAGGCAAAAATTCGTCCATTTGACCGGCCCATTCGTCTAGCGCCTGCCTGACCACAGAGCGCATCAGGCGCTGGGTCAACTGTCCGGTAAGCGGATAGACGGGCACAATGCGCCCGGCATGCAACGTTTCCTCGCCGTCCAGCACCTCGTAGTCGCTCACCGCGACCTGTACCGCGCCGTATCCGCGCTCCACTTTTCCCGTCACCAGCAGGCGGGTGCCGGTAGGCAATTGTTTTTTTATGTAAGGCTGGTTGAACCAGACAGCGTAAAAAATACCGGCCCCGTCCTGCAGGACCAGTTTGGTGATGGTCAACCCCCGCCGGGGTTTTTGCTCCTGAGCCGCGGCGACCACGCCCTGCAGGGTGGCCTGCTCCCCGTGGACACAGGCGTGGGCCGGTTTGATCAGGCTGCGGTCATGGTAAGCACGGGGAAAATGATAAAGTAGATCCCAAACAGTGCCGATGCCCAGACGGCCCAGCAGGGCGGCCCGCCGGGGACCGACCGATTTCAGGTATTGCACCGGCTGTACGGCCGGATTGGAGACGGACAAAGCAGTCATCCTTTCACTAACAACCCTTGCGCCCGGGTGCCGTTTCTGTTAAAATAGCAATGTGTGTCAGCTTAAAGGAGGTGTGTTCAAAATGGCCAGGAAATGTGCCATCTGCGGCAAGGGCGTGGTGGTCGGCATGCAGGTGAGCCACTCCCACATCCGGAACAAGCGCACCTGGGCGCCCAACCTGCAACGGGTCCGGGCGGTGATCAACGGTGCCCCCCGGCGGATTCTGGTCTGCACCCGCTGCCTGCGCAGCGGCCGGGTCAAGCGGGCCATCTGAGCTTATAAAAGCGGCTTTCGGGCCGTTTTTTATTTTGAGCGCGGCCGGGACGGCCGCGCTCAAACCGCTTACAGAATCCGCTGCAAGCGCGGCGCCGCGGTAATGCCCGGAATGCGCCCGCGCTTGGCAACCGGCCGGCCGGCCACTTCCTTGATGTCCATGGTCATGTCAATGGCCGGGGCGCCGGATATGTAACTGCCCACGCCGAAAGAGTCCGCCCCGGCTTCGGCCAGCAGGGCGATGCGTTCGGGGGTCAGCCCGCCGCTGACCAGGATCTGCACGTGACCGAAACCAGCCTGGTCCAGCCGTGCGCGCACCTCCCGCACCAGCGCCGGCGTCACCCCGCCCCGTTCACCTGGCGTGTCCAAACGGATGGAATGCAGGTCGCCGCCCAGGGCCGCGGCCACCCGCAGCGCCTCCTCCGCTTCGTCCTTGAAGGTGTCCACAAGCACAATCACCGGGGAACCGGGCGGCATGAACTGTTTATAGGCCCGCGCCACTTCCACCGTATCGCCGGTGATCAAAATCACGGCGTGCGGTACTGTGCCCACCGGTTCCTGCCCGGCCAGTTTGGCCCCCAGGATGCAACTGGCCCCGTCGGCGCCGCCCGCCACCGCGGCCCGCTCCATCACCGGCGCCACCGCCGGGTGGACATGGCGGGCGCCGAAACAGACCACCCGCCGGTCACCGGCCGCTTCCTTGCAGTGCCGGGCCGCCGTGGCCCAACCGCTGGAACTGGCCAGGATGCCCAGCAGGGCGGTCTCATAAATGCCGAAACGGTCGTAGGAGCCGTGAATGCGCAAAACCACTTCCTTCGCCGCGAACCATTCCCCTTCCGGCAGCGCCCAGACCGCCACCCCGGCTTCGCACAAAAGGTTCTTCACCTCCGCGGTGCCAGCCAGCAGGCCCGGCCGGCCGGCAAACACCTCCGCCACCACCGGGGTGGCGGCGAGTTCCAGCCGGCGCAGAATCTCCCTGGTTTTGACAAAGTAAATATCCGTGGTCCAGCCCTGACGGATTTCTTCCTGGTCCGCGGAAAAAAGGCGCTCATCCGGGGAAACCCGCCGGGCGGTTACTTCCTGCAGGTCCTGGATGGTATGTATACTCATCGTCCGCAATGCCCCCTACATTTTTGTCTGTCTATGTTATATACCGGTCCGGACCGGACGCAAGATCACGCCGCCGTCAGACCCCGGCGCCGGGCGGTCCGCCCCGGCTTAACCGGCCAGGTTGCGCATCAGGTTGGCCATTTCAATGCCCGTCACGGCGGCGTCCCAGCCTTTGTTGCCGGCCTTGGTGCCGGCCCGTTCCACAGCCTGTTCGATGGTGTCGGCGGTGATCACGCCGAAGACGGCCGGCACACCCGTGTCCAACCCCACCTTGGCCACTCCCTTGGCCACTTCGGCCGCCACGTAGTCAAAATGAGGTGTCGCACCGCGGATGACCGCGCCCAGGCAGAGCACCGCGTCGAAACGCTGCATTGTGATCATGCGCCGGGCCACCAGGGGAATTTCAAAAGCGCCGGGCACCCAGGCAATTTCAATGTCCTGATCGGCCACCCCGTGCCGGTTCAGGGCATCGAGCGCCCCTGTCAAAAGCTTGCCCGTGATAAACTCGTTGAACCGCCCCACCACCAGGCCGAAGCGCAAACCCTGTCCGACCAGATGCCCTTCGTAAACTTTCGGCATTAAACCGCATCTCCCTTCAAGAAATATAATCTACTACCCGTTTTTGCACCTCAAACCATCCGGCGGGCATTGATTGCCGCCGGGCGGCACCGCCATAACAATAAGTTTGCTTTTAGCGCGAAACATCCGCCCGCCGCCGGTACCGGGACGCCGCCACCGGCGGCGGGCGCAATATCGTGCCGGGAGATCCTGTTGACACTGTCTCCCGGTGCAAAACCAATACCCGGTACGTTCCGGGCCCCTCCGCGGGGGAAAACAGCTGCCGGATACCTGGATATCCAGCGGAGGGGACGGGCGAAAGCCGGCCCGTTGCCTACCGCAGTCCGCCGGCTATTTGGATACCCGTTCAGGCGGCCTGTATTAGCCGACCTCGCTTGAGATATTGAGCAGGTGGCCCAGTTTGCGTTTTTTGGTCGTCAGGTAGAAACGGTTGTTTTTGCCCGGACGGATTTCAATCGGCACCCGGGCCACCACCTGCAGGCCGTGTCCTTCCAGCCCGGCAATTTTACGCGGGTTGTTGGTCATCAGGCGGATTTTCTTCAGCCCCAGGTCGGCCAGGATCTGGGCGCCGATGCCGTAATCGCGCAGGTCGGCCGGAAAACCCAGGGCTTCATTGGCTTCCACCGTATCCTTGCCCTGATCCTGCAAATGGTAGGCGCGAATTTTATTCAAAAGGCCGATGCCGCGGCCCTCCTGACGCATGTAAAGCAGCACACCGGCGCCTTCCGCTTCGATCATTTGCAGCGCCCGGGCCAGCTGATCGCCGCAGTCGCAGCGCGCCGAACCGAAAACATCCCCGGTCAGGCACTCCGAGTGCACGCGGACCAGCGGCGCCTCGACGCCGCCCGGATCGCCCTTGACCAGGGCGATGTGGCCCTTGCCGTCAAGCAGGCTTTCGTAGGCCACGGCGGTAAATTCACCGTATTTGGTGGGCAGTTTGGCCGTATCCACCCGCCGGATCAGTTTTTCCGTATGCCGGCGGTATTCGATTAAATCGGCGATGGTGATTATCTTCAGCCCGTGTTCCAGGCAGAATTCCATCAGTTCCGGCACCCGGGCCATGGTGCCGTCTTCCTTCATGATTTCGCAAATTACACCGGCCGGGTACATCCCGGCCAGCCTGGTCAGATCCACCGCTGCTTCTGTATGGCCGGCCCGGCGCAGCACGCCGCCATCCCGGGCGCGCAGGGGAAAGATGTGCCCCGGACGGCGCAGATCCTCCGGTTTGGTGGCCGGGTCCAAAATCGCCCGCACGGTCATCGCCCGCTCGTGGGCGGAGATACCGGTGGTGGTATCCTTGTAGTCCACTGAAACGGTGAAAGCCGTACAGTGGTTGTCAGTATTGTTGATGACCATCGGCTGCAGGTCGAGTTCATCCGCCCGCCATGCATCAAGGGGCATGCATACCAACCCCCGGGCGTAGGTGGCCATGAAGTTGATTACTTCCGGGGTGGCCTTTTCCGCGGCGACAATCACATCGCCCTCGTTTTCCCGGTCCTCGTCGTCCACCACCACCACCATTTTACCCTGCCGGATATCCTCAATCGCTTCTTCGATGCTGGCAAAACGCTTTTCCAACACGCTCACTCCCCGTTCATATTTTAAGCAAAACCATGTTCAACCAGGAAATTCATGGAGACGCCGCCGGGTGACGGGGCGTTTTCCCGGTTTGAAAGCAGCTTTTCCACATATTTGCCGATCAGATCCGCTTCCAGGTTCACCGTATCCCCGGGCTTTTTAAAGCCGAGGGTGGTGGCGCCGGCGGTATGCGGAATGAGGGAGACCTGAAAACCGGCGGCGTCCAGATCCACCACGGTCAGACTGATGCCGTCAACGGCCACCGAACCCTTTTTGACCACATAGCGCATTACTTCCGGCGGCGCGCCAATGGTGACCAGTACGGCAATGTCATGCTCCTCCCGGCGTGTAATCGTACCCACACCGTCAATATGACCGCTGACCAGGTGCCCCCCCAGGCGACCGCCCAGGCGCAGGGCGCGCTCCAGGTTCACCCGCCGCCCGGGCGAAAGCGCGCCCAGATTGGACTTGGCCAGTGTTTCGGCCATCACGTCGGCGGCAAATGATTGTTCATCACGGGCCACCACCGTCAGACAGACGCCGTTGACAGCGACGCTGTCCCCAATCGCCAGCCCGTCCAACACTTTCCGGGCGGTAATGTGCAGCCGGGCGGAATCGGTCCCGCGGGTCAGTTTTTTCAAGCCGCCCAACTCCTCCACCAGTCCGGTAAACATATGCCTCATCCCTCCCCGCGCCGCACGTATCCTTCCAGACAATAGTCTTCCCCGTAACGGGTCAACGTCATTTGTTCCAGTCCGACTGCACCGTCCAAAGTGGCCGGACCATCCCCGCCCACCGGACCGGGCGCCTGCCGCCCGCCGATAATCAGCGGGGCGATAAACCAGACCACTTTATCCGCCAGTCCGGCGGACAGAAAAGAAGCATGCACTTCGCCGCCCCCCTCCACCAGCACGCCGGTCAGTTCCCGCCGGGCCAGTTCAGTGAGCAGGGTGCGTAAATCCACCCGGCCGCCGTCCCCGGGCAGCATCAACACTTCGGCGCCGGCGCTTTTCAGCGCGGCCACCCGTTCCGCCGGGGCGTCCGGCGTCACCGCCACCAGCGTGGGCGCGGACGACTGCTGTTTGATTACCCGCGCCCCGGGCGGCGTACGGGCGCGGCTGTCCAGGATCACCCGCACCGGATCCCGGCCCCGGCCGTCCGCCAGACGGGTGGTCAGGGAGGGATCATCGGCCAGGACGGTATTCACCCCGGCCAGGATCGCGTCGTACCGGTCGCGCAGGACATGCCCCGCCGCCCGGGCCGCCGGTCCGGTGATCCACTGCGCATGGCCGGTGCGGGTGGCAATCCTGCCGTCCAGGCTCATGGCCGCCTTGAGCACCACAAAGGGCAGGCCGGTGGTGATGTACTTGATAAAAACCTCATTCAGCCGGCGCGCTTCCGCCTCGCATACCCCGGCCACAACCTCGATTCCGGCCCGGCGCAGCCGCTCCAGACCGCGGCCGGCCACCAGCGGGTTGGGATCGGTCATCGCCGCCACCACCCGGGTCACCCCGGCCTCAATTACCGCTTCGGTGCAGGGCCCGGTACGGCCGTGGTGACAGCATGGCTCCAAAGTTACATAAAGAGCGGACCCCCGGGCCTGTGCGCCCGCTTCGCGCAAAGCATGAATTTCGGCATGGGGGGTGCCGGCACGGGCGTGATAGCCCCGCCCCACCACCCGGCCGTCTTTGACCAGCACCGCCCCGACCGCCGGATTCGGACTGGTACGCCCCAGTCCCCGCCGGGCCAGATCCAGGGCCATTTGCATGTACCGCCTGTCCATAAACATCACCTGATGAAAAAAGTCCCCAAACTGCCGCTGCAAATGACAAAAGCCCTCAAGGCTGAATACCTCCAGGGCACATGAACATAAAAGCAATACCTTTTACCCAGGCAAAAGGCTGCTCCGCCACCTTCTCCCATCCAGACTTTTACTGTCGGCCCTGGCTTCGCACCAGGTCAACCCGTTACCGGGCTCGCGGGCTCGGCACCTCTTTGACGCCTTACCGCCGGTAGGGAATTGCACCCGTCCCCGAAGGTTGTTTGAGATTTTAGAATCCATTAATAATTATAATCCTGCTGCCCGCCGGTGTCAATGCCTTGCTCAAGGTAAAATGCGTAAAACCGTCCGGGATTGAAAAACGTCCATTGACCATTTATTTTAGTTCACTGAAGCAAATATTCTTAATGTTTACCCAATTTTGACTTATAATTATTTTCGGCAGGTTTATTACTCTTGCGGAGGAGAGGATGTATTTATGGGGGCGAATAAAGCTGGCACCGGCCTGGTACCGCCACAGGTAAAAAGTTTTATGCGCTGGGCGGAGGACGATGTGGAGGGCTTCTGGGAAAATGCCGCCATCAAGGCGGCGCATGACATTCACTGGTTCAGGAAGTGGGACAAGGTCTTCACCTGGGAGTACCCCACCTTCAAATGGTTTGAAGGCGGACTGACCAACATCAGCTACAACTGCCTGGATTACAACATCCAAAGAGGCCGCGGCGGCCGGGCGGCGATAATCGCCGAATCGGGCGAAACCGGCGAGATCCGGACGGTCACCTACGCCCAATTGCTGCACCTGGTCGGGCAATACGCCGCCGCCCTGCGCGGCCTGGGTGTCCAAAAAGGCGACCGGATCGCCATTTACATGCCTACCAGCATCGAGTCGGTGGCCGCCATGCTGGCCTGCGCCCGGGTGGGCGCCATTCACGTAGTCATCTTCGCCGGTTTTTCCTCCGTCGCGGTGGCGGACCGGCTCAATATCTCCGGCGCGCAGTACATGCTGATCCAGGATGAGGGCTCGCGGCGGGGCAAGCCCATCGACCTGAAAAAGATTGTGGACGAAGGACTGGACATGTGCCCGCCGGAACAGATTAAAAAAGTGGTGGTGCTCAACAAAGGCGGCAACCCGCCAATGAAACCCGGCCGGGACATTTTCTGGGAAGAGTTTCTGGCCGGCGGGGAAGGACAAAGCACCGCCGTGGAAATCATGGAGTCGAACGAACCCCTGTTCTTGCTCCCCACTTCCGGCACTACGGCCAAACCCAAAGTCACCGTGCAAAAGCACGGCGGCTATCAGATGTACGTCTATTCGATGGGCAAATGGATTTATGACCTGCAGGATAGCGACATCTGGTTCTGCACTTCGGACATCGGCTGGATCGTCGGGCACAGCTTCAATGTTTACGGTCCGCTGCTAGCCGGCTGCACCACCATCCTTTACGAAGGCACCCCGGATTATCCGCGCAAGGATATGTGGTGGGATGTGGTGGAAAGGAACAAAGTCACCGCCATGTGGCTGTCCCCCACCGGCGTGCGCGGCTTGATGCGGCTGGGCATTGAACATGCCCAAAAGCACGATCTGAGCACGGTGAAAAGGATTTTCTGCGCCGGCGAGGTTTTGAACCCGCCCGCCTGGCAGTGGCTGCAGGAGGATGTTTTTGACAACCGCATCCCGGTAATCGATCACATGTGGCAGACCGAAACTTCCGGTCCCATTTTCGCCAATCCTTACGGACTGGGCATGATTCCGATCAAGCCGGGCTCCGCCGGCATACCCGTTCCCGGCATCGTAGCCCGCGTGGTGGACGAGAAAACAGGCGAACCGGTGGCGCCGGGTGAAAAGGGCGTGGTGATCATCAAGCGGCCGTTCCCGGGATTGACCTCCACCCTGTGGAACAACGAGGAAACCTACCAGCGGGAATACTGGGAGCGCCTGCCGGTAACCAAAGGTTCCTATTACTGCGGCGACGCCGCCAGTCTCGACGAGGACGGCTACCTCTGGTTTGCCGGCCGGTCCGACGAAGTAATCAAAATCGCCGCTCACCGCATCGGCACCATTGAAATTGAGAACGCTCTCATTTCCCACCCCGCCGTGGTGGAAAGCGGCGTTTCCGGCGTACCGGACGAGCTGCGGGGCGAAGTGGCCTGCGCCTTTGTGGTGCTCAAATCTGGTTACGAGCCTTCGGAGGAACTGAAAAAAGAATTGATCAATCATGTGCGCAACACCATGGGCGCCATTGTAGTCATGCGGGACATCCAGTTCATCAGCACACTGCCCAAAACCAGGAGCGGCAAGATTATGCGCCGCGTCATGCGCACATTGTGGGCCGAAAAGGAACTGGGCGACCTGTCCACCATCGAAGAAGAAGCTTCCGTGTCGGAAATCCGGGAAGCGATCAAGAAAATGCGCGGTTGATCTCTTTGCCGGACCGGAGCACCGGAACGGTGAAACACGGCACGGCGGCCAAACGGAATAAAAAACCGGCCCATCACGGGGCCGGTTTTGTTCATACCGGGCTCAATACGGGAGGTTCGCACGGAATCAGGTCAACCCCGGACAGAACAATCCGTCTAGCGGTTGTCTTCCTCTATCCGGCCGGTTTCTTCAGGACTTTCCATCTCACTCTGTCTGCGCAGCAAAGCCCGGTCGGGTTTTACCCCGGTTTTTCCCTTAACGTCGCTGACCTTGCTTTCAAAGTCCTTCCAACCCACGGATATTACCTCCCTTGTTATTATGGTTGCCATTAGTATTCCCGGTACTTTCCAGGTATATAAGCAAATATTGAAAATTTATTATAATTATTATTGCGGCAGTATTCCGTTCACCAGATTGTACACCTGATCCTTCAATTCCGGCGGAGCCAGCAAAATCAAGGCATCTCCGGCCCGGATGACAGTTTCGGCGCGCGGGGAAAGAATTTCCTCCCCGCTGCGGTAAATGGACAGCACAGTGGAACCGGTCTTGGCGCGGAACTGGGCCTCGGCCAGGGACTTGCCCACCAGCGGTGAAGTAGGCAGGACCTTGATTTCCTCGATCCGCTGCAGGCTGCCGGCCATTTTGAAAGTGTATTCAAGCAGTTCATTCATCAATTTTTCGATTTCCGCGTTTACCTTGTCCCGCTGCCGGAGCAGGCTGTGCAACCTGTCCTGCATATCCCTCAACACCTGGCGTTGACCACATTCGGCTAGGAATTCTTCAGCGGCCTTCTGGGACTTCACCACCACCCCCACCCCGGGGGAGACCTGGACAATACCGGTATCCTGCAGCAGGGTCAGGGCACGGCGAATTGTTTCCGGAGAAACATTGTACTTGCCGGCCAGGGTGGAACGCCCGAAAACCTTCTGTCCTTCCCGGTATTCACCCCGCACGATGCGGGTGGCGATATCGATGGCAATTGTGGCATAACGTGCCAGTACGTGGGCACCCAGGGTATCCATTTCAATCTACTCCTTCTCGGATATAGCTGTATTATTCGCCGTTGGCGCAAAAGTAAACCGGCCCGTCCGGACCGGAGGCTGTATTGGCGCAGGCTCCGGTTGATGTTTTAACTAACCGAGATAATATTGTATTCATGCTGTTTCATGTCTTGGATTAACGCTTCCGGCTCGACCGTACTCAAACGGAGCATGATTTCAAATTTATTGCTTTCTTTTTCCAGGCAGGCCACACCGATCACATTGATATTGTGCTCCCTGACCAGCGCCAGTATGTCCGCCAACGCGCCGACATGGTCACCGGTTTCCACGACCAGGCGGGTACCGGCCTTACGCAAACCGAAGATTTTAATCATGGCCTCGAACACATCGGTCTGGGTAATGATGCCCACCAGTTGTCCGTTTTCCACCACCGGCAGGCACCCCACCTTGTGCTCGCGCATGATCAGGGCGGCTTCTTCTATGGAAGCGGTGGGGGCAATCACAATCGGTTGTTTAATCATCACCTCTTTGACCACCATCTTGGACATCAAATAATTTATTTCAAAAACGCTCAAGGTGGTGGCCGGCGAGGGGGACACGGTCAGCAGTGTCCGCTCGGTGACCAGGCCCGCCAGCCGGCCTTTTTCCACCACCGGCAAATGGCGTATTTTCTGCTTTTTCATCATGTTTAAAGCTTCCAGAATGGGAGTCGCCGGATTGATGTTAATTGGAGAGGTGCTCATGTGCTCCCGTACAAACATGCTTTCAACCTCCTCTTGGACTGGCTTTTTATTTTATTATAGCAGTATTTGGATGAACCGCAATGCTCCCTTAAAAATTTTATAATTGCACCGGCCGGTGGGAAACAACCCCCGCTTTTGATCAAAAAATGCCCCGCTTTTAAAGCGGGGGTCAGGAAAGGTAATATCGGGAATAAATCGCGGCAGCTTGATTATGTCATAAACGGCGCCCGGTTTCTGTCATTGCGGCGACATTTCCACTGTCCGCTAAAAGACCGGCGGTATTTATAACAAGCCGGGGAATGACGGGTGGCCGGGGTTGAAATAATTCACCAGCAGCCAGGCGCTGACCAGCAAAAACAGGCCGCAGATCCAGAAGGTGGCAATCTTCCAATGATTCCAGGCGGTAAAATCCCAAAAGTAAAAATATAACAGCATATACGGGCAGAGGATCAGGAACAGCCAGGTTATATCCATCTTCTCCACCCCCTGCGGCAAAATGCAATCTATATATATATTATATTTTAGCATAAGTTTGGTGCCGCCGGAAGAGGAAAAAGCAAGCAGGCCGGCCGCGGCCAGCCTGCATAAACAGATTGCTTCTGGGGCTCGATTATTCCGCTTTGAAATCCGCCTTGCGCTTGTTCAAAAAAGCATCGATCCCTTCCCGCCGGTCGGCGGTGGTGAAGACCAGTCCAAACAGGTCCGCCTCGTGGGCCAGGGCTTTCTCCAAATCCATTTCCAATCCGTTGTTGACCGCTTCCTTGGTCATAGCAACGGCCAAAGGACCCCGGGCGGCGATGCGCGAAGCCATTTCCTTGCAGAAAGAGAGCAGTTCCTCCGCCGGCAGCACGTGGTTGACCAGGCCCATGCGCGCGGCGTCTTCCGCCTTGTAGACATCCGCCGTGAAAAGTATTTCCTTGGCCAGACCGGGGTTGACCAGCCTGGTCAGACGCTGGGTGCCGCCGAAGCCGGCAATCAGGCCCAGGCCCACTTCCGGCTGCCCGAATTTGGCCTTTTCCGAGGCCACACGGATGTCGCAGGCCATGGCCAGTTCGCAGCCGCCGCCCAGGGCGAAGCCGTTTACCGCGGCGATGACCGCTTTCGGCAGGTTTTCAATTTTACTGAACACCTTTTGCCCCAACCGGGAGAAGTTCCTGGCCTCCAGGGGCGTCAACCGGCTCATGAAGGCAATGTCCGCGCCGGCCACGAAGGCCTTTTCCCCGGCGCCGGTGATGATCAGCACCCGCACCGTGTTGTCCGCGGCCAGTTCATCCATGGCCGCGTCTATTTCGCTCAGGGTTTCGGCGTTTAAGGCATTCAATACTTTGGGCCGGTTGATGGTCAATACGGCCACCGGACCCTCTTTTTCCAGCAGGATGTTGTTCCAGGTCATTTTTTCACCCCCGCCGTTAATTATTATAGACATAGAAGCCGCGGCCGCTCTTGCGTCCCAACCAGCCGGCGGCCACGTACTTGCGCAATAGCGGGCAGGGCCGGTACTTGCTGTCGCCCAGGCCCTTGTGCAGCACTTCCATGATGTACAGGCAGGTGTCCAGACCGATCAAATCGGCCAGGGCCAGCGGTCCCATCGGGTGGTTCATGCCCAGTTTCATCACCTGGTCCACCGCTTCCGGGGTGGCGATACCTTCGTAAACGCAGTAAACGGCTTCGTTGATCATGGGGATGAGCACGCGGTTGGAAACAAATCCCGGGGCGTCGTTAACCTCCACCGGCACCTTGCCCATACGTTCACTCATCGCCTTGACCGCCTCAAAGGTATCATCAGCCGTGGCCAGGCCGCGGATGATTTCCACCAGCTTCATCACCGGCACGGGATTCATGAAATGCATGCCGATCACCTTTTCCGGCCGTTTAGTCACCGCACCGATTTCAGTGATCGGCAGGGAAGAAGTGTTGGTGGCCAGAATGGTGTGGGCCGGACAGGTTTCATCCAGCGTTTTGAATATGTTGGATTTGATGTCCATGTTTTCCACCGCCGCTTCGATCACCAGGTCCGCATCCCCGGCGTCGGACAGGCTGGTGGAGGGAATGATCCGCTTTAAAATGGCCTCTTTGTGCGCTTCCTCCAACCGCCCCTTGCTCACGTCCCGGGAAAGGTTCTTTTGAATGATGCCCAGGCCGCGCTGCACAAATTCGTCTTTAATATCGTTCAAAATCACCCGGCAGCCCGCCATAGCCGATACCTGGGCGATACCGGAGCCCATCTGGCCGGCGCCGATGACCATTACTTTTTGGATTTCCATGTTTTGCTACCCCTTTCTTGACTAACCGGCATTTTCCACAACCATGGCCATACCCTGACCGCCGCCGATGCACATGGTCACCAGCCCGTAATGGAGGCTTTGCCTTTTCATTTCATGCATGATGGTCACCATCAGGCGCGCCCCCGTACAGCCGATCGGGTGCCCCAGGGATATACCGCTGCCCAGGGGATTGGTTTTTTCCATGCTCAGGTCCAGTTCCCGCATACAGGCGATAGCCTGGGAGGCAAAAGCTTCGTTCAGTTCGATCACATCCAGATTGGCGGCGGTAATTCCCGCCTTGTGCAGGGCCTTGCGCACCGCCGGAATGGGGCCGACACCCATGTAAGCCGGATCCACGCCGCCGGAAGCCCAGGACCGGATGGTCAGCCACGGCTTCAGCCCCAACTGCGCCGCCTTTTCCCGGGACATGAGCACCACCGCGGCAGCGGCGTCATTGATTCCGGAAGCATTACCCGCTGTTACCGTGCCGTCTTTGCGGAACACCGGTTTCAAACGGGCCATTTTTTCCCTGGTGGTGTCCATGGGCCGCTCGTCGGTGTCAAAAATGACCGGATCGCCTTTGCGCCGCGGGATAACCACCGGAACAATCTCCGCTTTGAAAAGGCCGTCCGCAATGGCCGCCCGGGCGCGCTGGTGACTTAAAAGGCCTATCTCGTCCTGTTCCTCGCGGGAAATGCCGTATCTGGCAGCCACATTTTCGGCCGTATTACCCATGTGGTAACCGTAAAATATTTCCCAAAGGCCGTCGTGGACCATTAGGTCCAAACATTCGCCTTTGGCCGTAACGTCCATCCGGTAGCCCCAGCGGGCGCGGGGCAGGGCGTAGGGAGCCTGGCTCATATTTTCCATCCCGCCGGCCACCACCACCTCCGCGTCACCCAGCATGACGGCCTGGGCGCCCAGGGCAATAGCCTTCAGTCCGGAGGCGCAGACCTTGTTTACAGTAAAAGCGTTCGATTCCTTGGGCACACCGGCATGCACGGCCGCCTGCCGGGCTGTGTTCTGGCCGCAGCCAGCCTGCAGCACGTGACCCATAATCACCTCGTCCACCTGGACCGGCTGCAGCGCGTCGTCCCAGTCCGCGGCCTCCTTTTCCAGTTCGGCCGGAGGTAATCCCTTTAAAGCGTCGGGAGCGAAATTCAACAATTCTTCGCCCGATTTGGGCCTTAAGCCGGACCTTTTAAGCGCCTCCTTGATTACCAGGCTGCCCAGTCCGACCACCGGTACATCCTTCAGCGAACCGCCAAAAACACCGATGGCCGTCCGGACGCCGCCGACAACAACCACTTCTCTCATCAATGACGCCTCCCCATTGATTACGGGCCGGTAGGCACCGCCCCGCAGCTTGCGGACTGCAGCCGTGCACTCCGTGAACACGAAATTTTACAGGCTTTCCTGCAATACTTCGCTGATGTCCTTGACGGCCATTTGCTCGTCCTTGTTCAGGTTTTTCAAGCTGTCCTCCAGCATGACAATGCAGTAAGGGCAGGCCGTAACCAAAAGGCTGGCCTCCTTGTCCGCCGCTTCCAGCACCTTGACGTCGGAAAAACGCTGGCCGGCTTTTGTTTCCATCCAGATCCGGGCGCCGCCACCGCCGCAGCACATGCTGGCGTCGTGGTTTTGATCAAATTCGGCCACTTCCAGACCGGGCACGGCGCCCAGCAAATCCCGGGGCGCGTCGTAGACATGGTTGTGCCGCCCGAGATAGCACGGCTCGTGGTAGATGGCTTTGCCGGCCACCGGTTTGGCGGGCTTGAGCTTTCCTTCGGCCAGCAGCCGGTCGAGCAGTTCGGTATAGTGCAATACTTCAAACTCCGCGCCGAATTCGGGGTATTCGTTTTTAAAAGTATGGTAGCAGTGGGGCGATGTGGTGATGATTTTTTTGACCCCTTTATTATTGAAAAGGTCGATATTGTACCGGGCCAGGTTGCCGAATTCCTCTTCGGCGCCGATCTTGCGCGTGGCCTCGCCGCAGCACTGCTCCTCCGCGCCAATCACGCCGAAATCAACCCCGGCCGCCTGCAGCAACTGCACAATGGCCCGGGCGATCTTCTGGCTGCGCCCGTCGTAGGCGCTGGTGCAGCAGACGAAAAGCAGATATTCGGTATCCGGGGTGAAGGCCGGTACATTCAAGTCCTTCATCCAGGCAGTGCGCTCGCTACGCTCCTGCGACCAGGGGTTGCCGTTGCTGTTGATGCTGCCGACTACCGCCTTCAGGTTTTTCGGAATGCCGCCGGTTTCACAAATCACACTGCGCATCGAACGCACAATTTCCGGTATTTTCACTCCCCGCGGGCAGTTGACCGCACACAGGTTGCAGGTGGTGCAGGCATACAAAAAGTCGTCCGATTCATAGCCCTCGTAGCCCAGCCGGCCCATATGGATCATGGACCGGATGTTGAAAGGGCTCTTTTCCTCCATCCGCCCCCAGGGACAGAGCGCCGAACAGAGGCCGCACTGCATGCAGGAGAGAATGGGCTCCCCGCCGCATAATACGATGGCGTCCCGCACTTCATCAAATATGGTCTGTGACACGCCGCTTCCTCCTTATTCCCGCCCGGTGCCCGGGCACCGGGTTTTCCAGACTTTTCCACCTTAAAAGGGCTGCTTTCCCGGGCCGAAACGCCCGGGAAAGCCGGTCAGCATTGTTCTTTATCCAGCATTTTTTTGAATTCTGCCGTCAGCAGGGGCACCACTTCAAACAGGTCGCCGACGACACCATAGTCGGCCACTTTGAAGATATTGGCCTCGGGGTCTTTATTGATGGCCACGATGCACTTGGAGGAGCTCATGCCGGCCAGGTGCTGGATGGCGCCGGAGATACCGCAGGCAATGTAGAGCACCGGGGAAACGGTTTTGCCCGTCTGGCCCACCTGCATGCTCTGGGGCACCCAGCCGGCGTCCACGGCGGCCCGGGAAGCACCCACGGCGGCGCCGAGCACATCGGCCAGTTCATCCAGGAGCTTGTAGTTTTCCGGCCCTTTCATCCCCCGGCCGCCGGAAACGATGATGTCCGCTTCGGTCAATTCGGGGCGGGTGCTGATCTGACAGACGATGTCCTTAATCACCTGGCGGATGTCACCCGGTTGGGCGTCCGCCTTGATTACTTCCGCGCTGCGGCCGGCCTGCGGCGCGGTAACGCCCAGCACATTGGGCCGCACGGTAGCCATGGCCGGCCGGGCTTCCGGTACGGCCGCCTTGACAAACGCCTTGCCGGCATAGATGGGCCGGGTGAAAACCAGCCGGCCGTCCGCCAGTTCCAGCCCGGTGCAGTCGGTACACAGGCCGGTGCCCAGGCGCTGGGCCACCTGTGCCGCCAGGTCGCGCCCCTGGACGGTGCAGCCCAGCAGGATCGCCGCCGGCTGCTGCTCTTTGGCCAGGGCGGCCAGCACATTGGTGTAGCCGTCGGTGGTGTAGTTTTCCAGGGCGTCGTTTTCGGCCAGGTATACTTTATCGGCGCCGTATTCGCCCAGGGTGGCGGCCAGGGCGGCCACATCCTTGCCGATCAGCACGGCGGCCAGTTCTTCATTCAGTTGACCGGCCAGTTTACGGCCTTCGCTCAGCAGTTCGAGGGTTACTTTTTTCAGTTGCCCGTTTTTATGTTCGGCGTAAATCCAGATTGCCATCTTTGCCTCTCCCTCCTCAGATGATCCTGGCTTCTTCGCGCAGGGCGCGGACCAGGGCGGCCGTTGCTTCCGCCGGTTCGCCGGGAATGATCTTGCCGGCCGCCCGCGGGGCGGGCAGGAAATATTCGAGTGCGCACACCCTGGCCGCCACCGCGGCGGCATCCAGTCCCAGACCGGCCGGATCTTTTTTCTCCATCGGCTTTTTCTTGGCCTTCATGATCCCTTTCATGGAGGGATAGCGCGGCTCGTTGAGCCCCTTCTGGGCGGTGATCACGGCCGGCAGGGGCACTTCCACCACTTCGCTGCCGCCCTCAATCTCCCGGGTGGCCAGCGCTTTACCATCCGCCACTTCCAGTTTGGTGACCACGTTCACCACCGGCAGGCCGAGAATTTCCGCCACCCGGCCGGCTACCTGGGCCGAGCCGTCGTCCACCGCCCGGAAACCGCCGATGATCAGGTCGTATTCCAAACCGGCGATGGCTTTGGCCAGAATGGTGGCGGTGCTGTACTCATCCATCGCCGCCAGTTCCGCCGTAACCAGCACGGCCTTGTCCGCGCCCATGGCCAGCGCCTGGCGCAGGGCGTCCTGCGCCTTGGCGCCGCCCACGCTGACCACGGTCACTTCACCGCCGTTTTTTTCCTGCAGGCGCAGGGCTTCTTCCACGGCAAATTCATCATACGGGTTCATAATCAGGCTGACGCCCTGATCGTTGATTTTACCGTCGGGATTAATCGTTATTTTAGCTTCGGTATCGAAGGTTTGTTTGAGGCAGACGACGATTTTCATGTTCTTCCTCCTTTAAGCCAATGTCTTATTTCAACAAATTGGCCGCAATGACGATGCGCTGCACTTCGCTGGTGCCTTCGTAGATTTCGGTGATCTTGGCGTCGCGCATCATGCGCTCCACCGGATACTCACGGGTATAGCCGTAGCCGCCGAAAATCTGCACCGCCTTAGTGGTCACCCACATGGCGCATTCCGAAGCGTAAAGCTTGGCCATGGCCGATTCCTTGCCGTAGGGCTGGCCCTCGTCTTTCAGGTAGGCCGCCCGGTAAACCAAAAGCCGCGCCGCATCAATGCGGGTGGCCATGTCCGCGAGCATCCACTGCAGGCCCTGATTGGCCGAAATCGGTTTGCCGAACTGCTCCCTGATTTTGCTGTAGGCCAGCGCCTGATCAAAAGCCCCCTGGGCGATGCCCAGAGCCTGGGCGGCAATGCCGATGCGGCCGCCGTCCAAAGTGGCCAGGGCGACCTTGAAGCCCTTGCCGTCCCCGCCGAGCATATTTTCTTTGGGCACACGGCAGTTTTCAAAGACCAGTTCGTAGGTATAGGAAGCGCGGATGCCCATCTTGTGTTCTTTTTTGCCGAAGGTGAAGCCCGGGGTGTCCTTTTCCACGATGAAAGCGGCGGTGCCCCGGTGTCCCTTGCTCTTGTCCGTACTGGCGATGACTACGTATATGTCGGCGCGGCCGCCGTTGGTGATGAAGATCTTGGTACCGTTGAGCACATATTCATCCCCGTCGGCCACGGCGGTCAACTTCACCGAACCGGCGTCGGAACCGGCCGACGGCTCGGTCAGACCGAGCGCGCCGATTTTCTCCCCTTCGGCCAGGGGCACCAGGAATTTTTGCTTCTGCTCCTCGGTGCCGAAATGGTAAATGGGCCATGAACCGAGCGAAGTATGGGCGGAAACGAGCACGCCGGTGGAAGCGCAGACCCGGCTCAACTCCTCCACGGCAATGGCGTAGCTCAGGTTGTCCATGCCGGCCCCGCCGTACTCTTCCGGAAAGGGGATGCCGGTCAGACCCATTTCGGCCATCTGATCCCACAGGCTCCAGTCGTACTCCTCGTTTTCATCCATTTCGGCCGCCTTGGGCGCCACTTCGCTTTCTGCAAAATCGCGCACCGTTTTCTTGAGGAGTTCCTGTTCCTCGGACAGTTTAAAAATCAAAACATTCTCCTCCTTGTTTTTGATAAAGTACCGGCGCAACCCGGCCGCAAGGGAACAGGCGCCCGGTCCTGTTCTATCCGGTACAAGGTTACATGCAAAAATCGTACCTGATTTTTTAGAAAACTCAGACTGACAATGCCGCCAGCAATGGCGCGATTTTCAAACTGCCCGGGGCAGGCTGGGGAATAGTTCCGGGTGCCATGAAAATAGACAGGTTTCGTGCGCCACCCCCCATCAATAATTACTTTACCGTTCTTGCGGGAAAAATACAAGCCCTTCCCGTCTGTCTACAAAAAGAAACACTGTAGACATAATACGGGCTTTCTGATTGAACGTTCACTCATATAATAAAAGATTTCACGCATCCGGTCAATACCCGCCCTCTCAAATGCGGTACGCAAAAACCGGGCGGGACCAGCATCCCGCCCGGAAAAATAGCAAGCGCAATATTATCTCTTGCCCGCCCATTCCTTTTCACGCAACTCGATGCGGCGGATCTTGCCGCTGACCGTTTTGGGCAGGGAATCCACAAATTCAATCTTGCGCGGATACTTGTACGGGGCGGTCACTTTTTTGACATAATCTTGTAACTCCTTGACCAGCTCATCGGAGGGCTGGTAGCCGGGAGCCAGGATGACAAAGGCTTTGACCACCTCGCCGCGCAGTTCGTCCGGACTGGATACCACCGCCGACTCGGCCACCGCGTCGTGCTCCAAGAGGGCGCTTTCCACCTCGAACGGACCGATGCGGTAACCGGCCGCCAGAATCACATCGTCCGAACGGCCGACAAACCAGAAATAGCCGTCTTCATCCTTGTAGGCACGGTCGCCGGTGATATACCAGTCGCCCCGGTACACGCCGGCCGTTTTTTCGGGATTTTTCCAGTACTCCTTGAATAAACCCACCGGCCGCTCCGGCTTCACCCGCACGGCAATGTCCCCTTCCTGTCCGGGCGGCAGGATCTTTCCTTCATCGTCAACCACCTGCAGGTCGAATCCCGGAGAAGGCTTGCCCATCGAACCGAAGCGCGGTTCAAGGCAGGGGAAGGTGCCGCAGATCAGCACCGACTCGGTCTGCCCGTAACCGTCCCGGATGATGATCCCGGTGGCCTCCTTCCAGGTTTCAATCACCTCGGGGTTTAAAGGCTCGCCGGCGCCCACGCAGTGGCGCAGGGTGGGAAACTTGTATTGCTTCAAATCCTCGAGCACGAGCATGCGGTAGTTGGTCGGCGCGCCGCAAAGGGTGGTAATTGGGTATTGCTGCAACAATTCCAGTGTTTTCTTGGTGTTGAAGCGGGGCGAGTGATGCACGAACAGGGCCGCCCCCATGTTCCAGGGACCGAACAGGCTGCTCCAGGCGGCTTTGGCCCAGCCGGTGTCGCTCAGGTTCCAGTGCAGGTCTTCCGGACGCAGGTCCAGCCAGTATTTGCCGGTGATCAGGTGCCCGAGCGGGAATGAAACGTGGGTGTGCACGGTCATCTTGGGATAACCGGTGGTGCCGGAAGTGAAATAGAGGATGGCGTTTTCATCGCTTCTGGTCGGCACGGTTTCAAACTCCTCGGAGGCGCCGGCCGTGGCCGCGCGCAGGTCCAGCCAGCCCTCCCGGGACTCGCCGACCATGATGCGTGATTTGACGGTGGGGCATTCCCCGATTACTTCGTCCACCTTGGGCGCATTCTCATTGTCGGTAATCACGCAAACTGCTTCCGCAGCGTCAAAACGGAACTTGAGATCCTTGGGCGTCAACTGGGTGGTGCCGGGACTGATCACCGCCCCCATCAGGATGGCGGCCAGGTTGATTTCCCACCATTCAATCAGACGGGGCAGGAGCAGAACAATCACATCGCCTTTTTTCACACCCTGCGCTTTTAATACATTGGCCGTCCGCCGGGCCGCCCGCGAAAAACCGGCGAAGGTTTTGCGCACCTCATTGCCGTCGTCGTCCACCCAGAGCATGGCCAGCTTGTCCGGATCCGCGGCCCACTTGTCCACTACATCACGGGTAAAGTTGAAATACTCGGGTACTTCCCATTTAAATGCGGCGTATTCCTGATCGTAGTCCATCATGTTATGTGTTTCCATATTATATACCCTCCTTAGTTGCAGCAGGATCACAAAACCACATCAAAGAAATATCCGGTTGATGCACCCCCTCCCGCCGGTTGCCATTGATAAGACAAGCAAGAACAGTGCCAAATTTCAGATTTTTCTTTTAAGCGGCTTAAATTCGCCGCTTAAAAGATTTACATGTCCATCCTCACCTGTAAACCATTGTTTTCACAAAATGCCCACCCTTTTTTGTACCACCGTTCCGGGGGCACCATTGTCAATGTAGAGGATAATAGACATGTTTGTCACAGTAACAACCGGCCGGAGAAAAAGCAAGTCCCCTCCCCGGCCGATTGTCCGTACTCCGGATTATTCTTCCGGGAATCCTTACCTTCTTTGGGCGGCCACAACCTCCCTCACTTTTTCCACCGCCGCCATATCCTCCAGGCCGGTGATATCCCCTTTGATCTCACCGGTGACCACTATTTCCTTGAGCAAACGGCGCATGATCTTCCCGCTGGGTGTTTTGGGCATCACATCGGTGAAGTAAATCCGGGCCGGAATGGCGATTTTGCTGATGTTGTCAACGACCTTTTGCTTAATTGCCTCCTCCATGGCCGGATCACCCGTATAGCCCTGGCGCAGGGTGACAAAGGCCACCGGAACCAGGCCCTTGATCTCGTCGGGCACGCCGATCACCGCCGCCTCGGCCACTCCGGGACATTCAATGATGGCGCTTTCCATTTCCATGGTGCTCAACCGGTGGCCTGCCACATTGAACACATCGTCAATCCGGCCGGTTACCCAGAAGTGTCCGTCCTTGTCCTTGATCGCGGCGTCATTGGCATAATAGGCGCCCGGCACCTGACTGAAATATTCCCTGACATAGCGCTCCGGCTCCTTCCACAATGTACGCACCATCATCGGAATCGGCCGCCTGATAATCAGGTTGCCCGGTGTTTCGGGCGGCACCGGATTGTTGTCTTCGTCCACGATATCCATCTGCGCGCCCAGGAACTGGATGCCGCAGGAACCGGGCTTCATGGGGGTAATCCAGGCCGCCCCGGCCAGGGGGCAGCCGGAGGTTTCGGTTTGTCCCCACGTATTATTGATGTAAATGCGCCGCTTGCCCAAATTGTTGTACGCCCAATGCCAGGCCTCGGGATTGAACGGTTCACCAACCAGGGAAAGAACGTCCAGGCAGGAGAGATCGTAAGGTTTCATCAGTTCTTCCCCGAAACGCATGAGCATACGGATGGCGGTGGGCGCAGTAAACAATTTATTCACCCGGTATTTGTCAATCATCTGGTAAAAACGATCCGGTTTGGGCCAGTCCAGCGCCCCTTCATAAAAAATGGTCGTCACGCCGTTGGCCAGTGCGCCGGCAATACCCCAGATATGCATGGTCAGCCAGCCGATGTCGGCGGTACACCAGAACATGTCGTTGGAGTGATGATCCATGTGGAACTTGCCGTAGACATAGTTGTTCACCACAAAGGCCACACTGGAATGCACAATGCCCTTGGGCTTGCCCGTTGTCCCGCTGGTGTAGAATACCAGACCGGGCTCATTGGCTTCCATGGGCTCCGGCGGGCAGTCCAGCGGGACACCGGCCATCAGCTCGTGCCACCAGTGATCGCGGCCCGCCTGCATGCTTACTTCACTGCCGGTGCGCTTGACCACCACCACACCCTTGATGCTTGACAGATCCCCGACCGCCTCATCCACCTTGGATTTCAGCGGCATTTCCCGTCCCCGGCGGTACCCGCCGTCGGCGGTGATGATCAATTGCGGCTCGTAGTTTACCAGACGGTCGTGCAGCGCCCGCTCGGAAAAGCCGGAAAACACCGTATTAAACAGGACGCCCAGACGGTAGCAGGCCAGTACGGCAATAACCGTTTCCGCCAGATTGGGCAGGAAAATGGCCACCCGGTCCCCTTTGGCCAAACCGAAGCTCTTAATCACATTGGCAAAACGGCAGACTTCCGTATGCAGCATACGGTAGGTGAAAAACTTGGTCTGATAGTCCTCACCCTCCCAAATCAGGGCCATTCGATTATCCGCACCCTGGTCCAGGTGGCGGTCGATCAGGTTGTAGCACGGATTGGTCACACCGCCGACAAAGAATCTGAAGCCGGGCATCCGGTCTTCCATCGTTTTTTCCCAGGGCTGCATCCAGTATAACTCACCGGCAACATCCGCCCAAAAAGCGGCCGGATCTTCCCATGACCTGCGCAATAAAGCGTTAAAAGCATCCACGCTGCCCATTACAGACTGTTTGACTTTATCCGGCGGCGGAAAATACAGCTTGCTTTCCTTGATCATTTTCAGCTCTTCCGGTCTTACTTCCGGCATATGTTTACATCCCCCCACCTGACGAGTTTTTTCAAATACCGGCCTTCCAGCCTAAAAAAATCGCGTTTGCCGGTCCGGCCGGTTCCCCGGCCGGACCGGCGCCCGGCACATCATCCCCCCCTCCCCCGACCGCATGCTCTTAAACCCGAAAGAACCGGCACATCATGTCTTCTTAAACCGGTGTCCGCGCCTGTCCACCTTCCCACCACCGGCTGATCGGATCACGCAGGCGCAAAACCTGTCTTTCCCCCCGGATCAGCCGGCCGGCCCGGGCCAGTTCATCGGCAAGCTGGTTGACCAGTTCCTCGGTCAACCCCAGGTGTTCGGACATCTCCGCACAGTTGTAGTCACCGCGCCCCAGCAACCAGAGCATGGCCTCCTTGGCCGCCGCGCGCTGCCGGCGGCTGAGCATGCCGTTTGGCAAAATGACATTTTCCCGGTACTTTCTCTTCATCAGCCGCTCCCTTCTTCGTAGAAAAGTTTTCCGCCGGCCCGCGACGGGACGGTTTCCCGTTTCCGCCGCGGGGCTCTCCACAGGCGTGAATTCCCGGGGAACTCCCGAATTGCCGGTTTGAACAATCAGTGTCCCCGGCAGGTCCAATCTTTTTGTTGCCCTTTGTATTGCATGTCCTAACGGGATTTTTCTCTTTTTTTAACAACCAAGCGCCCGGGCAATCACCAGACGTTGCACTTCCGACGTGCCTTCGCCGATTTCAAGCAGCTTGGCGTCCCGCAGGTAGCGTTCGACTGGAAACTCCCTGATGTAACCGTACCCGCCGTGAATCTGAATGGCCTCCAACGCGGCCCGGGTGGCTATCTCCGAACCGTACAGCTTGGCCATGGACGCCTCCTTGCTGTACGGACGGCCCTGATCCTTAAGCCAGGCGGCCTTCAGGTACATGTTGCGGGCCAGTTCAATCCGGGTGGCCATATCGGCCAATTTGAACTGAATGGCCTGGAATTTGGAAATGCTCTGTCCGAACTGCACCCTTTGTTGCGCATAAGCCAGGGAGGCTTCCAGACAGGCCTGGGCGATACCCACCCCCATGGCGCCGATGGCCACGCGCCCGCCGTCCAGCACACTTAAAAACTGCTTGAAGCCCTGGTTTTGCTTGCCGACCAGGTTTTCCGCCGGCACGCGCACATTGTCAAAAAACAGTTCCGTGGTGTTGGAACCATGCATACCCAGTTTTTCATAACCGGCGCGGACGGTAAATCCGGGCGCATCGGTGGGAACGATGAGCGCGCTGATGCCCCGCTTGCCCCGGGAGCGGTCGGTCAGTGCGGTGATAGTCACGAAACGGGCAAAACTGGCGTTGGTAATAAAGCACTTGGAGCCGTTGATCACCCATTGGCCGTCTTCCAGTACGGCGGTGGTCTGTGTACCGCCGGCGTCCGAACCGGCGTTGGGCTCCGTCAGGCCGAAGGAACCCAGGCATTCGCCCCGGCACAGGGGGGTAAGGTATTTTTGCTTTTGTTCCTCCGTGCCAAACAGGTAGATCGGCATGCAACCCAGGGAGATGTGCGCCTCATAGGTCAAACCGGTCGAACCGCAGGCACGTGTAATTTCTTCCAGCGCCAGGCAGTAGCTGACATTATCCGCGCCGGCGCCGCCGTACTGTTCCGGAAAGGGCAGCCCCATCAAATCAAGTTGCGCCAGCTTTTTTACGATGTCCATGGGAAACTGGCCCGTCCGGTCGGTTTCAGCCGCCCGGGGGGCAATTTCGTTGTCGGCAAAATCCCGGACCACATCACGAATCATTTGCTGGTCCGGAGTGAGGTCAAAGTTCACCCGCATTCCTCCCCGCTATGTTTTGTTCCAAATATTCTGTTAACAAGTTACCCACCGTTCGTCCTTCCCGGCACAATCCGCCGGTATCATCCTGCTGCCTCCCTTCCTGGCGTGCTCACGGCGGTGACGCAATCCGCCGTGATTTCTTACTGCAGATCCGCCGCAACAACACCGGATTTATCTACGAACGGCATAAAATAGCGGGTGAACAGGCAAAAACAACACTTCAACTGTCTTGGGAGCAAAAAACGGCGCCGGCCGGCAGGAGCAGTGTAAACCATTGCTTACACAAACCGGACAATTCAACCGGCCCGCCGGTTTCCGGGCAAGTGTTTATGATCATTGACAAATTTAAAATTATATTAAATGGTGTTTAACCAGCTTCTTGTACAAACCGGGGCGCGAAACACCGAGCGCCCGGGCGGTACGCGCCTTGTTGCCCTTGTTTTGCATCAAAGCCTGCATGATGACCATTTTTTCCGTCTTCTCCATCATTTCACCCAAAGTCATGCCCTGGTTGCCCGGCCCGGCCGGGTTGCCGTCCGTGACGGCCGCCCCGGACAGCAGGTGCTCCTGCCCGGACAGTGAAGACAGGTGGGCGGGCAAATGATGGAGCTTGATCACACCGCCCTCAAGTACATTGAACGCCCGCTCAATGGTGTTCTCCAGTTCGCGGACGTTGCCCGGCCAGGCATAGCGCTGGAAAACAGCGAGCACCGGGGGGGCGGCGCCGGTGACGTTAAAATTAAAGGTGCGGTTGAATTTCCGGATAAACCGGTCAACCAGGGCCGGAATATCCTCTTTCCGCTCCCGTAAAGGAGGAATGGTCAGGTTGACCACATTCAGGCGGTAATACAGATCTTCACGAAACTTTTTGTATTTAACCATTTGCTCCAGGTTTACATTGGTGGCGGCCACCACCCGCACATCGGCTACCTTGATCTCCCGGCTGCCCAGTTTCTGGATTTCCCGGTCCTGGATAAAACGCAGCAGCTTGGCCTGCAGGGCGAAGGAGAGGTCAGCGATTTCATCCAGGAAAACCGTCCCCCCGTGTGCCTGTTCCAGTTTACCCACTTGGCCGCCTTTGCGCCCGCCGGTAAATGCGCCTTCTTCATAGCCGAAAAACTCGGATTCGAGCAATGAGTCCGGAATGGCGGCGCAGTTGATTTTGACAAAAGGACCGGACCGGCGCAGGCTGGCGGTATGCAGGGCATGAGCGAAAAGTTCCTTGCCGGTGCCGCTTTCGCCGGTAATCAGCACGTTGGAGTTGCGCGGGGCCACTTTGAGCAGTGTTTCTTTCAGGTCCAGCATTTGCGGGCTGGAGCCGTCGATTTGATCCACTGTAAAAAGCGTTGCCGTGCATTTTTTGCTGCGCGGAACATTTTTTTCCGCCTGGAGGGCCGGCTGCCCGGCACTTAAAAAGGTCATCCGCACCAGGGCGCCGCAGATTTTCCGCCCCCGTTTCACGGGCAGATAATCAACCAGCACATCGCGCCCGCCCAGGGTGTCCATTTTACCGTACTCCGCATGTCCGGAAAGCAATACCCGGTTCATGTACTGCAACGCGCCCCGGCGGCAAACCTCACCCAGCACCCGTCCCACGAGCTGTTCCGGTGTACGGTGCAAAGCCCCGGTCACCGCCCCGGCAACCTGCCGGATCACCCCGCCGGTGTCAACAACCAGAATGCCTTCACGGCCATTGTCAAAAATGGACTGCAGCAGTTCATCCGCCGAATAGCGGACCGGATCAGGCACAAAGCACCACCCGCCGGCAAAAATGTTTTTGACTTCTGTGAATATTTTAACAACTGCCGGCATAATTGTACAGGACTAAATTTCACTGCAAAAACCACCCGCCAACGGGTGGTTTTTGCAGTGAACCGCTTATTCAACGGGCCTTCTGGAACGGGGTGTTCCAATCACGCTGTTTTGGCCAGCGCCAGATGCCTGCTCAATGCCTCCTGATAGAGCTGCAGATACTCCACTCCCGAACGCGCCCAGGAGAAATCCAGCTCCATGGCGCTTTTAACCAGCTTGAGCCATTGATCCGGATGTTCCCGGTAAAGTTTGATCGCCCGCCCGACGGCATCCCACAGGGCCGCCCCGTCATATTCGGAAAAAACAAAACCGTTGCCCGATCCGGTGGCCGGGTTATAGTCATGCACCGTATCGGCCAGTCCGCCGGTGGCCCGGACGACCGGGATGGTACCGTAGCGCATGGCGATCAGCTGCCCCAGGCCGCAGGGCTCGAATTTGGACGGCATCAGGAACATGTCCGCCCCGGCATAGATGCGCTGGGCCAGAATGGCGTTAAATCCGATATAGACGCCCATTTTTTCCGGATAGCGCTCGCGCAGGCTGCGGAACAGATCTTCATAATACCGGTCGCCGCTGCCCAGAACCACGAACTGCACATCCTGGGCAAGCAGTTGATCGCTGATACCGGCAATCAGGTCCAATCCCTTTTGATCCACCAACCGGGAAATCAGGCCGAGCACGGGCACATCCCGTACCGGCAGGTGCATTTCCTTCTGCAGGGCATATTTGTTTTCTTTCTTGTTTTCTACGCTGTCCCGGTCAAAATTCCGGTGAATGCGGTGATCTGTTTTAGGGTTGAATTCGTGATAGTTAATCCCGTTGACAATACCGTAGAGGTCGTGGCTGCGCTTGCGCAAAAGGCCGTCCAACCGCTCGCCCAGTTCCGGACGCTGAATTTCAGCAGCGTAAGTTTTGCTCACCGTGTTGATCACGTCGGCATAAAGAATACCCATCTTCATATAGCTGACTGTACCGTAAAATTCCAATTGATCCGGGGTGAAATATTCATCCCCCACCCCGAGCAGGTCAAGCGTTTCCCGGGGGAAGTTGCCCTGGTACTGCAGGTTGTGGATGGTAAACACAGTGGCCATCCGGCTGTAAAAAGGATCCCGGGCGTAGCGCACCCGTAAAAAGAACGGGATCGGGCCGGTCTGCCAGTCGTTGCAATGAATCAAATCAGGCTGCCAGTTCAGCCGTGGCAGCATCTCCAGCACCGCCCGGCAGAAAAAAGTAAACCGCTCCGCCTCGTCGGCAAACATATACATCCGGTCGCGGTAAAAATAATGGTGATTATCCACCAGGTATACCGGTATCATCCGGTGCTCGCCCTCGAACTGGGCTTCCAGGCTGGATTCCCGGATGATGGCCGTTTCCGCCCGGTTGTTGAACAACACCGGGAAGTCGGTGCGGTAGGCTGCCCCTTCAATACCCTTGTAATGCGGCAGGGCCACCCGTACATCATTGCCCAGATTGTCGTTGCCCACAGTGGCCAGCGCTTTGGGCAGCGAACCGGCCACATCGGCCAGCCCGCCTGTTTTGGCAAAAGGAACCACTTCCGAAGAGACCAGCAATATTTTCAGCGGCCGGTCAAACATAATGCGTCACCTCCCGTTCCGTTTGCTGATAGACAGGCGGGGGACAGAAGGTTTCCTGGTCCCGCAGCACCTGTGCGGCCAATTCCGGCGGCGTCGGATTGATATAATAACCGGTACCCAGTTCAAAACCGGCCATCACGGTCAGCCGGGGCAGAATCTCCAGATGCCAGTGATAGTGAATGGTATCCGCTACATTTACCGGCGCGGTATGCAGCACCATGTTGTAGGGCGGCCGGCCGATACTGTCGTGAATGGCACGCAATGTGGCACGCAGAACCAGGGCCAGGTCCGGCACCTGATCGGCACGGATGCCGCCGAAGTCATGCTGGTGTTCGCGGGGAACAATCCACACCTCAAATGGGAAGCGGGAGGCGTAAGGCGCAATGCAGACGAATTTTCCCGACTCCTGAACGATCCGCTCCTGTTCACCCAATTCCTGTTCCAGCAGGTCACAAATCAGACACCGGCCGGTGTTTTGCGCGTAGCGTTTCATGCCCGCCAGTTCTTCGCTTATATCCGGCGGAATCATGGGCAGGGCGACAATCTGGGAGTGGGGGTGCTCCAGCGAAGCCCCGGCGGTTTGCGCAAAATTCTTGAAGATCTGGATGTATTTAAAACGGGCATCCTTGCGCAGATCCAGGGAACGCTGCTGCCAGGCCCAGATTACTTCTTCCACCTGGCGTTCGTCCAAAAACTCCAGGCCGGTATCATGCCCGGTGGTTTCCACCACCACCTCGTGCGCCCCCAGGCCGTCCATGACTTCAAAAACACCGCGGCGGCGCACACCGGGCTGTGCTTCGATGCGTACGGCGGGAAACTTGTTCGGCACCACCCGCACCCACCACCCCGGCGTATCCGGACGGGAACCGGTTTCCCGGAAGGCGGTTACCTCCGGCGGCGTGTCTTTTTCATGTCCCGGGCACATGGGACAGCGGCCGCCTTTCTTTTCGTCGCTGACAACCTTGAAATCACACGGCCGCTTTCCCCGTTCGGTAGCAATGACCACCCAGCGATCAACCAGCGGATCCTTTCTCCATTCCGGCAACTTTTTTCCCCCTTTCCGGCGGCCCCTGCTCTAAAAAGGCCGTCTCCGGGATTAGTCAATGCAAAACGGCATCAACCATCTTTTCCATGGAATCCTGTTTATCACGTCGGTCGTCAATGGTTATGGAGGTCACCACACGCTGTACGCCGTCGTTAAATGGCACCTGGTGCATCTTTTTAACCACGTTCAATACCTGCTCCAGCTCACCTTCAATGATCGTTGACATCGGTGTCAGCTGGTGCTTTATCCCGGGCTCATCCTTCACCACCCGGTAGCAATTGCTGATATAACTGCTGACGCTGGGACCCGGTGTCCCCATGGGTACAATATTAATTTCCGCCACCGGCAATTTTTTCACCCCCTCGCCGGAACATTCCCGGATATCGTTCAATGTAAAGTTACCGCAAAGCGGCCCCTTTTATGCAGTTTGAGACAAATTTTTCGACAACGGCAGGAAAGTGACGTCTCAAATCGAAATATTATCCAAATTAGCTTATTAACAAGGAGTTTTGGTTATGGCCGGTGAAATGGTCAGCATCAAGGGAACCAGGGAAGGCCTGGTCATATTATTGGACCCCAGCCGTGAATTTGAAGACATCAAGCAGTACCTGCAGCGCAAAATGGACTCTTCACGGGGCTTTTTCAAAGGAGCAAGGTTTACCGTCTATCAGGGACACACGGCGATCAGCGTCCGGCAACGCCAGGAACTGGAGAACATCTGCCGGCAATACGGCCTGATCCCGTCACCGGAAGTGCACTGGCCACCCCGCCGCGCCAAAAGCGCCGCACCGCCGTTACGTCCCGCCGCCGCAGGCACCGGCGAACCGGCCGGCCTGATCCGGCGCACGCTGCGTTCCGGACAGGAAATTAACTGCCGCAATCATGTGATTGTTGCCGGCGACGTTCATCCGGGAGCAGTGGTCAACGCCGGAGGAAATATAATCATCATGGGCGTCTGTGCCGGCAGCGTCCACGCCGGCACAGACGGCAACACCCGCGCCCGCATTGCCGCCCTGCGCCTGACCCCGGTCCGGCTGGCCATCGCCGGCGTTGAAACGCCCGGAGACGCCCTGCCGTCCGGCGACGGGCCGCAAACAGCAAGCCTATCCGGTCGACGGATAATCCTGACCCCCCTCTTCCCGGGACAGGAAGCGTGCCGCCAATAACAGGCCGGCCACCGACTTGGCGTCGCAGATTTCACCCCGGCTGATCATGGCCAGCGCCTCCGGCAGCGGCACTTCGACCACCTGGACAAATTCGTCCGGGTCCGGGTGCTGCGCGGCCTGTTCCAGATCCCGGGCCAGAAAAAGATGCATTTCCTCGTTGGTAAAACCCGGAGTGGAATAAAAGCTGCACAACTGCTGCCAGCGGGCGGCGACAAGCCCCGTCTCCTCGCTCAATTCGCGCCGGGCGCAGGCCAGCGGCTCTTCAGCCGGTTCTATTTTTCCGGCCGGTATTTCTAGCAGTTCCCTTTTTACCGGATAGCGGTACTGTCTGACCAGGTATACCCCGCCGTTCCCGCCCAATGCCACTACGGCCACCGCCCCGGCATATTCCACCACTTCACGCATGCCGGTGCAGCCGTTGGGCAGCAGGACCGTATCCAGACGCAGATTGAGCACCTTTCCCCGGTAAACCAGCTGTGAGCTCAAAGTTTTTTCCAGCAGGCTCATCGCGTTCCCCCCTCAGATCCCGGCCAGCGATTTCATTTTGGCCAGCGCCAGACCGGGCAGCCAGGCATAATCCTCGGTGGGCAGATGACGCGGCGCCGAAGCATCGAAAAGCACATTGCCGGAAGGCGGAAATTCATCGTCCCCCGGCCAAAGCACAAAAGCCAGCGGGATCTTGGGCAACACGGGAATGCTCACCGCCACGTCGCCCGCCTGCTCCCGCTTCCCGCCGAGCAGCAGGCCGGCCCGCACCAGCTCATCCGGCCGGTTGCCAAATATTCCGACCAGGGGCAGAATGGAACGGTTGGTGAAGGGACCGGTATAAATAGAGCCGCCCGGCAGTTCCTTGAAAGAAATCCAGCGGTTTTCCGGTCTGGCCGGACCGGCCTGACCAAGGTAATGCAGCAGGACAACCTGTATTTCCAGCGGCTCTTCCCGCTCCGCCCCGATTTTTTTGATCCCGCCGCCAGGGTAAAAAACCTGGTATCGGTCACCGAGGAAGGCAACCGTAAACTCTCCCGTTTCCGGCCGGTAAGCCGCCGCCGCATTGTCGGCCATGGCCTGCGCATCCCGGGCGGCAAAAGCAAGTCTGGCCTGCGCCAGGGCAGGCTGCAAATTCATCCAGGCCAAAACTAAAATCCCTCCTAGAAATTCATCCCCGGATTCAGGCTTCGGCACGAAACCATGTTTTTCCTTCCTCCGACAAGAAAATGGTTTATTCTTTATTTTACGCTGAAACGGCCGTGCTCTTTAGTATGAAATGCTGGAAAAACTGTGACGGATACCGTCAACGGGAAAACCGCCCGGCGGATGCATCAAACCGGTTTGGAAAATTTAAACCCTGTTTCCTTTTTGAAACAGAAAACTTTGCTTTTTGCCAGTGTGCGCCTGTTCAGGAAAACATTATTCAATGCCCGGCCGGGATAAACCTGATATAATTTGCTAGTAAAGTAAATCAACGGGCGAAGGTGTCAGCAGCACCCTTGACTGCCAGCGGCAAGAATATGGACAAGGAGGTTTGCACGGCACCCTCAAGGGAGGTTTTTATGCAGCCGAAAAAATCAATCAGTTTCCTTGTACTGGGTATCTTTCTCTGCAGCATGTTGTTCATTTCCCCGGCCGCCCAGGCCGGACAGGGTTACGGCTCCTGCCTGATGCAGGGCGACTACGGACCGCCGGTGACCGCTCTGCAACAACAGCTGAAGCAACTGGGTTATTTTCAAACCACACCGACCGGCTATTTCGGGCCGGTAACAGCCGCGGCGGTAACCGGGTTGCAGGCCGGTCACGGTCTGACGGCGGACGGCATCGCCGGCCCGCTGACGGAGGAATTAATCCAAAAGCTGCTGGCAAGCCCCACCCCCGCCGGCAACAACACTGCTTCCTCCGGTAATACACGCACGGTAATGGGCTTCTATACGCAGGATGAAGGGGCCATTCCCTCATCTTACGCTGATCTGGTCAATCACGGCAATGCCCTGACCAGCATCGCCCCCTTCTGGTATCAGGTGGACGTCAGTGGCAGCGGCAGCCTACATACTCTGGACGGCGTTTCCAACCAGGATGCGGAGCAGGTGGTTGCCACCGCGCACCGGGAAAAAGTAAAGGCACTCGCCCTGATCTATAACATGCTGTATGACAGCGGCGCCGACGGCAGGGACGTGATGCACCGCGTGCTGGTCAATCCGCAGAACCGCCGGGCGCTGGTGATGAATATTTACAACCTGCTGAGAAGCCGGGGATTTGACGGGGTGGAGATTGATACGGAAAATATTTACCCGCAAGACGGCCAGTTGTTCAGTCAGTTCCTTACCGAACTGGGAGCGCAGCTGCACCCGGCGGGGTATGTAATTTCCGTCGCACTGCCGGCCAAGTTGAGCAACCAGTCCAGCGGCAGCTGGTCCGACTCCTTTGACTACGCCGCCGTGGGCAGCCTCGCCGACCAGGTGGTGGTGATGGCCTACGACGAACACGGCGCATACGGGGGGGCGGGACCGGTCGCCTCCATCGCCTGGGTGGAAAAAATAATCCGGTACACCCTGACCTGCGTGCCGGCGCAAAAGGTATTGCTGGGCATGCCGGCCTACGGGTTTGACTGGAATTATAGCGGCGGTTTTCCCCGTTATCTTTCCTTTGCCCTGGCCGCACAAACAGCCAACCGTTACGGTGCCGCCATAAACTGGGATAACAACGCCCAGGCCCCTTATTTCGGTTATACCGATGAAAACGGCTCCTGGCACCAGGTCTGGTTCGAAAACGCCAGCAGTTGGGCCGGCAAGCTGGATCTGGTGAACAAATACAACCTCGGCGGCATCGCCATCTGGCGCCTGGGCATGGAGGACCCGGCCGTCTGGCCGCTGCTCGGGGAGAAATTCACCATCAAAAAATAAGTAATTGGATGCCCCCCGCGGGGGGCATTTTTTGTGCCCGCCCACAGTCAAAAATGAAAAAGGATTTCCCTGCCTGTTGATAGAATAAATGGGTTAAAGGACGGAACATACAAAATATAATTTTTTTATAGGAGAGGATTGGATTGTCTGTCAGGGTGGGCATTCCCGGCGCGCTGCTTTATTATCTTTACTACCCCGCCTGGTCCGTTTTTTTCCGCAGCCTGGGCGCGGAGGTCGTTTCATCGGGAAGAACCACCAGTGAAATGCTGGACCAGGGGGTCAGGGAGGCGCTGGCCGACGCCTGCGTACCGGTAAAGCTGTATTTCGGTCATGTAATGACATTGGCCCAAAAGGTGGATTACCTGTTCATTCCGCGGGTGGTCTGCCTGAACAAGGAAACCACCTACTGCCCCAAATTTCTCGGCATGCCGGACATGATCCGCCATTCCATACCGGACCTGCCGCCAATGATCGACGTACGTCTGGATGCCCGGGAAGGCTGGAACGCCCTGCGGCTGGCCTACCGTCAGGCGGCGGAGATGCTGGGCGCCGGCCGGTGGGCCGCGGACCGGGCCTACTGGAAGGCGGCCGCCGCCGAACGGCGCCTGCAGGCACTGTT
The DNA here is from genome assembly GCF_001655685.1 of Desulfotomaculum copahuensis. Taxonomy (GTDB): domain Bacteria; phylum Bacillota; class Desulfotomaculia; order Desulfotomaculales; family Desulfovirgulaceae; genus Desulfotomaculum_G; species Desulfotomaculum_G copahuensis. The sequence goes on from NZ_LYVF01000158.1 coordinate 110,309, forward strand.
ACAAAAGGGCTGCCAGCCGCCGGAGGCCATTAAAATGCTCAACCGCGGTGTCGCGCGGCCGGTACCGGAAACTACCGCCAGGGCAAGTACCGGAATGGTCTTTGCCGTTCTGGGCTATCCCTATATCATCCACGACCAGTACATCAGCCTGGGCATGCTGCCCAAACTGCAAAAGATGGGCGTACGGGTGGTCACCGCCGAAAACCTGCCCCACCGGCAGTTGATGCACTGGCATAGCAAGCTGGACAAAAGGCTTTTCTGGACATTCAGCGACCTGTGCATGCGGGCTACGGAATATCTTTATGCCCGGGGTGGTGTGGACGGCATCATTCACCTCACCGCCTTCGGCTGCGGTCCGGATTCCCTGCTGGACAAATTTATGGAAATGAAAGCGCGTGAGCAAAAAACCATTCCATTCATGAGCTTGACCATTGACGAGCAAAGCGGTGAGGCGGGCGTGGCCACGCGCCTGGAAGCATTCGTGGACATGGTCCGGCGCAAGAAAGGGGCGCTGCCTGGTGCCTAAAGTGACTTTTCCCCACGTGGCGGAATCGTATCGCGCCTTTAAAATGCTGTTGGAAGATCTGGGCAATGAAGTCATTCTGCCGCCCCGCCCAAGCATGCACACCCTGGACCGGGGTGTACAGTACGCGCCGGAATTTGCCTGTTTTCCGGTCAAAATCCTGCTCGGTACCTATCTGGAGACCTGTCCGCAGGGGGTGGAACTGATTGTCACCAGCGGCGGCGTCGGGCCCTGCCGGGCCGGTCACTACGCCCAGCTGCACAAAAAGATATTGCGTTCCCTGGGCTATCCGATCGATATTATCGTTTTTGAGCCGCCCCGCCTTTATCCACTGGATTTTTTACACAACATCCAGCGGTTGAACCCCGGACGGCTTTCCTACCGTTCCGTTTATGAATGTATAAAACGGGCCTGGCGCAAGCTACAGGCGCTGGACGACCTGGAAAAACTGAGCCACCGGGTGCGCCCGCGGGAAATTACCAGGGGCGCCACCACCCGCACCTACCGCAAGGTACTGGAATGGATCGACCGCGCCTATACCTGGCGGGAAATTGAAACAGCGGCCTCCAGCGCATTACATGCGCTGCATGAAGTCCCCCAGGACCCCTTTCGCCGCATTCTGCGGGTGGGCATCGTGGGTGAAATATATGTCCTGCTGGAACCGGCAAGCAATCTGGAAATCGAGGAAACACTCGGCCACCTGGGGGTGGAGGTGGAACGCTCCATGTTCCTCACCGGCTGGACCAGGGACAATACCTGGGCCGAAACCAGCGAAGGGCTGACCGTAAAAGACGCCGCCCTGCCCTACCTGCCGGAATTGCTGGGCGGTCACGGCCGCGACTCGATCGGCAACACCATACTATACGCCAAGCGTGGCTTTGACGGGGTAATTCAGCTGGCCCCCTTCACCTGCATCCCGGAAATCGTGGCACGCACCATCCTGCCCCGGGTCAGCCGGGATCACAACATCCCCGTGCTCACCTTTTTCCTGGACGAGCAGACAGGCAAAGCCGGCACGGCCACCCGTCTGGAAGCATTCGTTGATTTAATGCGGCGGAAAAAATCAAAACAAGCGGGAAGTGACTGCAATGAAAGCCTACCTTGGCATCGACGTGGGTTCGGTAAGTACCAATATAGTAACCTGCGGTGAAGACGGAGCGGTAATCACCGGTTTGTACCTGCGTACACGGGGACGCCCGATTGAAGCAATCCAGAAGGGTTTGCAGGAAACGGCGGAAAGCTTGCCGCCGGGAGTGGAAATCGCCGGTGTGGGCACCACCGGCAGCGGCCGTTACCTGGCCGGTGTGATGGTCGGGGCGGACGTGGTCAAAAACGAGATTACCGCGCATGCCGTGGCCGCCTCGGCACAGGAACCGGATGTGCAGACGGTGCTGGAAATCGGCGGGCAGGATTCGAAAATCATCATCCTGCGGGACGGCGTGGTCACCGATTTTGCCATGAATACGGTATGCGCCGCGGGCACCGGCTCTTTCCTGGACCAGCAGGCCGCCCGCTTGAACATCCCGATCACCCGCTTCGGCGAACTGGCCCTGCAGTCCACCGCCACCGTGCGTATTGCCGGCCGGTGCACTGTTTTCGCCGAATCGGACATGATTCACAAACAGCAGATGGGCCACGCCCTGCCCGACATCATCAACGGCCTCTGTGAGGCGCTGGTGCGCAACTACCTGAATAACGTCGGTAAAGGCAAGGAAATATTGCCCCCGGTGTTTTTTCAGGGCGGCGTGGCCGCCAACACCGGCATCAAGGCTGCATTTGAACGGGCGCTGCACATGCCGGTAACTGTTCCGGAACACCATAAGATCATGGGCGCGATCGGCGCCGCCATTCTGGCGGCGGAAGAAATAAAAGAATGCCGGACAACCCGCTTTAAGGGCTTTCAAATCGCCGGACTGCCCTACCGGACCAGCAGCTTTGAATGTGACGGCTGTCCCAATGCCTGTGAAATCGCTGAAATATATGAAAATGACAAGGTCATCGGCCGCTGGGGCGCCCGCTGCCCCCGCTGGGACGTGGTTTAGCCGCCGGCCTTTCCGGTCCGGACCGGCTGAAGGGAAACAAGCCCCGCAACCCCCGCCGGGGTCCGGCACGGCGCCGTATTTTTACAGGATCCGGAGATACATTATAATGACCGGCTGTTCTAATTTTGGCCAATTGAGTTCAGAAAGGGATATGAACGTTGTCCAGCAAAATAGAAATCGCTGAATTTGTTACCTGGACACTGCTCGGGCTGATGGCCGCCAACGGCCTCTGGGTGGCCTGGGACGCCCGCCGCAAAGGCAAGCCGCTGGTGGAGGTGATCGTCTGGGGATTGTTTTCCGCCTTCTTTTTCGGCATCGGGCTGGGTCTCTACCTGGCCTGGGGGCGGAACCTGCCGCCGGACCAACCGGAGGAAAAAAAGTAATTGCCGGCGGCACAACAGCCCGGTTTTTTCTCCCGGCCGGGTAATTTTACCTTGACGGCCGGATCACCGGCCGGGTAGAATAACCTCAGGGGGTGATTATGAAATGCCGGACATAAGCGCAACCCTGATGACCCAGTTTACTCATCTGATCTTCCTCTTATTTATCTTTTTAATTATTCCGGTCCTGGCGTTGCTGACCGGCATCGATGCCAGCCGGCGGGGCAGGACAGCGGTGGAAGTCATCCTGTGGGTGCTGCTGACGGCACTGGTGTTTTTCATCGGGGTGCCCTTATACCTGTTTTGGGGACGAAAGCCGCCGGCCGGGGAGAAACAACGGAGCATATAAATGACCGGGCCGGCAGGCTCTTTTTCTTTTCTGTATACTAATGTAGAACCGTTTTTTATTTTTAGATGTCACAAACGCCGGCAATCCCTAATTTTAAGAAATAACCGGAGTGTTACTATTATAGACATGTTTAAATGCGCCCGCGTTATGCAAAAAGTCTGTCTTGCCTTAAATTTGCGACGTCTTCCCCCGCCACCCGGAACCCGGTATGGTTTTTGCAAGTAAACTCTGGTGTAAGCCGGGCTGTGGAGAAATATAAAATAACCGCCGCGCGTTGCCATCCACAGCCCAATGGAGGGAGAAAACATGACTGAAACAGTAATTGTCAGCGCGGCCCGGACGCCTTTCGGCAAACTGGGCGGAGCGTTAACGCCCCTCACCGGGCCGCAACTGGGGGGCATCGTGATCCGGGAGGCCGTCAACCGGGCCGGCATCCCGGACGAAGCAATCGATAATGTAATCATGGGCATGGTGCTGCAGGGCGGCGCGGGGCAAATCCCTTCCCGCCAGGCCACACGGCTGGCCGGCCTGCCCTGGGAAGTGCCCTCGGAAACAATCAACAAGGTCTGTGCCTCCGGTTTGCGCAGCGTAACCATGGGGGATCAGATCATCCGCGCCGGCGATGCGTCCGTCATTGTGGCCGGCGGCATGGAAAGCATGAGCAACGCCCCCCACTTCGCCCGGGTGCGCTGGGGATTGCGCATGGGGGATACACAACTGACTGATTTGATGGTCCATGACGGTCTGTGGTGCGCCTTTTACAACCGGCACATGGGTATCCACGGCGGCGTGGTGGCCAAAGAATACGGCGTGTCGCGGGAAGAACAGGACGTTTGGGCGCTCCGGAGCCACCAGCGGGCGATTGACGCCATTGATGCCGGCCGGCTGAAGGAGGAAATCGTACCGGTTGAGGTGCCGCGCAAGAAGGGCGGTCCGCTGAACGTGGACACCGACGAGGGACCGCGCCGGGACACCGGCCTGGAGGCGCTGCGCCGCCTGCCGCCGGTTTTCGATCCGGAAAACACCGTTACAGCGGGCAACGCCCCGGGGGTGAACGACGGCGCCGGCGCACTGGTGCTCATGTCCCGGGAAAAGGCGCAGGAACTGGGCAAAACACCCCTGGCCACCATTCTGGGCCACGCCTCCGTGTCCCAGGAGGCCTCTTATATCGCCACCGTCCCCGGACTCTCGGTACAAAAGCTGCTGGCCAAAAAGAACATGTCCGCCGGCCGGGTTGATTTGTTCGAAATAAATGAAGCCTTCGCCGCCGTGGTGCTGGTCAGTCAAAAGATTGCCGGCTGGGATCCGGAAAAGGTGAATGTCAACGGCGGCGCGGTGGCCTTCGGTCACCCGATTGGCGCCAGCGGGGCGCGCATATTGATGACCCTGATTTACGAACTGCGCCGGCGGGGCGGCGGCATCGGCGTGGCTGCCATCTGCAGCGGGGCGGCACAGGGAGACGCCGTCATGGTGCGGGTGGACTGACCGCAACCAGTAACCGGCAATACTATTCCCGGGCCGGAAATTTGCAGACGAAAATATTTTAGCGCCACCCCCTTATGCCAAATTTGTCATTCATGCATCAGCGCCACGTCTGCGGTGGCGCCGGCGTCAATAGAGAAAAACGGAGTTGCTTTTTAGTTTAGGAGATGATTGAATTTGCCGGATCAACTGACCGAAGAGCAAATCATGATGCGGGACATGGTGCGTAAATTCGCCCAGAACGAAATCGCCCCCCGGGCGGCGGAAATTGACCGCACACACCGTTTCCCCCGGGAAAACCTGGAAAAGATGGCCGCCCTGGGGTTGATGGGCGTGCCCATACCGGAGGAATGGGGCGGCGCCGGCTGCGACTTTCTTTCCTACATCATCACCGTGGAAGAAATATCGCGCGCCTGCGCTTCCACCGGGGTCATCCTGGCCGTGCACACGTCTTTAGGCTGTTTCTCCACTCTTTACTTCGGTACGGAGGAACAAAAAAAGCGCTACCTGACTAAACTGGCGACAGGAGAATACCTGGGCGCCTTCGCCCTGACCGAAGCCAACGCCGGCTCGGACCCGGCCAACCTGTCCACCACCGCCCGGCTGGAGGGAGGCTGCTACATCGTCAACGGCAGCAAGATATTCATCACCAGCGGTGGCGAGGCGGACGTCTATGTGACATTCGTACGCACCGCACCGGGCAGGGGCTATCAGGGAATCACCTGCTTGTTGGTGGATCGGGACACCCCCGGCTTTACGATCGGCAAAAAAGAGGAAAAAATGGGCCTGCACGGCTCGGCGACCACGGAATTAATTTTTGACAACGCCAGGGTGCCCGAAGAAAACCGGCTCGGGGTGGAAAACGAAGGTTTCAAGGTGGCCATGGCCCTGCTGGACGGCGGGCGCATCGGCATCGGCGCCCAGGGTCTGGGCATCGCCCGGGCCGCTCTTGATGCCGCGCTGGACTACGCCAAACAAAGAGTGCAGTTCGGCCGGCCGATTGCTGAACACCAGGCCGTCCAGTTCATGCTGGCGGATATGGCCACCCGTGTTGACGCCGCGCGCCTGCTGGTCTACCGGGCGGCCCGGCGGCGGGACATGGGACTGTCCTATACCAAAGAAGCTTCCATGGCCAAACTTTACGCCACGGACACGGCCATGCAGGTGACTACCGATGCGGTGCAGATTTTGGGCGGCTACGGTTATTGTCAGGAGTACCCGGTGGAACGCTATATGCGGGACGCCAAGATTACGCAAATCTATGAAGGCACCAATCAGATCCAGCGTCTGGTCATTGCCAAACAACTTTTAAAATAACTAATCGGTGCCCGCCGGCGGGAAGGAAAGCTGCCGGTTGATTTTAATCCGGAGTTCAATCCGGCGGTGCACCCGGGGAGAGGATATTTTATGACCCGTCAGCACATAAAAAAAGGCTGCATACATGTTTACACGGGCAACGGCAAGGGCAAAACCACCGCCGCCCTGGGGCTGGCCCTGCGCGCCATCGGTCACGGCTACCGGGTTTTCATGCTCCAGTTCATGAAGGGAAGCAAGGAGTACGGCGAAGTGCAGGCCGCTGAAAAATACCTGCCCGACCTGATCGTCGTCCAGTCGGGGCTGGAAACCTTCGTGGACAAGGAAAACCCCTCCCGCGCCGATATCGATCTGGCCCGGCGGGGACTGGAAACCGCCCGCAAAGTGCTCCGGGAAGGACATTATGACCTGGTCATCCTGGACGAAATTAATGTTGCCGTTGATTTCGGTTTAATTACGCTCGAAGAAGTGCTCGAGCTGATGCGCATCAAGCCGGAACACGTGGAACTGGTGCTGACGGGGCGTTACGCCCATCCGGAGATAATCAAGGCGGCCGACGTGGCCACGGAAATGACCCTGATCAACCACCCCTACTACAGCGGCGTGGAAGCCCGGGAAGGCATCGAATACTAGGGGGCGACGGGATGAAAGATTACGTGGAAAAATTATTGTCCGGGGACCGGCGCAGCGCGGCGCGCTTAATCACCTTGATTGAAAACGACGCGCCGGAGAAACAGGCCCTGCTGCACCGGCTATACCCCCACACCGGCCGGGCGCACGTGGTGGGCGTCACCGGTTCGCCGGGAGCCGGTAAAAGCTCGCTGGTTGATGCGTTGACCGGTCAGATCCGGAATGAAGGTTTAAAAGTGGGCATCATCGCCGTGGATCCGACCAGTCCTTTTTCCGGCGGCGCGCTTTTGGGGGACCGCATCCGCATGCAGGAACACACCACCGACCGCGGCGTGTTCATCCGCAGCATGGGCACCCGGGGTTGTCTGGGCGGACTGGCCCAGGCCACCCGGGATGCGGTGAAGGTGCTGGACGCTTACGGCTGTGATGTGATCCTGGTGGAAACAGTGGGTGTCGGTCAGTCCGAACTGGACATCATGCACCACGCCGACACCACCCTGGTGGTGCTCAACCCCGGCGCCGGCGACCACATCCAGACGATCAAGGCCGGGATCATGGAGATTGCCGATATTTTTGTCATCAATAAGGCCGATCTGGACGGGGTGGAAAAACTGGTCCGGGACATCCGGGCCATGCTCGATTCCAGCCCGCGGGCGGGCGACTGGCGGCCGCCCGTGCTCACCACCAGCACTCTGGACGGCCGGGGCATACCGGAATTGTGGGCAACCATAAAAACCCACCGGGAAAAGATTTTCAACAACGGTACCCGTTCGGCAGTCAAAAGAAAGCGTATTCAGCGTGAATTGACCGAGATCCTGCAGCGGCGCATCAACCGGTTAATCACGCAAGGACTTGATGCCGGCGGCCGCTTCGAGCCCGTGCTGGAAGAAATCCTCGCCCGGCGGATGGACCCTTACCGGGCGGCCGACGAAATAATAAAACAATCCTGGAAAGGAGAACTGTCCGATGAGTGAACGGCAAAAAGAAATCAAGGACGGACTGGACCGCTGGCGGGAAACCCGCGGCCGCATGGCCGATCGCGACTGCCGCTTTGAGACCGTTTCCAGCCTGCCCGTCAATGATTTATACACTCCTTTGGATCTGACGGACTTTGATTACATGCGTGATCTGGGCTTCCCCGGCGATTACCCCTACACCCGGGGCGTACAGGGCAACATGTACCGCGGCCGGCTGTGGACCATGCGCCAGTTTGCCGGCTTTGCGACCGCCAGCGATTCCAACCGGCGTTACAAATACCTGCTGGAAAAAGGCCAGACCGGCCTCTCGGTGGCTTTCGACATGCCCACCATCATGGGCTATGACAGCGACCACCCCCGCGCCCTGGGCGAAGTGGGCCGGGTGGGCGTGGCCATCGACTCCCTGCAGGATATGGAAACGCTGTTTGACGGCATTCCGCTGGATCAGGTGAGCACGTCCATGACCATCAACGCCCCGGCCTCGATCATCTGGTGCATGTACATCGCCACCGGGGAAAAGCAGGGTGTGCCCTCGGAAAAGCTGACCGGCACCATCCAGAACGACATTCTGAAAGAATACATCGCCCAGAAATCGTGGATTTTTCCGCCGGAGCCATCCATGCGGCTGATTACCGATATTTTCGCCTACGCCTGCCGCCACGTACCCAAATGGAACACGGTGAGCATCAGCGGCTACCACATCCGGGAAGCCGGCTCCACCGCGGCGCAGGAACTGGCCTTCACACTGGCGGACGGCTTCGCCTATGTGGAAGCCGGCATCGCCGCCGGACTGGACGTAGACGAATTCGCCCCCCGGCTGTCCTTTTTCTTCAACGCACACATCGACTTTTTCGAGGAAATCGCCAAGTACCGGGCCGCCCGGCGCATCTGGGCGCGGCGGATGAAGGAAAAATACGGCGCCAAAAACCCCAAATCGTGGCTTTTGCGCTTTCATACCCAGACCGCCGGCTGCAGCCTGACCGCCCAGCAGCCGGAAAACAACATCGTGCGCACGGCCTATGAGGCCATGGGCGCCGTGCTGGGCGGCACCCAGTCACTGCACACCAACTCGATGGACGAGGTGCTGGCCCTGCCTACGGAAAAAGCAGTGCAAATCGCCCTGCGCACACAGCAAATACTGGCTCATGAGACGGGCGTGGCCAATGTCATCGACCCCCTGGCCGGTTCCTATTACGTGGAAGCGCTGACCAGCAAAATGGAAGCGGAAGCGGAAAGATATTTCGAAGAGATTGAAAAGCGCGGCGGTGTGCTGGCCGCCATCGACCAAAATTTCTTCCAGCAGGAAATCGCCGATGCGGCCTACCACTACCAGCGGGCGATCGACAGCAGGCAGCGCATTCAGGTGGGGGTGAACGAATTTGTCAACCCCGGCGAGACGGTGGATATTGAGATCTTGAAGATCGACCCGCAGATTGAAAAAGACCAGGTGGCCCGGTTGCAAAAACTGCGCCGGGAACGGGACAACATCCGGGTGCGGGAGACCCTGGACGCCCTGCGCCGGGCCTGCGCCGGCACGGAAAACGCCATCCCGCGCATTCTGGACTGCGTGCGCGCCTACGCCACCGAGGGTGAAATGATCCAGGTGATGCGGGAGGTTTTCGGCGAGTACAAAGAAAAACCGACGTTCTAAATATTCCCATACGGAAAGGAAGGAAGCGTATGTCCAGAAAAATCAGAGTGCTGGTGGCCAAACCCGGGCTGGACGGGCACGACCGGGGCGCGCGGGTAATCGCGCGGGGACTGCGGGACGCCGGCATGGAAGTGATCTATACCGGGCTGCACCAGACACCGGAACAAGTGGTGGAGGCGGCCATCCAGGAAGATGTGGATGTAATCGGCCTGAGCATCCTCTCGGGCGCCCACATGACCCTCTTCCCCCGCATCTGCGAACTGCTCAAGGAAAACAACGCCGAGGACATCATGGTGGTAGGCGGCGGCACCATCCCCGAGGATGAAATCAAAGCCCTGAAGGAGGGCGGCTGGGCCAAAGAACTGTTTACCCCGGGCACCCCCCTGGAGAAGATCGTGGAATGGATTCAGGAAAACGTGAGAGTTTAGAGCCGGGTTTATCCAAACACGGCAAAAGGCCGGGCAAAAGCCCGGCCCTGTTCATTTGGGCCGGCAGGGCGCTTTTAACAGCCGCAACCACCGCCTGCGGGAGCGGGGATGTTTTTTTCCACAATTTCGCGCAAACAGTACAGGGCGTATTCCACTTCGCCAGGCTGGTTGAACCGGGAAAAACTGAACCGGACCAGCTTTTGCTCAAACGTACCCAATGTGCGGTGGGCGTCCGGGGCGCAGTGCAATCCGGCCCGGCAGGCAATATTGTAATTTTGGTCGAGGATGGCGCCGATATCACCCGCCGGGCGTTCGCCGACGGCAAAGGAAACCACCGGCGCCTGACGGGAAGCATCACAGGGGCCGTAGACACGGATATCCTTGATACTTTTTACACCCTCCAAAAACTGCCGGGTCAGTTCCTGCTCGTGCCGGCGGATTTTTTCGATTCCCTCCCGGCAGATGAATTTGACGCCCTCCCCCAGTCCGGCCAACCCGGCCGTGTTTAAAGTTCCGCTTTCATACCGTTCGGGCAGGATCTCCGGTTGCCCGGGCAGATCCGAATGGCTGCCGGTACCCCCCTCTTTTAAAGGATTCAGTTCCACCCCTTCGGCCACATACAGCCCGCCGGTGCCCGGCGGTCCGTAGAGCCCCTTGTGCCCGGGAAAGGCCAGCAGGTGAATATGCATGTTTGTCACATCAATATCCAACACTCCCGCCGTCTGGGCGGCGTCCACGATGAAAACCAGGTCCCTGTCACGGGCCAGGCGGCCGATTTCAGCCACAGGCATCACAGTTCCGGTCACATTGGAAGCGTGGGTGAGCACAATCGCCCTGGTATTGCGCCGGACGGCGGCGGCCACATCCGCCACCCGGATGGCGCCGGTGTGGTCGCAGGCCACTTTGGTCACCTTGACCCCCGCGCCCCGCAGGGTATTGAGCGGCCTGGTCACCGAATTGTGCTCCATGGAGCTGGTAACCACGTGATCACCGGGCCCGAGCAATCCCTTTAAAGCCAGGTTCAGCGCTTCGGTAGCATTTAAACCGAAGACAATTCGATCGGGGTTGCCGATATTGAATAAGGAGGCCAGTTCTTTTCTGGTTTCGTCCACCAACCGGTTGGCGGCAATGGCCATTTTATGCCCGGCCCGCCCCGGATTGGCCCCCACCTCACGCAGGCAGCGCTCCATGGCGGCCAACACCTCCGGCGGTTTGGGCCAGGAAGTGGCTGCGTTGTCAAGATAAACCATTTGTCATTCCCCCCGCCGTAAGATCACCTTCCTTTAATTTATGCCGCTTTAACCGCCCGGGTATGCAAACCGGCCCGAATTTATTCCCGGGGAAAAAGCGGTAAAGACGCGTGATTCAGGCTACCGGTTTGCTTACCGAAAGCACTGTCGTATATGGAATTTTGTCTGTAAAAAAGTTGACAATCAGCAGGGGGGATTTATGATATAGTCGAAAAAAAGATTATGTTAGTTAAACTCCTCCGGGAACGGACAATATTAAGTATGGATGATTGGCGGGGAAATTATGGAAAACATGCACTGTATTTGTCTTAAAGACATACCCCTTTTTAGCGGCGTTGAGTTGGCATGTTTTAGACCTGTTTGCGAGATTGCCACCAAACGTAAGCTGCAGCGGGGCGAAATTCTCTTTCACCAGGGAGATGAAGTTGATACCGTTTACCTGGTGAAGGAGGGAAGCTTTAAAATGGTCCGGGTTACCGTGGAAGGGCAGGAGGTAATTTTACAAATTCTTACTCCGGGCGAGGTCATCGGTGAGGCCGCACTGTTTCAAAAAAAATGCCATCCGGCAAGCGCCGTGGCCCTGGAGGAAACCAAAGTTTGCAGTATCAACCGCGCGCACATGGAAGAAGTGATTAAACGAACTCCGGACCTGGCCTGGCAAGTTATCGCCAGTCTGGGGAGCCGCCTTTATGCCGTATGGGATCAGGTAGCCGAATTGAATACACTGACCACCCGGGAGAAAGTGCTGAGCCTGCTCATGCGGCTGGCCAGGGAACACGGTGAAGCCTGCCCGGAAGGCACCCGGATCAAGTTTCACCTGACGCAGCAGGAAATGGCCTCCATGGTGGGGGCGTCCCGGGTCATGGTGGCCCAGGCGCTGAAAGAGCTGGCCGCAAACAACTACCTCTACCGGGAAGAAAGATATTATGTGTTAAAACACCGCTGTTTTTAAATTTATTGATAAAGCACCTGCCGCTTATAGGCATCATTCCAGGAAACAAAAATCCATTTTCAGACCGTAACAAAAATTTTAGCAAATGTTAAATCTTTTACAGCCTCACCACCCTTGAAATATTAAACTTATAACAGGCCAACTCAAAGGGAGGTGAAAAAATGGGCTGTGATTGTGCAATGAATTGTGCGGGGATTTTGACCCCGGAAATCAAGAAAGTCATTTCTGAATCGCCCTTCCTGGCGCTGAACACCATGTCAAAAGACGGTCAGCCCCACTTGATTGTAGTTGGTAAGGCAAAAGAAATCCGGGATGATGATGCGCTGGTTTTCGGCGTATACAAAATGGTTAAAACCCGCCGGAACCTCTCCGAAACAGGCGTAATGCAGGTAGTGGCAGCTTCCGTGAAAAGCCGCGAAGAGGCGCACGGTTACCGCTTGAGCGGCAGGGCCGTCGCGGAAGATAACGAGGTGCTGTTCAAAGTCGAAAAAGCGGATATATTGTTATAGTGATGGTTCTTCCAGTGAATTGGCGCCGCAGAATACTGCGGCGCCAACTGCATCCCGGCCTGCTTAAAGTAAGCGGGCAGTTGTCCGTCCCCCTCTTCCCCCGGCTAACCATGCCGTGAGCCCATTTATTTGTCCGCAGGTACTTACATCCGTTTACTCCTGTGCTCGGCCGATCCATCTATCCCGGCGGCCGCATTTCAAAGCTGCCGCCCCCACCGGTTCCTGACACAACCATGCTGATCTTACACCTTAACCGGAGCCTGCCTGGGCAGTTGTGACCGGCAATATTTCTGCATTACTTGCTTGAATAGATCAATATGGTGCAGTTCATCTAAAATGATTCTGCCCAATAATTGTTTGATGCCCGGATCATCTATCAACTGCTGGTGCTTCCGGTAGTTCTCTATGGCCGCCCATTCACTGGCAATATCCGAGGAAATGCGGTCACAAAGTGAAACCCCATAGAAAACAAATGATGCATTCCAATATTTATCCATGTGGGCGTTATTTACTGTTCTTAAACGGGGATCCGCGCCAAGCTTGATAATTGTTTTTGCCAGCAATTCCATGTGATGCATTTCAACCAGTGAAATGCATGACAATAAATCGGCTGCATCCTTGTAATGACGCTCAAGTACAAAATGATGGTAAAGATACTGGGATATTGCCGAAAATTCACTTACCGTGCCGGCGTAATCTTCTAATAATAATTGGGCGTAATAAGGGTTTTGGGCAACGACACGAACTTCCGGATACGGCGCCGGATAGGCGCATTTATATAAAGCGGGGGTGACACATTCCTGTGCCGGTAGATTGGTATCCATTTTTTAAATACCTCCACTAAGCTTGTTTCTTTATATTTATTTAATGGAGGCATCCAAATATGTCTATAAAAGAGAAAATACCCGCACCTGACAATGTTGAATCAAGATGTTTTAACGAAACGGAAGCCTTCAACCGGAGAAATCGAAGCTCACCGGCACCGGCTTTATTTACTCTTTTTCAATCAACCCCCGCGCCATCATTTTAGCCTTCACGGTGGGGTAATAGTCCAGGTTGGTGTGGGGCAGAAACTTGCTGCCTACAAATTTGTTCATGAAGACTTCGCTGGCGTTCAGTTCGAAGTAGGTGATGTTGCGGGCGATCGCTTCGGCTTCGCGGCGCTTTTCATTGGCAAGCAGCACCAGCCGGGCGCCTTCCCCGGAGGCGTTGCCCAGACGCACCATCTTGTCGCGGGGCAGGTCGGGGTACAGGCCGATGGCGATCGCCGACTCCAGATGCAGGTACTGGCCGAAGGCGCCGGCGGCGTAAAAACGGTTGATCTCCGTGTAATCGCAGCCCACGCTTTCCAACAGGTATTCCAATGCGGCGTTCACCGCCCCCTTGGTGCGCATGAGGTTGTTGATGTCCACCTGAGTGATTACGATATCTTTGCCGGTGGCCGATTCCGCCGCCGGCACGACCACGAATTCCGTCCGGCCGTCTTTGAAATGCCCGGCCCGGTCGATGATCCCGGCCAGGAACAGTTCGGCCAGACAGTCAATCAGTCCGGAGCCGCAGATCCCGGCCGGCGGCGCATTGCCGATGGTGGTGTAGCGCACCCGGCCGGTGCCCGGCTTGATCCGCACACTGTCCACCGCCCCCGGTTCGGCGCGCATGCCGCTTTGGGCCACGCCGCCCTCCAGGGCCGGACCGGCCGCCCCGGCACAGCCCACCAGCCAGTCCCGGTTGCCCATGATGATTTCCCCGTTGGTGCCGATGTCCACAAACAGGGACAGTTCTGGCGAGCGGTGCAGACCGCTGGCCAGTACGCCGGCAATGATATCCCCGCCCACATAACTGCCCACCGAGGGCAAGCAGTAGACCGGGGCCAGCGGGTTGATGCGCAGCCCCGGTTGGCCGGCCGGTATGATGCCCGGATTGTTCACCACCGGGATGTAGGGGGCCATGCAGATACGCGAAGGATCCAGGCCCAGGAACAGGTGCACCATGGTGCTGTTGGCGCCGATCACTGCGGCGCTGATCTGCCGTCCGGCCAGTTTATGTTCCACTGTCAGCCTTTCAATCAGGCTGTTTAATGTATCCACAACGGCCCTTTGCATCTGCGCCAGACCTTCCGGCGTACCGGCCAGGTAAATGCGGGTCAGGATATCGTCGCCCAGGGCCACCTGTCCGTTATAATCCGCCGCCGTACCCATGATCCGACCCGTGCGCGTGTCCACCAGGTAGACGACCACGGTGGTGGTGCCGATATCCACGGCCAGGCCGTAATGAGCGCCTGTGGTATCGCCCGCTTCCAAATCCACCAGGCTCCATACCCCGGGCGCCTGCGCGCCGACTGTGGCCGTGACCCGCCAGTTGCCCTCCCGCAGCACGCCGGACACCATACGCATCAATTCCAGCGGCACAATCACCGTCCCCGCCGGTTCCCGCAGCCCTTCCAGCAAACGGTCCACATCGGCCTGGTTGTTCCCCGGAGCCGGCTCGTTCAGTTCAAGATATATCTTATTCGTGATCGGATCCAGTTCGACCTCTTCGCCGCCGCCCGTCCGTCCGGTCAGAATTACCGCTTTTCCCTCTCCCATGTTCAGCACCCCGTTTTGACTATCTTTCAGAATTATAACACATCCGGCCGGGGGGAGCGATAAAGCTTTCTTATGTTAAAGATTAAATCTTTAGGAAAAGCGAAAACACGGTTGATGCCGTTCTGGATCACAAGCGCAAAATGTCTGGAAACATACTTTTTACGCCACGCAGATGATGTCCCGCTCGATCCATCCCGTAAGGAAGCGGGTTTTCAAAGCCGGTTATTAATAAAAATATAACTACCGCATCTTTATAAATAAAGACCGGTAGTCATTGACAGGCATCAAAACAGTTGTTGTGCCCGGTAAGACAGTCCGCTTTCCTACTGCTTCAAACGCGGGTCCAGCGCGTCGCGCAGGCCGTCGCCGAGCAGGTTGAAGCCCAGCACCACCAGCATGATGGCCAGGCCGGGATAAAACATCATCCAGGGCGCCTGCTGCATCACCGAGCGGCCGTCGGACAGCATGGCCCCCCACTCCGGGGTGGGCGGCTGGGCGCCCAGACCGAGGAAGCTCAAGCCGGCCGCATCCAGGATGGCCGTGCCGATGCCCATGGTGGTCTGCACGATAACCGGCGCCATGCAGTTGGGCAGCACGTGCCGGAAGATGATGCGCAGGTCGTTGCCGCCGATGGCCCGGGCCGCTTCCACATATTCGGTTTCCTTCACCGACAGCACCGTGGAGCGTACAATGCGGGCATAGAAAGGAATATTCACCACCCCGATGGCGATCATGGCGTTTTTCAACTCCGGCCCGAGCATGGCGGTGATGGCGATGGCCAAAAGAATACTGGGAAAGGCCAGCATGATGTCCACCACCCGCATGAGCACGTTGTCCACCCAGCCGCCGTAATAACCGCCCGCCGCTCCGATCAAAGTGCCGATGAGCAGGGCGATGCCCACGGAAATCACCCCCACCTGGATGGAAATGCGGCTGCCATAGATGATCCGGCTCAAGACATCCCGGCCCTGGGAGTCGGTACCAAACCAGTGGGCGGCCGAAGGCGCCTGCAGGCGGTCGATGATGTTTCCGGACAGCGGGTTGTGGGGGGCCAGCACGGGGGCCAGCAGGGCCGCCAGGATCAGCGCCAGCACAATGACCGCGCCGGCAATGGCGATTTTATTTTGTCTCAAGCGGCGCCAGGCATCGTACCACAGGCCGTACTGCCGTGCCGGCATGATTGTCCGGGCGGCCGGAGCCGCAGTTTCAGAAGCCAGCATTTTATTCACCCTAGTTGTAACGGATTTTGGGATCAAAAAACTTGTAAAGTATATCCACCAGCAGGTTAATCAACACAAAGAGCAGGGCGATGAACAGGATGCCCCCCTGCACCACCGGGAAATCACGCGCCATGATGGCGATATACAGCATGCGGCCGATCCCCGGCCAGGAGAAGATGGTTTCGGTCATCACCGCCCCCCCCAGCAGTGTACCGAACTGCAGTCCCATCACTGTGAGCACCGGCAAAAAGGCGTTCTTCAGGGCATGCTTGAAAATGACCACGTTTTCCGTCAGGCCCTTGGCCCGGGCGGTGCGGATATAATCCTGGTTCATCACTTCCAGCATGCTCGACCGGGTCATGCGGGCGATGATGGACAAAGGGATGGTGGCCAGGGCCAGGCTGGGCAGCACCAGGTGCTTCAGGGCGTCCACCAGGGCGGGAAAATTGCCGGTCAGCAAAGCGTCCAGCACGTTCAGATTGGTAATGCTGTGCAGGCTGGTGGCCACGCTCAGGCGTGACGACGGCGGCAGCCAGCCCAGCACCTGGGCGAAAATCCAGATCAGCAGCAGGCCCAGCCAGAAGATGGGCATGGACACCCCGACCAGCGCCCCCACCATGCTCACATTGTCAAAAATCGAATACTGTTTGACTGCGGCAATGGTACCGGCGGAGATGCCAAACACTACGGCGATGAACATAGCGGCAATGGTCAGTTCCAGCGTGGCCGGGAAATGACTGGCCAAGTCGTCCAGCACCGGGTTCTGGGTCATGATCGAGCGGCCGAAATTGCCCTGCAGGATATGGCCCAGAAAACGCAGGTACTGCACATACAGGGGGTCGTTCAAGCCCAGGCTCTGGCGCAGTTGGGCCAGAGCCTGGGGGGTGGCCCGCTCCCCGAGCATCACCTGGGCCGGATCCCCCGGGATGAGGTGAATGAGGATGAAGGCCAGAAAGGACACGCCCAGCAGCACCGGGATTAAAAGCAACAGCCGTTTGATGATGTAGTTGGTCATAACAGGTAATCCTCCCCGCGCCGGACCTGCCGTTCACAGCGGACACCGGCGCCCGGCCCGGATATTTTCGTCCTTGACGTCCGGACGGCCATTTTAAGGAAACAGAAGCTCTGCAGCCGCACCTGTTTTCATGATCGCCGGTTTGCGCGGCTGCAGATACTCCATCCATATCCGGCGACCGGCGACCCGGGTGACGCCCGAACCGGTTGCGGCCTGATACAAAGCATACCCGTGCCGCCATTTGGTCACATCCGTGAAGCATGGACCGCCGGACGCCTTTTTTCAAAACACCGCTACTGCTGGATATCCACGTTGGCGAAACTTTCCGTGCCGGTGGGATGCGGAATCAGGTTTTTCACCGATTTCTTGGCCACCACCACTTCCATGGAATGCACCAGGGGCACCATCGGTTCGTCCTGATGGATGATCTCCTGCGCCTGTTCGTAGAGCGCGGCCCGTTTGGACTGATCGCTCACCGACTGCGCCTGCTTGAGCAGGTTGTTCACCTCTTCGTTCTGGTAGAAGCAGACGTTGCTGGCCGCCCCCTTGACCGTGTTGTCCTTGCCCAGCAATACATAGAGGAAGTTGTCCGGGTCGCCGTTGTCCCCCGTCCAGCCGAACAGGTACAGGTCGTGTTCGCCATTTTCACCTTTGGCGATATAAGTGGCCCAGTCATAGGTAACAATATTGGTCTTAATGCCCACTTTGGCCAGGTCGGTCTGAATGGCCTGGGCGATTTCCTTGGGCTGCGGCATATAGGGACGGGCCACGGGCATCGCCCACAAAGTGGTGGTGAAGCCATTCGGGAAACCGGCTTCGGCCAGCAGTTCCTTGGCTTTGGCCGGGTCGTAGGGATAGTCCTGAATCTTGTCGTTATAGCCCCAAATCGAAGGCGGCAGCGGGTTCTTGGCCGGTTTGCCCAGCCCGGCGTAAAAAGCGTCAATCAGCGCCTTTTTGTCAATGGCGCAGGCGATGGCCTGGCGTACCTTCGGATCGTTGAACGGTTTTTTCTGGTCGTTGATGGCCAGGTAGCCGAGATTCATACTCGGCCGCAACAGCACCTGCAAATTGGGATCGTTCTTCACCGTCTTGTAATCGTCCGGATTCAGGCCGATCATGGCGTCAATGGTTCCGGACTTCAATTCCATCAAACGGGCGGAGTTGTCTGGAATGGTGCGGAAGACTATTTCTGACAGCGCCGGTTTGGGGCCCCAGTAACTGTCATTGCGTTTCAGGATAATTTTCTGGTCCTTTTCCCAGCTGACAAAGGTGAAGGGGCCGGTACCCACCGGGTTCTTGAAGAAATCCTTGCCATACTTCTGCACGGCCGCCGGACTGGCGATGCCGAAGGTGGGCATGGCCAGATCGGCCAGGAAGGGCGCCAGCGGCCGGGTCAGTATAAATTTCACCGTGTTGTCGTTGACCACCTGGACGTCCTTGATCACACCCGGAAAGCCGCCGAACATGGAGGTGTAATACTCGAAGTTGCCGCCCACATGGTAGGGATTGTTCTGCAAACGCCAGCGGTCGAAGTTGAATTTAACCGCCTGGGCATTGAAGGGTGTTCCGTCCTGGAACTTGACCCCCTTGCGCAGGGTGAGCGTCCATTCCTTGCCGTCCTTGGAGTTTTCCCAACTGGTGGCCAGTCCGGGCACCAGTTCGGTGTCGGCTGGTTTGTAATTTAAGAGCGTCTCAAAAATCTGGTGGGTCACATAAAGAGATTCGCCGTCCGTGACGTTAGCCGGATCCAGGCCCACGGCGTCGCCGCTGCGGGCAAACACAAACGTCTTGCCGCCTTCTTTGGCCGCCTGCTGCCCCTGACCGCCGCACCCGGACAGCACCACGCCCAGGACCAGCACCAGTGCGGCAAGCAAAGCCACCGCTTTGTACTTGCGCATATACTTTTCCTCCTCCTTCTTTTTCTTGATCTGCAAGGGACGGCTAATGTACCAGATGGCAGGCCACCAGATGGCCGTTCCCGTCATCCATCAGCTCCGGCGTCTTCAGACTGCAATCCGGCCCGGCCCAGGGACAGCGGGGATGAAAGCTGCACCCGCCGGGGGGGGAGAGTGGGCTGGGCACATCACCGGGCAGGATGATCCGCTCCCTTTTGCGGCCGGGCTGCGGCACCGGGATGGCCGAAAGCAGCGCTTTGGTGTAGGGATGCCGGGGGGCACGGTAGAGTTCCCGGGAAGCGGCCAGCTCGACGATCCGGCCCAGGTACATTACCGCCACGCGATCACTGATGTGTTTGACCACGCCCAGATCATGGGCGATGAAAATATAAGTCAGGCTGAATTCCTTTTGTAAATCCTCCAGCAGGTTGATTACCTGCGCCTGAATGGAAACGTCCAGCGCAGAAACCGGCTCGTCGCAGATGATCAAGCGCGGATTGACCGCCAGCGCCCGGGCGATGCCGATGCGCTGGCGCTGACCGCCGCTGAACTGGTGCGGATAACGGTTCTCCTGTTCCACCGACAGGCCGACCAGTTCCATCAGCCGGCGCACCCGCTTGCCCAGTTCCGGGCCGCCGGCCAGACCGTGAATGCGCAGCGGCTCGGCGATGATTTCCCGCACGGACAGGCGCGGATTCAAAGAGGCGTACGGATCTTGAAAGATAATCTGCATTTCCCGGCGCAGGGCGCGCATCTGGCGCCGGGGCAGTTTGCGAATATCCCGCCCGGCAAAAATGATTTCCCCGTCCGTGGGTTCGATCAGGCGTAAAATGGACCGTCCGGTGGTGGATTTGCCGCACCCGCTCTCCCCCACCAGACCCAGGGTTTCACCCCGGCGCACGGCAAAGGAAACACCGTCCACCGCTTTAACCGCCCCCACCGGCCGTGGCAACACGCTGCGGCCGTAGACCGGAAAATACTTTCGCAAATTATTGACTTTGAGCAGCATTTCGTCCACCAGCAAACCCCCCCTCTTCCGCTCCGGCCCGGTGACAGGCCACCAGGTGCCCGGGGGCCACCTCCCGGCGGGACGGCCGGGCCTGCCGGCATTCCTCCCGCGCGTCGCGGCAGCGGGGGGCAAAAGCGCATCCGGCCGGATCGGCCAGCAGGCTGGGCGGCGCCCCCTCGATTTGCTCCAGCCGCCGTCCGGAATCGTCATCCAGCCGGGGCAGGGAAGCCAGCAAGCCCCGGGTGTATGGATGCGCAGGCGAGGCAAAAACGGCCTGCACGCCGGCATATTCCACCGGCCGTCCGGCATACATAACCAGCACCTGATCGCAAAGTTCGGCCACCACGCCCAGGTCATGGGTGATCATGATAATGGAAGTATGCAGCTCGTCCCGCAGTTGGCGCATCAAATCCAGAATCTGTGCCTGAATGGTCACGTCCAGTGCGGTGGTCGGCTCGTCGGCGATGAGTAACTGCGGGTTGCAGGCCAGGGCCATGGCGATCATCACCCGCTGGCGCATGCCGCCGCTGAACTGGTGCGGGTAATCCCGCAACCTTTGCTCCGCTTCCGGGATGCCCACCAGTTTCAACATCTCCACGGCCCTGGTCAGCGCCTGTTTTTTATCCACCCGCCGGTGCCGCAAAACTGCTTCGGCCACCTGGTCGCCAATGGTGTAAACGGGATTCAGGGAGGTCATCGGGTCCTGAAAGATCATGGAGATTTCATTGCCGCGCAGGCGGCGCATCTCCTCTTCCCCCGCACGCAACAAATCCCGGCCGTGGAATAAAATTTCACCGCCGGCCACCCGGGCGGTATTTTTTGGCAGCAAGCCCATGACGGCCAGGGCGGTCACCGATTTGCCGGAACCGGACTCCCCCACCACGCCCAGGGTCTGCCCCCGGCGCAGGTTCAAATCCACCCCGTTCACGGCGTACAGTGTACCGGCGGATGTATTGAAGTTTACTTTTAATCCCCGCACCTGCAGTAAGGTTTCCGTCATACCCCTCTCCCCGCATCAGACCAAAAACTGAATTTTGATTTATTTTCTCACAGAAAAGAGCCGGGCTCAATTTTATCTCATATTTCTCTTGAAATATGCATAAATAATCAGCGCCCTGCCGCATAGCCCCGGATTCAAAAGGGACGGTTTTTACAACCGCCCCCGGGCCTTTCCATCAAGTTTGTTTGCCGCCCGGCGCCAAACGGTAGAAGTTGCGCGGCCTGCCCACCCGGCCGTAGTTGCATTCCACCGTCACCAGACCGGCATTTTCCATATAGGCCAGATAACGGTGTACAGTTTGATAGGCCAGGCCCACACCGCCGGTAATCTGTTCAATGGACAGCGCTTCCTGTTGTTGAGTCAAAAAGTCGATAATCACCTGCATTGTGGTGTTGCTGATTCCTTTGGCGATAAAGACGTCTTCCGCCGGCACTTTTTTTTGCAGGGCGCCGATTTTTAAATTTACTTTCAAACGGCAGATCAGATCCGGCGCCTTGATTGGTTTCAAGGCAAAATCGGTGGCCCCCGCCGCCATCAGCATGTCCGCCACGGCCTGCTGCTCGTCCACCGTCAACACGACCAGGGGCACCAGCGGATCCAGGCGGCGGATCTGTTCCAGCGTGGCCAGACCGTCCATCACCGGCATGTGGTAATCGACAATCACCAGGTCCGGCTGCTCCCGGCGGAAAATGCGCACCCCCTCCCGGCCGTTGGCCGCAGTTACAGCCTGCCAGCCGGCAAAGGCACAGATCTCCCCGATCGTGTACCGGATATCGGCATCATCATCAATGACCAGAATCCTGGTCATCATCTTTCACCCCCGGAAAAATTATCGTCACCACGGTTCCCCGGTCCGGTGCGCCGATCAGTTCAATGCGGCCGCCATTGTTTTCCACCACCCGGCGCACAAAATCCAGGCCCAGTCCGGACGAACGGCCGCTGCCGCTAAATCCGTATTCCCAAACGTGCTCCAGTTCATCCGGATCAATGCCCGCGCCGTTGTCGGCCACCACCAGTACCACACCGCCGGCGGCGTCCCGGCCGGCGCGGATCTGAATCACGCCGCCGTCTTTGGCATTGATGGCCGCAATGGCATTTTCGATCAGGTTGATCAGCGCCCGGACCACCCGGATGAAGTTGATCCGCAGGGGGGGCAAATCCGGGGCGATATCAAATTTAATCTTCCCCCGGGTGGTGATCCGGACCGCTACATGAGCGCGGACGTAATCAATCAACTGGTCGACAGTAACATCTTTACGCATTTCATCGTAAAGCATTTCTGAAATCATATCGTTCAACCGGTCCACCCCTTGCGTGATCCGGTGCGTATATTCATGAATTTTGACATCTGCCACTTTCATGGCCACCAGGGAGTTGAGTCCCTGAATGGTCATCAGGGGCGTCTTCAAATCATGCACCAGGGAAAGCATTTCTTTTTGCACCTGTGCCTCGGCGGCCTGCATGCGCAGGCGCTCCATTTCCATTTCCCGGCGCTCCGTTTCCCGGAGCACCGCCATGCGGTTGATGTTCAAAGCCGTCAGCCCGGCCACGGCGGCCGCGGAAATAAAAAACGACAGAAACAGGGAAATGGACACCATATTCAGCACCTGTTTGTCCTGCAAAAAGATCCCCGCCATACGCATGGCATCGGGCAGATCGCCGCGCCCGAAACCCGGGGCGGAAAGTGCCGGCGCCAGATCCAGCCAGAAAAAGGCCAGGCAAAGCTGCAGCAGTACCAGCGTGGGCAGGAAAATGTTATGACGCAACAGACCGGGCAGGAAGATCAGTCCAATGGCCAATACGAACATAGGCGCCAGGTAGTTCCAGGGCGCACCGGAATGGGCACCGGCAAGCACATAAACAACCCCGGCCGCAGCCGCCGGCAGGACTGCTTCCCGCAGCCAGGACGGTTTTTCCGGCAGCGGCAGGGTCATGCCGAGCACGAAAGCGCTCCAGAAGCAGGGCATGATCACCAGTGTACGCAAAAAGACAAAAATAGCCGCCGCCCAGATTAACCGCCCGCTGTCCCCGGACAGTATGCTTTTTTCCACCAGATCCTCCACCAGGTTGAACTGCGGCTGCAGCGCGTGATTCAACCACGGGGGTGAGACAAGCAGCAGGATAACCGGCGCAGACAGCAGGTAGGGACGGAAACGGTCAACGGAAGGCGGAATTGAGGGGAACTTCAAGTTCATTAATCCCCGCCACCTCCGTCAGGGGTATATTCCGGGCACGGGTGAGCCTGGTAAACAGGCCGTCCTGATCGCCGTCCCCGGCCACCAGGACATAACTTGCCAGGGGCACGACTGCGTTGATCAACTGGTCGTTCAACCCGCCCCGCCGGTCCATGCCGCCCGGGTGCACCACAATAATTGGTATGTGCCGGTCCGCCGCATAATCAACCAGATTCAACACCCGGTTCTTTTCATCATCCGCAGTGGTATAAATGCTGCTGATCCCGGCCGGGCTCACACCGAGCACCAGAATCAGACTCTCCTTGTCCGCCAGATCGGCCGGGGTGCCCTGGTAATGGTAATCATAGTCCAGATTGAGTTGTTCGCACATTTTAGCCACAATCAACCCTTCCGCTCCCAGGCCGGCGGTGGTGACCAGCACCGGCTCTCTGGCAATGGGGGCGGGCAGGTTGGGATAAGTATAGGTGTTTTGATGCCGGCGGCCGGTCAGCGCGTTAATCGCCAGCAGCAGGGCTACGGCCAGGAGAATGTATTTCCACGGGCGCATTCCGGACCGCCCTTTCCCGGACATTATTTTCCCGCCGCCTCCGGTTTAAAAGACGATGCACGCCTTTTTTAACCGGCACGGCTCCAAGCGGCTGCAATCCTGGTCTAAATTTCTGCGTGGTACACCTATTTCCTGCCTTTTAACGGGGAAATTGGGCCGGGAAAAATATCCTGTAACAAAGCCGTAACAAATTGCCAATGATTTTGTGACAAATGTCGGTTATAATATAGTCGGCAGTAAAAAATTCCAGCAAGGAGGTGAATCCAATGAAGAAAAAATTGATCGCTGTTCTGGTTGTGGTGCTGGTCCTGGCTTTGGCCGTGCCCGCACTGGCCGCCACCGTTTCCCAAAGCCTGACCCCGGATCAAGCCAAACAAATCAATTCACTGCAGCAGCAAATGCTCAACCTGCGCAGTCAAATGGTGGATAAAATGGTGCAGTTCGGCCAACTGACACCCGAACAGGGACAGCAAATCAAGGCGAACATCCAGTCCCGGGTGCAGTATCTGCAGCAAAATCCCGGACAGGCCGGCTACGGCCCCGGTTTTTGCGGCGGCTACGGCATGCGCGGTTACGGCAACGGCCGCGGCGGTTGGGGTCCCGGCGGCATGATGGGAGGCTGCTGGAACAACCGGGCCCCGTCCGCCCCCGCTCCCAATACATCCAGCGGCAACTAGGGGCAACCCCCCAAGCCGCTCCCGCTCCACCTTTCGCCAGGCGGCGCCAACCGCCTGGTTTTTCATGTCCGTACAGCGGTATCCAAATGCAAAAAAAACGGGCCTTTATGGCGACCGTACCGGAGGGGTGACCAGTACCGGTCCG
Source organism: Desulfotomaculum copahuensis (assembly GCF_001655685.1). GTDB lineage: Bacteria > Bacillota > Desulfotomaculia > Desulfotomaculales > Desulfovirgulaceae > Desulfotomaculum_G > Desulfotomaculum_G copahuensis. The sequence continues at coordinate 135,084 of NZ_LYVF01000158.1, forward strand.
GAAACGAAACATGACCGGTGCTTTTCGGCAAGCGGACCGGCAGCGCGCATCGCACTGCCGGTCCGCAGTTAAAAAACCGGCCTTCCGCACCTGTTTGTGATATAATAATCTGGATTTGGATTAGTTAGTGGAGTGAAGCCTTTGAAAACGGAAGAACATATTACTTTGACCGCCGACGGACATCCGGTGCGGCTGACGGCGCTGATCAACCATCCGGAGGAGGCCGCCGGGGCCGTGGAACTGGGCGCGGACGGCCTCGCACTGTGGGATGCCGGCTTATCCGGAAACCGGCCGGACCACACGCCGCCGGAAGAAGACTACCGGGCGGTTTTTCAACAGGCGGCCCGGGCGGCGGCGGGCAGGCCGGTAACCGTCCGCACGGACGCGGCGCAGTTTTATCCCGGCCGTGAAACAACCGGAGGGTGCGCATGCCGGTCCGGTCCTCCGCCGGGAACAGGTTTTGAAGGGCATCCCCCCGGCCGGCCGCCGGATCCCGCGGCCGCGCCGCCCCGCCGGCTGTTGCGGCAGCTGCGGGCAATACTCGAAGCCGGCGCCGGCGGCCGTTTCCATATTCTTTTCCCGCCGCTCCGGCAGGTGGAGGAGTTGAAGCAGTACCGGGCCTGGTTGAACCTGGCCCGGGAAGAACTGGCGGCGGAAGGTTTTCGTCCGCCCCAGCCGGCGGCCGGCATGCTGGTGGAAATACCCGCCGTAACCGCCATGCTGGAATTATTCGCCCACGAACTGAACTTCATCTGTCTGGGCGAAAACCTGCTCTGGCACTCCCTGGTCCTGCCGGAAGATCACCCGGTCCGCCGCGCCATAGACTGCTCCTTTCATCCGGCATTGCTCTACCAGGCCCGGCTGCTGCTGGAAACCGCCCACCGCCGGCGTAAAAAAGCGGCCCTGAGTGCGCCGGCCGCCGGCGAACCGGCGGCGGTACCCCTTTTTCTGGCTATGGGCCTGGACGAATTGATCATGCCGGCAGAAAAAATTCCGGCCGTCCGCCGGGTGGTGGAACGGCTGACCCTGCCCGAGGCCAGGCTGATCGGGGCCAAGGCCATGTCCTTTCCCACCGCCGCCGGAGTGAAAAACTACGCCGGGGAAGCGCTGGCGCGGCTCATGCGCTAACGGTGTTCAGAGCGAACATAAAGGCGGTCCCCCTGCCGGGTTCGCTCTCCACTTTTATGGTGCCGCCGTGCAGTTCAATAATCTGCCTGGCGATGGCCAGGCCCAGGCCGCTGCCGGCGGAGCGCTGGCGGGAACGATCGGCCTTGTAAAACCGCTCCCAGATCAGGGGCAATTCATCGGCCGGAATTCCCGGACCGGTATCACGCACGGACATGATCACCCGTCCGTTTTCCAGCCGGGCGGCCACTTCAACCCGCCCGCCGGACGGGGTTACCCGCAGGGCGTTATCCACCAGGTTGATCAGCACCTGGGCCAGCCGGTCGGCGTCCCCGTATACCGGCGGCAGGTTTTCCGGCGCGGTGGTTTCCAGCGCCACCTGTTTTCCGGCCGCTAAACCGGCAAACTTTTCTCCCACCCGGCGCACCAGTTCACTGGGGCTGACCGGTTCGCTTTTTATGATCACCTTGCCGGCCTCCATGCGCCGCAAATCCAGCAGATCATCCACCAGCCGGCGCAGGCGCAGGGTTTCTTCCAGGATGTTTTGCAAATATTGCTGCCGCTGGTTTTCATCCCGGGCCAGACCGTCAATGACCGCTTCGGTGTAACCCTGCACAATGGTCAGCGGCGTGCGCAGCTCGTGGGAAACGTTGGCTACAAATTCCCGTCTGGTGGCGTCCAGCCGGTGCAGGGCATCAATTTTTTCCTGTAACTCGCCGGAAAGAGTGTTTAATGATTCGGCCAGATCGCCGATTTCGTCCCGGGAGCGCACCGGGACGCGGCGGGAAAAATCGCCGGCCGCCATGGCCCGCGCCGCCCGGTTCATCTGCACCAGCGGCCCGCTCAAAGTGCGGGAAACGAGCAAACTCAACAGGGTGGCGGCCAGCGCGCCCAAAATCAGCGCCCAAAGGCTGGCCTGCTGCAGCGCCTTCAGATTGGCCGCCAGGGGAGCCAGCGGCGCATGGATGAACAGGGCGCCGGTAACCCGGTTGTCCTGCCGGATGGGTATCCCGGCCACCAGCACATCGGTATTGAAGTACTGGTTATGCTCCTGGTGCACCACGCTTTTGCCCTGCAGTACCTGGAGCATTTCCTGCTGGCTGAACGGCATCACCTCGACAATACCGCGGCTCACCGGGATGGAACAGCCGTCCGGGTTGCCCCGGTCTGTGAAGCCGGAACCGGAAACGGCGCCGGTCCGCCCCTGTCCGGAACCGCCGGTGCCTCTCCAGCCCGGTGGAACCGCGGGGTTTTGCCGGCCGGGGCTTCCCTTCCCCGCCCCCCGGAAGCCCTGCCCGGCACCCGGACCGGACGGACCGGGCTGGTGTATCATGCCCATCATGCCCATGGCCTGCCAGTGTTCGATCAGCCCCCGGGTATCCACCACCATCACACTGGCGTTCATCAGACTGGCCAGCAGGCCGACCTGCTGGGCGGCCAGGGAGGGATCCTGTTCGCTGCCGATCACCCCGGCCAGCCGCTCGCCCTCATCAAGCAGGCGGGTGGCCTGCTGCTCGTAATAGATGTTCTCCAGAGCGCCGGACTGGATCAGCGCCGAAAGACCGAGCACCACCACTACCAGCAAAAGCATGGCCAGCCAGAGTTTGGCCACGATTCCGCGTAATTTCATTTACTCACCTCAAATTTATATCCCACGCCCCACACGGTGCTTACATATTGGGGTGCCCCCTTGACGCGGGCCAGTTTTTCCCGCAACCTGGTCACATGAGTGTCCACCGTACGCACCTCGCCGAAGAAATCGTATCCCCACACATTTTCCAGCAACTGCTCACGGGTATATACCCGGCCCGGGGACTGGGCGAGAAAATAAAGCAGGTCATACTCCTTCGGGGTCAGGGATACCGGCCGTCCGAGCACAGTCACCTGCCGGGACGACGGATCGATGCTCAAGCCGTCGAACTGCAGCCTGCCTTTCTTCGGTTCTTCAGGCAACGTACGGCGCAGCACCGCTTTGACCCGGGCCACCATCTCGCGCGGACTGAAAGGCTTGACCATATAATCATCCGCACCCAGTTCCAGGCCGAGCACCCGGTCGATTTCATCACCCCGGGCGGTGAGCATGATTATCGGCACGCTTGAGTTTTTGCGCACCTCCCGGCAGACCGCCCAGCCGTCAACATCCGGCATCATTAAATCAAGAATCACCAGGTCGAAATTTTCCCGGCTCAATATATCCAGCGCCTGCCGGCCGTTTTCCGCCTCCGTAACCTGAAAGCCCTCCGGTTCCAGGTAGATGCGGATTAATTCCCTGATTTTCTGCTCGTCATCAACAACCAGAATATTGGGCATTGCCGTCACTCCCCCAGGCAACAATATATCATATCGAAACATTTTTTGCACCAGACGTCTTCCCGACCGGAAGGCAAAAAAAAGCACCACCGCAGTGGTGCCCGGACTGGTTAATTCCACCCCCGCCCGGCGCCTTTTCGTGCACGGCGCGGCAGGCGGCACGGGTGTTTTTACACCGCCTGCCGGCCGTGATAGCCGCCGAACCAGGAACAAAGGCGGACGGCCATACGGACCAGGGGATTTCTGAGATGCATTTTCAGGCGCCGGTATTCCTCCTGGCAATGAGTCAGTTCCTGCTGGAGCAACTGACGGGAACGATGTCCCTCGTCCCCCTTTTCCAGTGATTCCTTGAGATCATTGGTCAATAAATTGATTTCTTCACGTAAACGGCGCTCCTCCTGCCGGGCCGTCTCCTGAACGCGCTCCAGCTTCTGGCGCAATTCCACGATCTCGGTCTGCAGTTCGGCCACCCTGGTGGCATGACGATCTTTGAGGTCGGCCAGGCGCCCCTTGTTCTCCCGCTCCCTTTCCTTATATTGCTGCAACTTGCTGAACAACGATTCCAGGCTGGCCTGGTTTTTGGCATTGTTTTGCTGCAACTGATGGATTTCCTTTTCAGCGTCCCGGGCACGCTGCACCCACAGCCGGCACTGATGCAGTATACTGTTGGCTTTGGCCTCCAACTTGTTGATATGCTCCCGGTAGCGGAAAATTTCCTTTTTGCGCAATGAGAGCAACAGTTCCTTTTCGGCCATCTGGGTGACCAGGTATTCATGACGGTTGATCTCCTCCGCCCGCTGGGCCAGAGCCGCCGCCGCCTCCCGGTGGGCGGCGCCGGCCTCCTGCAACTGGTTTTCCAACAGGGTCACCCTTTTGCGCCAGCGCTCGCGGTCCCGCCGCCAGCGCTGTTTCTGCCGGTTCAGAGAACCCAGGTAGCGTTTGATCAACCCTTCATAGGCAGCCTGAATGGACGGATTATATGACCAGACTCCGCCGCCCAGCAGCTCAAAAAACGGGAATTTACGTAAGACGCCTTCCACCGCCGGCATACTGGTGGGACGCCAGGCGTTGACCACCTCGTAAAGCTGCGGCAGCAGCAACCCGCCTGGATGCAGTTTCAGCGCTTTAATCACCAGATGCTTGAGGGCGAATTGGCCGGCCTCCACTTCCCACTCGGTCAGACCCCAGTGGCCATTGTTAAGCTGAATGAAGCGGCCGTCCGCGATCAGCGCCGCCTCATCCGTGAACAGGCGCCGTATCTTCTTGTTTTTGCTCTTGATCGCCCCGGTTTTGACCACCTCCTTCAGGCTTAAAGGCTGCTGGCGCTTGAGCAGCAGGGAATAAAAGCCGTCGTTTTCCCGTTGCCCCTCCAGGTCCAGGTGCCAGCCGTTGTTGTTATCCACATAAAAGCAGGCGTGCTGGCGCAGGCACTGGGTTACTTTTTCCTCTACCTGGGGCAGGGTATAGTCACGAAGCATTTTCCGGTGTACATAAGGGGTCAGTTCGGCCACCGTCAAAGCTTCAAAAAAGAATAACGTTTTTTTCAACACATCGGTCAGTGAATGCAGCTTGCCCTCCAAAGTCACTTCACCTTCCTTCTAAAATGTCCCGATCAGACATACATATTCCATATTTACCTTCATATACCTGCCTGACGGAAAAATAATTTTCCACTATTTTCCTCCACATTTCCCCTTCAACCCGGTTTTTCATCCGCCGGAACGACATCTCCGAGCAGCGGCGGCTCACCGCCCTTGGCGCGCAAGAGGGCACCGCCTGCGGCGCGGGCGGCGGTAAAAGGAAAATTTATGAGCGGCCCATTGTCAGGTGACGGACAGGTAAGCTATAATGGTTAATAACCCCGGCTGAAAAAATCACCCCGTGCATGACCGGAAAAACCCGTCCGAGGTGATCTGATGAGCGCCACCTGTTGTGAAATGCAGGACAACCACACGATTTATACACCGGCCGGCACCGTTTTTCTGGAAGGCCCGGTGGGCAAAGACGATCTGGAACCGCTGACACTCGATCCGGGCTTGAAGAATTTTCGCCTGCCCGAAAGGCAAAAAGTTGCCCTGCAGGAAATTGCCGCCCTGCCGGAAGGCATGGTTTTCATCGCCCGGGTGGAAAAACTGGTGGCCGGTTACGTCACCTTTCACTTTCCCGAAAAGTACAGCCGCTGGAGCAAGCACCCGCGGGTGCTTGAGCTGGGGGCCATTGAAGTCAGTCCGGACTGGCGTGAATTCAAACTGGCCCGGCAGTTGTTACAGGTGGCCTTTGCCAATCCGGTGATGGAGGAATATATAGTCATTGCCATTGAATTTTGCTGGCACTGGGACTTAAAAAACACAGCCCTGGATATCTGGCAGTACCAGAAGATGCTCACCCGGCTGTTCGGCTCCGCCGGGTTGAAAAAAGTACAGACCGATGATCCGGACATCACGGAACACATGGCCAACGTGCTCATGGCCCGCTACGGAAGCAAGGTGTCCCCGGCGGATGTGGATTTGTTCAAACAAATGCTTTTTATGGCGCAGGGAACCTTTCCGCAATGCCACTAAAACAAAAACCCCCTGTTTTCAGGAGGTAATGCAAGGGCGCATTTTTAATGCGCCCCTTATTTCAAGCTGTAGTTCGGCGCTTCCTTGGTGATTACCACATCGTGGGGATGGCTTTCACGCAGGCCGGCCGGTGTAATACGCATAAAGAAGGTTTTGGTCTTTAATTCCTGGATATTGGCCGCGCCGCAGTAGCCCATACCCGAGCGCAGCCCGCCGATCAGCTGGTAAACGGTGTCAGCCAGGGACCCTTTGTAAGGAACCCGTCCCTCCACCCCTTCGGGTACCAGTTTTTTCTGATCCTCCTGGAAATAACGATCACGGCTGCCTTCCTTCATCGCCCCGAGAGAGCCCATCCCCCGGTAAACCTTGTAACTGCGGCCCTGATACATCTCAATATCGCCGGGGCTTTCCTCCGTACCGGCCAGCAGGCTGCCCAGCATGACCACGTCGGCCCCGGCTGCGATGGCTTTGGTGATATCGCCGGAATACTTGATGCCCCCGTCCCCGATCACCGGTACATTGTATTTTGCCGCCTCCCGGGCGCATTCGTAAATAGCCGTGATTTGCGGCACGCCGGCGCCGGCCACCACCCGGGTGGTGCAGATGGATCCGGGGCCGATGCCCACTTTCACCGCGTCGGCGCCGGCTTTGATCAGATCCCGCGTACCTTCGGCCGTACCTACATTGCCGGCGATTAACGCCACTTCCGGATACTTCCGCTTGATCCGGGCCACCGTCTCCAGCACTCCTTTGGTATGACCGTGGGCGGTATCCACCACGATGGCGTCCACTCCGGCCCGGACCAGGGCTTCGGTGCGCTCGGTGGTGTCCGCGCTCACCCCCACCGCCGCCGCCACCAGCAGGCGGCCGCGCTTGTCCTTGGCCGAACTGGGATACTGGCGCGCTTTTTCAATATCTTTGATCGTGATCAAACCACACAGGTTGAACTCCTCATCCACAATGGGCAGCTTCTCCACCTTGTGCCGCTGCAGTATTTCCTTGGCCTGATCCAAGGTGGTGCCTACCGGCGCGGTAACCAGGTTGTCCCTGGTCATCACATTAGCCACCTGCTGGCTGAAGTCCTTTTCAAAACGCAAGTCCCGGTTGGTTAAAATACCGACCAGCTTGCCGTTTTCAGTAATCGGCACGCCGGAAATACGATAGCGCTCCATCAGCAGCAGCGCTTCACTGATCGGACTCTCGGGCGACAGGTAAATGGGGTCGGCAATGACACCATGCTCTGAACGCTTGACCCGGTCCACTTCCAGCGCCTGGCGTTCAATGGGCATGTTTTTGTGGATCACACCAATGCCGCCCTCTCTGGCGATCGCGATGGCCGTCCGGGATTCCGTTACCGTATCCATACCGGCACTCATCACCGGAATGTTCAACTTGATCTCGCGCGTCAAATAGGTGGATGTATCCACATCACGGGGTAAAACATCTGATCTGGCCGGAATCAGCAATACGTCGTCAAAGGTCAGTCCTACCTTGGCAAACCTTTCCGGAAACAGGATCTATCCCTCCCTACGCTTGGCTATTCGTTTATTATAACCTTTGTCCTTGCGGAATTCAAGAAAAGATAACTTTTGACAGTGCTGAAGGAATACCGGCCAGTTCCAGTTATTTAACCACCCGGGCAACCGGCAAAACAAATGAGCAAATTTCTTCTTGCAATAATATGCCGACTCATATTTTTTCTGCCGGTATAAATCGCAACCCGGGGGAAATAATAAGCTTACAGGAGGTGTTGCCGCTTGCCGAATAAAAAAGACTTGCTGATACCGGCGGCCGGCTCCCGCTTGAATGTTTTCAAATATGAGATCGCGGACGAACTTGGCTATCCGTTGCACGTAGGAGCGCAAAAAGCCACCCCGCAAAACTGGAATCAGATTACCGGCAGGATGAAATATGAGATTGCCAACGAGCTCGGCCTGACGCCCGGAATCGAAAACGGCTACTGGGGCAACCTCAGTTCCCGCGCCTGCGGTGCCGTGGGCGGGCGCATCGGCGGCAAAATCGGCGGCAACATGGTCCGCCACATGATCCGCTTCGCCGAGCAAAATATGGTCCGCTGAATCCCGCGCGGGGTGGTTTGCATAAAACCACCCCGGTTTTGTAAATACCGCTCCTGAAAAGCCGCTGCACGGTAAGAGAGGCATTGCCGGCGGAAAATAATCAATTAATCCTGGCCCATGATCGAACCGACTCCAAAACGCATGAAATGATCCCGCAAATGGGCAATCAATTTTTCCGTGACGCCGAATTCAGCGGCCATTTCAGCATCGGTACGGTTGTTTTTCAAGCCTTCGATAAAAACGTCAAAGCCGATTCCCACTTCATCAGTCTTTGTTTTCAAGCTCGGTTCGGTACTCCAGGGCACCCGGGAACGGATAAATTCTTCCACCCCAAAAACCCCCCATCGTTTTATCCGGAGTTAGTTTATCCATCCGGGCGGTCTTTATTACGCCCCGGGAACAGGTTGCTACCGGCAGATGTCTTTTGAACCGCTCCGGGCGGCGGGCACCAGTGATTCCCGTAAACGGCAGGATATTTGTTCACTGATCAACTTGTGATTTACCGCGCCGCCGGACGGAAAGATATCCCGGTGGGCAAGTTCCAGCGTGAAATAATTATCTGAATTCAGCCAGAGCAGCAAATCGACCCTTGCCTTCATCTGGACGAGCAAACTTTTCTCCTGGTTCGTAAACAACATTTCGATCTGTTCGATATCTTTATATTCCACCGGCGTCCCGGGCCCCGGGACAAAGTGAAAAACCTGCCGCCCGCCGGAATTGGACACCCCGCTCCCGATAAATCCCAGCTGCCAGGCCATTGTTTCCTGCACGACGCTGATGGCCGGTGAAGGCAGGATTTTTATTTTTCTGGTTGCCGTTGCATCAGGTGAAAGGCTTACCTCCACCCGGGCCTGCAAAATGCAGGTGCAGTGTTCGTGTGTGACCGGTATATTCACAGGCAGCGGGCGCCGGAAAGGAAAATTGGAAGCGCCCCCCGGCATGGCCCGGGCCTCCGTCAGCAACCACTTTTCCAGCACTTCGCGCTGCCGGTGCCGGCCCTTTTCCCCTTCCGCCCCGGCGTAACTTTCCACGATTAAATCCAGAAAGACCCGCCCCGGCCGGTGGTCCGCACGGTCGCCCCGCACCAATGCCGCGCCGGCTATTTCATCTCCCTGGACATATTCCAGCCGCTCCAGTTGCAAATCCAGAGTTAAACCCGACCAGTTGCCGGTTTTTATCCGGTCCAGCAGATTCATCACCGGACACCCCCAAACTGGTATAAATAATACTTTTTCTTCGACTTCCGGCTGCCGGTTTCCTTCTCTTAACTGGCATATATTTCAAATTGCTGGCGGATTGCAAAGTGCGTTAACATAATATCATGATATCTGGTCTGCCTCCTCATATGAAAACCTGAAAGGTGCATCCTTTCAGGTTATTTTTTATCCGCCTGTTCACCGGCGGGGCTGTTCAGCGCCCCGGTCAGACGGCCGAACTGCGCCTCGGCAAAAATGTCCTCCATTTCCTCCTTGACTGTCGTCAGCAGGGTGTTAAACTGCTCCGATAAACCCACCGCCCCGGCGACCACCTTTTTCGCCACCGGGCGCAGGTTTTTACGCACCCCCGGCAGCAACAGGGAGGCTGCCAGCAAAACTACCAGGATGTTGATCAGATTGATACCGTTTCCAGGCCAAAACCCGGCCCCGGAACGGGGATAGGCCCGGGCCAGTTCCTCCATGTCCATACCCCTGGCCTGCGCCTCATCCAGGATATCCCGCAGCAATTCTCTCACCTGCGGATCACGCACCCGGCCGGCCCGCTGTTCCACCGCCCGCAGGGCGGCAATTTCCCGGCGCAGATCATCCTGTAGGCGACGGGAAGCCTGTTGATAGTCAAGAACATTGCGACGCCGCCGGGGCAGCCCCCAACGCCGTGAGTGATCATTCCGGCCCCAGTCCCGGTAAGCTTCCAGTTCGTTGATCACCTGTTCTTTCCAAAGATCCAGCATGCCCTCGTCCATGTTTCTGTAGCGTCTGGAACGGTACATGAAACCCCCCCATTCATCTGCACCTATTATAGCCCCGAAAGCGAAACATTTATACAGATTCTGTCATGCGCGTAATTTTTTACAACCGTCGCGCCGGTAAAAAAATTTCCTGTATAAGGACCGGCACCGGGGTCTATAATATGTTCAGTTTTATCAAGAGGAGGTGAGGTAAAATGAAGTGGCTGCGGTTGGGCTTTTTAGAGGAACTTTCCCCTCTCGGCCTGCTGGCTACCGGACTGGCCGTGGGTGCAGTGACTACTCCCGCGGTGCGTAAAGGTCTGCGGGGCATGGCGGTCGGTCTGATCAAGGGGGCGCTGGCCATTTCCGAGGAGGCGCGGGAGGCGTCTTCAAAAGCCCGGGGGGAGTGGTCCCGGTTGGTTGAGGAAGTGAAGCAGGAACGGCAGGTTTCCGGCGACAAGCAGGGGCTTCTGCACGGGGCCGGCCTCGGTGTGGCCAAGGCGGTGGAGGAAATCCGGGAAGGGGTGGGCACCCTAGTGGCCGAGGCAAAAAACGAGTTGTCCGGATTGGAAAATCATTCGCCGGAATCAGACGGACACGGTGAAGGTGCCGGCCACCGGAACCCGGGAGAGGATGAGTAAATAAATCCGGCGGGGGATTAACCGGCCGCAGCCGGAACAGAGTGGTCGAAAACGCAAAAAATGTGTTCAGCCACTTCACGGCGGAACCGGGCGATCAACCGCAATCGGATGTTTTCCAGCCATCCTTCCAGTTGTCTTTGTAACACCGGCAGCAAATCCTCCCGCCGGCAGGGAGCGCTGACATGCTGCCACAATGCATCGCCCTTGCGCTTGAATATCCGGTGCAATGCCGGCGGCAAATGGGAACTCAGCAACTGATCAAAACACCACCGGCCGAGGTGGTCAAACACGGCTTCTTGTTCCAAACCGGTTACGAGCAGTTTTAGATCCATCAAGACATCTGCTTCCAATACGTTAAAACCGGTCCGGCTCATCAAGCTTGGCACGGAAAATTTTTCGGACAGCTTCTTTTGTAAAAACTCTTTCAGTACCGCGAAATGATTTTCGTTCCATAACTGTGCAAGCGCCTGATCGGGGTTGATTTCTTGTGCCACCATCTTCCGGCAGAGGGACGGTACCTCTGCTTTTTTATTGCTGAAGCAGGCATCAATCACCCGGACTGCTTCCTGCTGGCATTCTTCCACCAGTGTGCATACCGCCGCCTCAATAACTGCATGATTAAAGACGGCTTTTTGTAAACTTAACGCCAGGGCATGGCCAAGAAGCTGATGTTTTAAATTTTGTTCTATATTTCCATATTGCATTTTGGCCACCTCCAAAGTCAAAATACACTACGGACAGTATACCGTAATCAGGTTAGGGAAGTGTTAAAATAAAAAAAAGATCCGGTTAAATTTTTCAGCTAAAAAAGAAAACCCGTCCGTTGACGGGTTTTCCCCGGTTTGGTTGAAGTCTGTTTCTTCAAGACACATCAAACCGCCGCTGCAACCGCGCTGTTTCCCTGTTTAATGGAAACGCTTCCGGCGCAGGCCGCGCAGGTTGCCGCGCAACAATTCGGACAGGGCCAGGCCGGCGCCCAGTGCCTTGACCCCAGCGTTCCGCCCCAGCAGGGCGGCGGCGGTACCTCCGACCAGTCTGGCCGCCCGTCCCAAATCCGTGTGTCGTGCTCGTCCCATGTTTATTCACCTCCATTATTATTTTGCCTAGTGTTTGCTTCTTGATTAGAGGAAATAGGTGGCCCTGGCGGCAATAAACCGCTAATCACCGGCCTGGACAAATAATCCAGGGCATTGGTACACAATGCGCTGCCGAAAACCGTTCCCCAATCCGTCACTGACAACGGAAAGGTTTTAAAAATACGCCGCCCCAGCGGCAGGTAAACCGCCGACAAAAGCAACGCCCCGGAAAGACCCACCGCGCCGTCCAAGAACCGGTTGGCGGTTTTTACATTTTCAGTGCCGTCACGACGGCAATCCAGGGCATGCACCAGCTGGCTGGTGGTAATGGCGGCCAGGGCCAGGGTGCGGGCACGCATCAGGTTGCCCTGCCGCAAACCCCACCAGTAGGCGCCCAGGCTGGTCACTCCGATAGCCAGGCCGCGGGAAATGATCCGGGAGACATACCGGGAATCGAAAAGCCCGGCTTTGAAGTTGCGCGGCGGCTGCTCCATCACCGCCGGATCGGGTGGATCCACGCTCAGCGCCACGGCCGGCAGGCCGTCGCCCAAAAGGTTCAGCCAGAGCAACTGGATGGGCAGCAGGGGCAACGGCAGCCCAGCCATGACAGTAAAAAACATGAGCAGCACTTCCCCCACATTGGTGGCCAGCAAATAGCGCACCGACCGGCGGACATTGGCGCAAATACCGCGTCCCTGCTCCACGGCGCCAACCACGGTGGTGAAATTATCGTCGGTGAGAATTAACTGGGAGGCCTGTTTGGTTACTTCCGTACCGCTAATCCCCATGGCCACGCCAATATCCGCCTCTTTCACCGCCGGGGCGTCGTTGACCCCGTCGCCGATCATGGCCACCAGTTCCCCTCTTTGTTTGAACAGCCTGACCAGGCGCAATTTATGCCGCGGCAAAACCCGGGCAAACACCCGCACACTTTCCAGCGCCGCCTGCAGCTGCCGGTCGTCCATTTGTTCCAGTTCCGCGCCGGTAAGCACCTGGCCGGCGTCTTCAATCAAGCCCAATTCACGGCCGATAGCCAGGGCGGTATTGCGATGGTCGCCGGTAATCATCACCACCTTGATGCCGGCCCGGTGGCAGGCGGCAATGGCCGGCCGCACCTCCGGCCGGGGCGGGTCCTGCATGCCGATCAAACCGAGAAAAATCAACTCTTCGTCGGCCGGGGCGTCATCCACCGGCATCGGACGGTAGGCCACCGCCAGCACCCGCAGGGCGGCGGCGGTCAAGTTTTCGTTGGCTTTCAAGAAGCGCCGGCGGGCAAGCTCGTCCATCGCTGCCGGAGCCTGCTCTCCCTGGTAGTGGCGGCATAATTTCAGGATCACATCGGGCGCCCCTTTGACAAAAGAGATCTTTTCCCCGGCCGGATTGCGGCAGACCACCGTCATCCGGCAGCGTTCGGAATCAAAGGGTATTTCCCGCAACCGGGTGAAACTTTTCTCCAGTTCATCCCGTTTTATACCGGCCCGGCCGGCTGCGGCGAGCAGCGCCCCTTCCGTCGGATCCCCGTCCACCTGCCATTCCCGTCCGGATGCGCCTGTTTTAATCAACCTGGCGTTGCTGCACAAACTGGCTGCCATCAGCACAAAAACGAGGTTTTCCCGCTTCCCGTCATCCGTGGCCTCAAAACCACCGCCTTCCGGATCGTAGCCCGGGCCGGAAGCGCGCCACCAGCCTCCGTCCGCACAGTAAACCAGGCGCACGGCCTGCTCGTTCCTGGTCAGCGTGCCGGTCTTATCCGTACAAATCAGCGTGGCGCTGCCCAGATTCTCCACCGCCGGCAGGCGCCGCACCACCGCGTGGGAACGGGCCATACGCCGCACGCCGGAAGCGAGGGCCACGGTGACAATGGCCGGCAGTCCTTCGGGAATGGCCGCCACGGCCAGGCTGATGCCGGTCAGGAACATCTGCAGCATTCCCCCGCCCCGCCAGATGCCGGCGGCAATGACCAGAGCGCTGACCGCCAGGGAACTTTTTAAAACAATTTTCCCCACATCGGCCAGGTTGTTTTGCAATGGAGTTCTTTCATGTTCGTAATGGGCCAGCAAATCAGCGATTTGGCCAAGTTCCGTAAGCATGCCGGTGGTTACTATCACAGCACGGCAACGCCCGCGGGTAACCACGGTACCCATAAAAATCATGTTCTGACAGTCCAGCAGGCTCACGCAATCCAGGGGCGCGCAGGTATCTTTGGGCACCGGGCAGGATTCACCGGTCAGCGCGGCTTCCATCACCTGCAGTTCGTTTATTTCCAGCAGGCGGGCATCCGCCGGCACGCCGTCGCCCGCTTCCAACATGATCACATCACCGGGAACCAGATCCGGCGATGCGATCTGCTGCCACTGTCCGTCCCGCAGCACCCGGGCGACGGGTATGGTCATCTCCTTGAGCGCTTCCATCGCTCCCTCCGCTTTGTGCTCCTGCACCGCCCCAAGCATGCCGTTTAATAGAATAATCACCATAATGGCCAGGGCGTCAAAGAATTCGCCCGCAAACAGGCAGACAATGCTGGAACCCAGTAAAGCCTGTACTAAAAAATCCTTCATCTGGACGATGAAACGGGCCAGCAAACCCGGCGCCGGCGCCGCCTCCAGCCGGTTCGGACCGCAAGCGGCCAGGCGCCGGGCGGCTTCTGCGGCCGTCAGCCCCCTGCCGGCGTCTGTCTGCAAATGTTCCAGTACTGCCGCGACATCAAGCTGCGACCAGTTGCCGTTGTGGATCGCCGTATTCCCTTGGGCCGGTATTACAACCGGGGCGGCATCCGCCCGTCCGGCCGCCACCGGGACAAGTGCCGGCCGGACGCCGCCACCCGCCGGTTCCCCGGCCGGTTTTGGAGCCCTTGCCCGGCCCGGGAAAAACAGGCGGTATGAGTTGAGGGTCACGGCCACGCTGATCAAGTTGTTGAAAATAGTGGCCGCCACCGGCAACAGCCGGCCGGTGGATCCGAGCACCAGGCCCAGCGCATTCATCCCGGCCACCAGGTGCAAATTTTGCCTTTCCCGCTGCTCTATGGCCCGCCCCAGACTGAACAGGCGGGGTAAAGCATCCGGGGGGAGCATAACGGCCGCCGCCTCCCGTACCGGCCAGGGCGCCTGCAGGCCGGTCAGACCCAGATCGGCGGCCGCAAGCAAAGTCTCTTCCCCTTCCCCGGCCGCCGCCACGGCCACCACCAGTCCCTGTCGCTTCAGGGAAATGATTTTTTCCACGCCTTCCGCCACGGTCAGACCGGACCAGCATTCCAGCCCCAGTTCCGCAGCCGCTGCCCGGTACACACCTTCATGTTCCCCGGCGAACAGGATCAAGCGCTCAATGCCCCGGGCACGCAAACCCTCGAGCATGCCAGCCGTATCCGCCCCAATCCGGTGCGTCACGCCCATGACGGCCGCCAGGCGGTCGTTAAGGGCGATAAAAAACGGCGTCGCCCCCAGGCTGGCGAACCGCCTGGCCTTGAGCAGTCCCCAGGCCGGATCGACGCCCCGGGCACGCAGATAGCCCGCGCTGCCGACGGATACCGTCATACCGTTTACAGTGCCGGTCAAACCGTCGTTTCCCGCTTCAAGCACCTGTACGGCCATCCGGGGCGCATCAAGCATGAAACTGGAGCCGCGGCCGCCGGCGGCGGACAGGGGATGACCGGCGGCGGCCAGCAAATCTGCCGCCGCCCGTTGCACCGCCGGGCGCTCATAGCCGGGCAGGGTGTAAAAATGGTTCACCAGCAAAGGCAGTTTGACCCAGCTTTCCGCCAGGATCAGCACATTTACCGCCGGCAGCAGGGAAAGCGCCGGCGGGTGGATCACACGGATTCCCTCACGGCCGGCGGTAACCAGACCGGCCGCCCGGGCGGTCCGTCCGGCCAGTCCGGCCGGACCGGGCGAGGCGGCAAGCAGCATGGCCAGACTGCGGTTCAGATCACGTCCAAGCAGTCCGGCCAGGGCGGAAAAGCCCAGCGCCACCGGCAGCATGCGATCACCATAACGCGTCGCGACATCCCGGGAACCGGCGCCATACGCCGCTGCCGCGGATTCCTTCCCGCCGGGCGTCCCGCCGGCGGAAAAAGTCCTGGTCATCCCGCCGGACACTTCTTGTCCGCCGCCGGCGCTCTCACCATTGTCCGTACTGGCGCTTCCCGGCCCGGCCAAATGCCCGGACAGGGTTTGGGCCTGTTTTTCCGTCAATCCCGGCGCCAGGCATTCCCGCCGGGCCAGCGACAGGGAGTGGGAAAGCACCAGCGACTGCAGGAGCGCGTTTAAGTTCACCAGCCAGAGAACGAGCAGCCCCGGCACGCTTTCACGCAACAACATGGTGCCCAAACCCGCGGCGCCCAGCAAAAAATCAAAATTCATCCGGCGCCGCACCGACAAATGATGCAGCCCGCTTTTTAAAACCGGATAACCGGAAACCAGCGCAGCCACTGCGGTCAAATGGAACAACAGCGGCGACCGGGACAACCGGGACGGTCCACGGAACAGATGCTTCACGCCTATCACGGCCAGAACAGCACCGCTTAAAACAACATTAAAAAACTGCCGCCTCAGGGGCAAATCTTCCGGCTCCGTCAGCCGCGCCGGCATATTTCCGGCGGCCCGCCCGCCGGCCGGAACGTGTATTGCCCCGCCGGCCGGCGTTTCAGAGAAGTTGACCAGGGTATCCAGTCCAGTCAGGATGTTTTGCAGCGATTTCAAGCCGGCATACGGATCAGACGCGTCCGGGAAGGCAAAGGTAACCAGGATGCGCCCGGAAGCGGCATTGCCCCTGACTTCCCGTACTTCCGCCAAACGGCTTAAACCGGCGGCCACCTGTTCCAGCAACTGCCGGTTGCGTTTTACGCCGGGCACGGCGATACGCACGCGGCCCGGCAGATAATGCACGATTTCCCAGGATGACGGATTCTTTTTAGCCAATACCTTCCACGGCCTCCTCTGCAATTGTGCTTATTTTCCCCCGGCAAACGGAAAATAATAAGTAAGCCGGCAAGTTTGTCCCGCCGGGCGCTCTTCTTTTTTGCCGCCGCCCGGGAAGGCCGGATGGCGAATTAGCAGACGGCTATGAACCGGCTTTCCAGTAATGCCGGAATGTAGCTCACGGTAAAAACGAAAGACCTGCGCTTTGGCAGGCCGCATTCCCATGACATGGGTAACCTTCGTCGAGAAGCCTTCGGGCAGGTCCCGGAGGGGGTTCGCTTTAAAGGCAACAAAAAACCCGCCCGGCTTCAGGCGAGTTTTGCAGTGCCAGCTTTTACCCCGCGTTTCCGTTTCCGGTACTGGTTTCAGGCATCGAACGGTTCTGTTTCCTTCCTCCGGCCCTTGACGGCAGTTTGTGGTTCCCGGACACCGCACCGCGCAATACTAAGCCGTGATCCGAAAAGAACGGGTCTGTTCCAGCGGCGTAACCACCTGTACGCGGGTGGCGTGCTCGGCGGCCCACAGAATGCTGGAAACCATTGTTGATATGTCGCCCGCAGCCATCCCCCGGTGGGTCAGGACCAGGGGAAGACAAAACTCGGGGCATTCCGCCGGACGCAAATAGAGCTCCAGGTAGAGCCTGCCCTCCCCGGACGGGCGGCAAACCAGCCGGGTGATCCGGGCATCCCGGGCGATTACTTCCTTTTCCACCCGGGCCAGCAGGTTATCAAGGCTCCGCGTACCGTAAACTTCATCCCGCACGGCAAGCACCTCACTCCTGCTTCAATTTACAAATATTGTACGTTCCCGGTGGAAAAATGTCTATGCGGCAGCGCCCAAAGCTAAAAAGAAACGCTTCAGCCGGCCAAATTGGCAGCCCAATTGATAACTTGCCCGGACAGCCGGAAAACCGTTGCCCCTCGCCCCCTCAAGGCAACCATTCGGCCGGCCGTTTAATCGTAATTCCGGCAAAACGGCTGTATATTGCTCCGGCCGGTGGTTATAATAGCCTTACCAGGGTCTGTAGTGACCGGGCCGGGATCAGTAGCGGAACCGGAAGCCTTACCACCCATGGGAGCTGGTAATCACAGGGTTAGACGCGGCAGGAAGATAGCGTCGAACCCGCCGGGTATCTGATTCTGGCCGGGCAAAGGCCGTCACGGGTGCCGCAACGGTTTGCGGCAGCTGGAAGGTTGCCGCAAACCGTGCAAGAAAAGCGTAGCGGCCATAGCGCAGGTCATTACAGGCCCTGTATAAAGAAACCCTTCTCCGGTGGAGAAGGGTTTCTGCCTGCCCTCTTTACTGCCGGACCGCCGCTGCACAGCGCGGGCAAAGGGTGGGATGTGCGGCATCCTGTCCCACTGCCGGGTGGTACATCCAACAGCGCTCGCATTTCTCACCAGGTGCCCGCTTAATCACCACACCCAAACCGGGTACGGTTTCCGAAACCGGTACACCCTGCCCGGGCAGCGGCTGTAAATGCACACCGGAAACGATAAACAACGCCGGCAGATCCGCCGCCGCCCCGGACAAAAACTCGAACAGTTCACCACCGGCATACAGCTCCACCATTGCCTCCAGGGAATTGCCGATTAACTTGTCCCGCCGGGCCGTTTCCAGCGCCCGGGTTACCTCGGCGCGCACCGCCAGCAGGCGCTCGTACTTTTGCTCCAGTCCGGCATCCAGGTAGTCTTCGTTTACTTCCGGCATGTCGGTTAACTGCACGCTGACCGGCAGATCCTTTTCCCGGGGTACGTAAAGCCAGATCTCTTCCGTGGTGAAGGCAAGCACCGGCGCGAGCAGCCGCACCAGAACGTGCAGGATCCGGTAGAGCACCGTCTGGGCGGCCCGCCGCTGCTGTGAAGCGGCGGGTGATGTATACAGCCGGTCCTTGATCATGTCCAGATACAGGGAACTCATGTCAATCGTACAAAATCCGTGCACGGCATGATAGACCACGTGATATTCGTATTCCCGGTAGGCATCCAGCACCCGCCCGATCATCCGGTGCAGGCGCAGCAAGGCCCAGCGGTCGATTTCCGGCAGGTTTTCGTAGGCCACCTGATTCGTTTCCGGATTGAAATCATACAGGTTGCCGAGCAAAAAGCGGATGGTGTTGCGAATTTTACGGTAGGACTCGGTCATCTGCTTCAAGATGTTCGGCGACGCCGCCAGATCGCCGCGGTAATCGGCGGAACTGACCCACAGGCGTAAAATATCGGCGCCCATTTGTTTGATTACTTTGAGCGGATCGACCACATTGCCCAGTGATTTGCTCATTTTACGCCCCTGCTCGTCGACCACGAAACCGTGGGTGAGCACGGCCCGGTAAGGCGCTTGGCCCCGCACAGCCACCGCGGTGGACAGCGAACTGTTGAACCAGCCCCGGTGCTGGTCACTGCCTTCCAGGTACAGATCCGCCGGCCAGCGCAATTCCGGCCAGACGGCCGGTTGTTCCAGCACGCCCAGATGGGAGGAGCCGCTGTCGAACCAGACGTCCATGATGTCGGTTTCCTTGGTGAAGCCGGTGGCACCGCAGGACGGACATTTAAGTCCGGGCGGCACCAGTTGGTCCGCTTCCCGGGCGAACCAGACGTCGGAGCCGTATTCTTTGAACAACGTCTGTAAATGCGCAATCGTTTCAGCGGTAATGATCTCCTTCCCGCAGCCGGCGCAATAAAAGATGGGAATGGGCACGCCCCAGGTACGCTGGCGGGACACACACCAATCGCCCCGGTTGGCCACCATATTATGAATGCGCTCCTCGCCCCAGGCCGGGATCCAGCGCACCTGGCGGATGGCCTCCAGCGCCTGCCGGCGGAAACCTTCGATCGAGGCGAACCACTGCTCGGTGGCCCGGAAAAACACCGGGTTTTTGCAGCGCCAGCAATGCGGATACTGGTGCCGGATGGTCCCTTCATGCATCAGGTGTCCCTGACGGGTTAACTCCGCACTGACACTCCGGTTGGCGTCGGTGTAAAACTGGCCGGCAAACGGCCCCGCTTCGGCCATGAAATGTCCCTGCCCGTCGACAGGTGAAAGAATGGGCAACTTGTACTTCAGCCCCACCAGGTAGTCCTCGTGGCCATGTCCGGGAGCGGTATGCACACAGCCGGTGCCCGCCTCAAGGGTCACATGGTCGCCCAGGATGAGCGGGGAATCCCGGTCGATAAAGGGATGACGGCAAATCACCATTTCCAGCTCCCGGCCCGGGATTTCCTTTTCCACCTGCCAGTCTGTCAGACCCACCGCTCCGGCAAAAGAAGATAAGAGCTCCTTCGCCACCACATATCGCTCCCCCGCCGAACGGACCAGGACATAAGTAAAATCCGGATGTACGGAAATGGCCAGATTGGCGATCAACGTCCAGGGGGTGGTAGTCCAGATGACCACATAACTGCCGGCGGGCAGGATCCCCCGCCCGTCTTTTACCGGGAAGCGCACATAAATGGAAGGGGATTTTTTGTCCTGGTACTCCACTTCCGCTTCCGCCAAAGCGGTTTCACAGGTGGCGCACCAGTATACCGGTTTCAAACCCTTGTAAATATAGCCGCGCCGGGCCATCTCGCCGAATACGCCAATCTGCGCCGCCTCATAATGCGGCATCAGCGTCAGGTAAGGATGTTCCCAGTCGCCGCGCACCCCCAGGCGCTTAAATTCCTCCCGCTGGATGGACACAAATTTCAGGGCGTATTCCTTGCACTGGCGGCGGAATTCCACCGGATGCACAGCATGCCGGTTCAAACCCAAATTTTTAATCGCCTGCTGCTCAATAGGCAGGCCGTGAGTATCCCAGCCCGGCACATAGGGAGCATCATAACCGGCCATACTGTGGTACTTGACGATCATATCCTTGAGCACCTTATTCAAAGCGGTGCCCAGGTGAATGTGACCGTTGGCGTAGGGAGGGCCGTCATGCAGGATGAATTTCGGCCGGCCGGCGTTTTTTTGCTGGACCAGCTTATAGACGTCAATCTCCTCCCAGAATTTTTGCATTTCCGGTTCCCGCTGGGGCAGGTTGGCCCGCATGGGGAAATCGGTACGGGGTAAGTTTAATGTTTTTCCGTAATCCATGACTACCACCTTAACTTTGATTTAGAAGCAAAATGGCCAATAAAAAACCCCGCCCCTAGGGACGGGGATATACCCGCGGTACCACCCTGGTAGGCGGGTCGTAAAACCCCGCCCGCTTGGATAACCGATAACGGCGGTCAACCGTCCGGGCTTAATGGGCAAAGGCCGGAACCCCGCCGTTCAGCCGGCGCCTCACGGGTGATTTTCGTCGCCTGCCCGTACCCGGTTCACAGCTTCCCCGGGCTCTCTGGTACTGGGCCGGGCCACTACTCGTCCCGTTCAACGGTGGTTTGAGAAAATATAGTATATTATATACATAAAACCGGGCCAAGGTCAAATCAAACCCCGTTTTTCCCGGCCAGGGCGATAATTTTTTCCCTCTTCGCCCCGGCCACCCGGATCACCTTGTTGCGCCCGGTGTGCCCGGATACGATGTCCACCTGCGACCGGGGCACGGCCAGCAACCGGGCGAGGAAAACACGGCAGGCCTCATTGGCTTCGCCGTCCACCGGCGGCGCGGTCAAACGCACGCGCAGGGCGTCCTCATACAGGCCGGCCAACTGGTTTTTGGCCGCCCGCGGCTGCACACGCACTTTGAACAGCACACCGTTTTCATCCTCCCTTACCCAGAGCAAATAACCGCACCACCTTGATTATGTAAACCTAATAGCCCAACGCGCGCGCCAGATTAATCAGCAACTGGCGCAGTACTTCCAGGGCAAAAAACGCCACCAGGGGTGAAAAATCCAGCGCGCCCACCGGCGGCACAAAACGGCGGATAAAACCCAGCAGGGGCTCCGTTGTTTCGTATATAAAACGAATCAAGGGGTGATAGGGATTGTGACGGATAAACGACAAAATGATCCGGATAAAAATCAACCATACATAAACCTGGAAGATGATATTAATGATTCTTTCAATGCTCATTTTTCACCCCGCGTTTTCAAGCCGGCCGACATTTCACGGGAACGGCCGGTGGCGTCCTCCACCGCCCGCATCAAAGTAACCCGCAGACCGCCCTCCTCCAGGGCGTAAACGCCGGCAATGGCGGTGCCGCCGGGCGTGGTAACCATGTTTTTCAGCCGTCCGGGGTGCTCTTGCGTCTCCATGACCATCCTGGCCGCACCAAGCATGGTCTGGGCACTCAACAACAGGGCTATATCCCGGGGCAGCCCCACCCTCACTCCGGCGTCGGCCATGGCCTCCAGGATGACGAACATATAGGCCGGGCCGCTGCCGCTCAAACCGGTTACAGCGTCCATCAGGTTTTCGGACACCTGAACCGCCTTGCCGACCGCCGAAAAAACAGCCATCGCCCGCTCCCGGTCCTCCGCACCGGCATACTTCCCGGCGCAAAGCGCACTGGCACCCGCACCCAGCAAACAGGCCGTATTGGGCATCACCCGGATCACCGCCACCGGTTGGGACAGAAAACCTTCGATAAAAGCGGTGGGGATCCCGGCGGCGATTGAAATCAAGGTTTGACCGGGGTAAAAAGCAGCACCGGTTTCGTGCAGCACTTCCTCCACCATTTGCGGTTTGACGGCCAGGATCACGATATCCAGTTCCTGCACCAGATCACGGTTTCCCTGCACGCCGTTGATACCCAGCTTGCGTTGCAAATATTCAATGCGTTCCGGACGCACATCGCTGACAAAAAGGTTGGCGGCGGCTATGCCGCTGTTTAGCAAACCGGTCAGCAGCGCCTCGGCCATGGCTCCCCCGCCCAGGCAGCCGATTTTTAAACCGCTTAAAACCACAAGAACACCTCCGCCGCATGCTTAATCAGTCCAGGGCACTACTGTCCGCCCGGTTAATTCCTTGACTTCGCTGGCTATATCCACATTGCTCGGAACAAAAAGGAAAATCCCGTTGCCCACCTTCTGCGTGTTGCCGTTGAGCGCAAAGGTGGCGCCGCTGACAAAGTCCACCACCCGCCTGGCCAGTTCCGGTTCGGCCTTTTCCAGGTTGATGATCACCGGACGCCGGTTTTTCAGGTGCTCGGCGATTGCCTGCACTTCATCGAATACATCCGGTTCGGCCACCACCACCCGCACCTGGCGCTGGGCGTGCAAACTGAGCACCTGACCGCGGCGCCTGGCCGGCGGTATGTCCTCCTCTACATCCTGATAGCGCTCTTCCCTGTCCTTTTCCTCCTCCTCCAGCGGTTCCTCTTCAAAACCCATAAAACCCAGTACTTTGTCCATCAACTTTCTGGCCATCACTTATCCCTCCCGAGGACCAAAAATTGCAGTACCGACCCTGATCAGCGTGGCTCCTTCCTCCACTGCAACCGCATAATCACTGCTCATACCCATGGAAAGAAGCTCCAGCGGCAATGACGGCATCTTTTGCCGCAACTCCTCCGCCAGCAGGCGCAACGCCCGGAAAACCGGCCGCGACTCTTCCGCGCGGGATGCCAGCGGTGGAATGGTCATCAATCCGCGTACCTGCAACCCTTCAATCAGCAGGCATTCTTGCAAAAACCCGGCCACTTCCCCGGGCGGCAAACCGTATTTGGCCGGATCGCCGGCCACGTTGACCTGCACCAGCACCGGCGCAACCCATCCCTTTTCCACCGCCCGGCGGCCAATCTCCCGGGCCAGATGCAGACTGTCCAGGGAATGGATGAGCTGAACCCGGCCGGCAATCAATTTTACTTTGTTGGTCTGCAAGTGTCCGATCAGGTGCCATTGCACCCCGGACGGCAGTTCCGGCTGTTTGGCCAGCAACTCCTGCACCCGGTTTTCGCCGCAGGCGGTCGCCCCGGCCGCCAGTGCCTCTGCAATGCGGTCCGGAGCAACCGTCTTGGTGACCACCACCAACTGCACCCGGGCCGGATCCCGTCCGGCCCGGCGGGCCGCTGCCGCCGCCGTTTCCTTTACATGGCGCAGGTTTTCGCCTATGCTTGCCATACTATTCAATCCGGTCCCCTTCCCGCGCCCACCGGGGATTGACCACAATTTGCGTGGCATTGTTCAAACCGGCGCCAGTAACGGCCGCCCGTCCGGACAAACTGCCGCGCACATCAACCGGCGTCCAGCGTACGGTTTGACGGGAAAGCACAAACAGCCCCGTTCTTCCCCCCCGTACGACCAGCGCCCCGGCCGGCACCAGAAAACCGGACAGATCCCCCTTTATCAAATCAACTGTCACCTGTCTGAAATGAACCAACTGATCGGGATAATCAGTTACCGAAACCACCGTCTGCCAGCAACCACCGCTTTGACGGCTCTCCACAATCCTTCCGGACAACCTGTTCCCCTGCCAGAGCAGCGACAGGCTCTTACCCCGCGCCATATCCGCCGTCCGGTAATCCTTTTCCGGTGTTTGCAGCCAGAACAAGACCGGAGACAGGTTGTCCACCACCTTGCCCACCGGCCGTCCCTTTTCCACTGTCATGCCATTGACCGGACGGTCCCGGTTCTGTTCCAGTTTTTCCAGTTTGTTCATTTCTAATGCATTTAACATTTCCGGCTTGAGAGTATTTTCCAGACCATCCACGCCGGTGCTAAAAATACCGGCCACCGGAGCCCTAACTTCCATCCGGGCGCCGCCGGGGGTTTCGATCACCGCCACCGTATCCCCGGCCCGCACCCGCTCGCCGTCTGTAACCGGCAGCGTCAGCCGGCCGCCGGCGGGAGCGGACAACAATGTCTCCTTTTTCACCAGCCAGGCGCTGACGGCGGCTGTTTCACGCATGCTGCCCGGCACCAGAAACTCCACCCGGATCAGCCTCACCCGGCATGCCTGCCAGAGAAAATATCCGGCCAGGCAGAGAACCAGCAAAGCAAAAACAACCAGCACAAACGCCGCCCTCCGGCGCCGCCCGGCCGCTCCAGTCCGTCCGGTCACGATCCACCATCTCCCGCCGGATGGCACGTTAACTGGTAATATTCAACGGGGCCGCGGTAAATCCTGCCTGAAAAGGCGCCTTTACGGGCGCCCTGGCAAAAAGTTTTATTTTTTTGTGCGGGTTAATTAAGTTCCCGGCGCTCACCGGTGACCAGATAGATCACCGCTTCACCGATATTGGTGGCATGGTCGGCAATCCGCTCCAGGTAGCGGCTGACGTAAAGCAGGTAGGTGGATTGCATGACCACCTTGCTGTTTTCCATCATGATGTTGATCAATTCCCGGAATGTCTTGGCAAAAAGAAAATCGACCTCGTCATCCAGGGCGCACATTTCCCGGGCTTTTTCCACATCCCCGTGCACATAGGCGTCCAGCCCGTCCTTGACCATCTGCTGGGCCAGCCGGGCCATCTGCGGAATATATTCCAGAGGCTTCACCGTCAGGGGTTGACCGCTCAAACACATGGTTGCCCGGGCGATATCCACGGCATGATCGGCCATCCGTTCCAGGCTTAAAAGGATTTTGATGCCTGTAATGGCTACCCTTAAATCCCTGGCGATGGGCTGCTGGGTGGCAATCAGCTTGACGCATTTATCCTCGATTTCCAGGTATAATTCATCAATCATCTCGTCACCCATGATCACCTGGGCCGCTCCGGCCACATCCAGCTTGACCAGCGACTGTACGGAATCATAAATGGCCTGTTCGACCAGGCTGGCCATACGCAGGATGTCCTGTTGCAATTCGGCCAGGGCTTTATCGAAAGATGAGCGGGGACTCATGCTTTATCCCTCCCTGACAATAAGTTATGACGATTATAACCCGCCGGTCCCGGTTGAACAAGCTTTTTTCTAACCGAACCGGCCGGTAATGTAATCCTCTGTGCGCCGGTTTTGGGGACGGGTGAATATATCGTCGGTAATTCCCCACTCCACCAGTTCGCCGTTCAGGAAATAGGCGGTGATGTCGGAAACCCGCGCCGCCTGCTGCATGTTGTGCGTCACAATGATAATCGTGTAGTCTTGTTTTAAAACCTGGATCAATTCCTCAATTTTCAGCGTGGAAATGGGGTCCAGCGCTGAACTGGGTTCGTCCATCAACACCACTTCCGGCTCCACCGCCATCAGGCGGGCGATGCACAAGCGCTGCTGCTGGCCGCCGGACAGCCCCAGGGCGGATTTGAACAGGCGATCCTGTACCTCATCCCACAGGGCGGCGCCCCGCAGG
The DNA here is from genome assembly GCF_001655685.1 of Desulfotomaculum copahuensis. GTDB lineage: Bacteria > Bacillota > Desulfotomaculia > Desulfotomaculales > Desulfovirgulaceae > Desulfotomaculum_G > Desulfotomaculum_G copahuensis. Next base: position 160,889 of record NZ_LYVF01000158.1, read on the forward strand.
CTCATTTCCACAATTTCGTCCAGTTGACGTTTATTTCGGACACCGTGAATACGCGGGCCGTAGGCCACGTTATCGTACACCGACATGGGGAACGGGTTGGGCCGCTGAAACACCATGCCCACCCTTTTGCGCAGATCCACCACATCCACATCCGGGGCGTAAATATTTTCCCCGTCCAGCAGCACCTTGCCCTCCACCCGCACTCCTTCGAAAAGATCGTTCATCCGGTTCAAAGTGCGCAGGAAAGTGGATTTGCCGCAGCCGGACGGCCCGATCAAAGCCGTAATCCGGTTGGCGGGAACCTTTAAATTGATGTTTTTCAGTGCCTGAAAATCTTTATAATAAAGGTTCAGGTTTTCGACCAGGATTTTTATTTCCTCCACCCGGCACCCTCCCTGGTAAATAAATTATCTTGCCCGGGTATGTCATAATTTTTCGCCCGTCCTCCGGCCATTGCCGTTTATACTAGCAAATAAATATTACCACTGCATTAGCAAAAGGTTAATTTTACATTAAGGTTGCCGCGCCTTCCCCCGCCGGCAGGGTGAAACTGAAAACGCTGCCGCGGCCCGGCGTGCTTTCCACCTGGATCTTCCCGCCGTGGGCGCGGATAATGTGTTTGACAATGGCCAGACCGATGCCGATCCCCCCCAATTCCCGGGAACGGGCTTTGTCCACCCGGTAAAAACGTTCAAAGATCCGCGGTAAACTTTCCGCCGGAATGCCCACGCCCGTGTCCGCCACACTCACCTCAAGCCGGCCGTCAGCCGCCGCCGCGCTTACAGTAACCTGTCCGCCGCCAGGGGTATATTTCAGGGCGTTGTCAACCAGGTTGATCAATACCTGGGCCAGCATATCCGGATCGCCCTGCACAACCGGCAAACCGGAAGGTAACCGGCTGAGCAGGGTGATGTTCTTTTCCCTGGCCTGGGGCCGGAACATGGACAACACCCGGCTAATCACATCAATCATGTCCACCGGTTGCCAGCGGTGCACCACACGCCGCTCTTCGATCTTGGAAAGGTCCAGCAAATCATCGATCAATCTGGTCAGCCGTTCGGTTTCCGCGCTCATGATCTCAAGAAAGTGACGGGCCGTTTCCCGGTCGTCCAGTGCACCGTCCAGCAGGGTTTCCAAAAAGCCGCGGATGGAAGTGAGCGGCGTACGCAATTCGTGGGAGACATTGGCCACAAATTCACTGCGCATGTCATCCAGTTTCTTGCGCTCGGTGACGTCCCGCAGTAAAACGACCACTCCGCCTTTTTCCCGGTCCGCTTCTTCCAGCGGGGTGGCATGCAAACGAAAAATACGCGGCTCGGGCGCAATAATTTTTATTTCCCTGGTCAAAGGCTGCTGCGTTTTCAATGCCCGCTCAAGCAGCAGTTCCAGGTCGAAATTGCGGATTACGCCAAGGATATTTTTACCCTGGCAGTCCTCCTGTTTAATATTGAAAATCTCCTCCACCACCGGATTGACCAGCAGAACCTGTCCCTGCCGGTCCAGGGCAATCACCCCGTCGGCCATGCTGTTCAGGATGGCCCGGGCACGGTCCTTTTCCTCTGTAATCTGGTTGATCGTCCGGCGCAATTGCCGGGCCATTTCGTTGACACTGTTGGCCAGTTGGCCGATCTCGTCCCGGGAATAAAGGTGCAGTTCCCGGTCCAGCCTGCCGCGGGCCATTTCCCGCGCCGTTTCATTGATTTCACTCAACGGCGCCACCACCCGGCGGTAGAGCAACCAGGCCAGCACCACGGAAAGGAGCAGGGCCACCGCCAGGGCGCCGGTCAGGTTCAACTTTTGGGCGGCAACCAGCTGCAACAGGGCGAAAAAGATGATCACCATAAAAAAGTAACTGGCCACCGGACGCCAGGTGATGCCGTGCGGGAGTTTCCAGTTCATTATTCCGGCACCTCCTGAAAACGGTAGCCGACCCCGCGCACGGTTTCAATATATTGCGGCGCACCGGGCACCTGCTCCAGCTTCTGGCGGATGTGCCGGATGTGTACATCCACCGTGCGCGAATCACCCACATAATCATAACCCCAGATCTGTTCCAGCAGGTACTCCCGGGAAAAAACTTTCCCCGGCTGCCGGGCCAAAAACCGGAGCAACTCGAATTCCTTGGGGGTGAGCTCCTGTTTAATGCCGTCCAGGGTGACCAGAAACCGTTCCTGGTCGATGACCAGGCGGCCGTGCACGATGCGCCCGCCTTGCTCCGCCCGGATCAGCCCCGCCCCGGCGCCGGGCTCGCTGCGGCGCAGCCGGGCCTTGACCCGGGCCAGCAATTCCCGCGGGCTGAAAGGTTTGGTCACGTAATCGTCTGCGCCCATTTCCAGCCCGAGCACCTTGTCCAGTTCCTCGCCGCGGGCGCTGAGCATAATTACGGGAATCTTCCTGGTTTGCCCGTCCTGCTGCAAGGCCCGGCAAACGGAAAGACCGTCCTGGCCGGGCAACATGATATCAAGCAGAATTAAGTCGGGTATTTCGGCACGGGCCAGTACCAGCGCGCCGTTGCCGTCCCGGGCCACCAGCACCTGGTAGCCTTCCCGCTCCAGGTTGAATCTGACCAGTTCAATTATGTTTTCTTCGTCATCTACCACCAGGATTTTGGACATGACAACCTCCTTCCCGGTCCCGTCATAACAACATAAGCAGGGAAGCCATCCGGCCGGTACGACCCCCGCTGCCCCGGTGGGAAAAGAAAAGCGCGGGATGGCAGGCGGTGCAAAGGCCGGCCACAGAAATAGCGGCTGCCGGCAGTCCGGCGTCCAGCAGGGTGCGCCGGTTGGCTTCCTGGAGATTTAAATACCAGCGGCCCGGACCGGCCGGCCGGACCAGTTCCGGCCAGCCGGAAAAACTTTCCCGCAAACGTTCCAGCACCGGTTCATCCACCTCATAACAGCACGGGCCGATGGACGGCCCGATCCCGGCCAGACAATCCGGCGGCCGGGTGCCGAAGGCAGATTGCATGGCATGCACTGTTTTTTCGGCAATGCGCAGGCATGTCCCCTTCCACCCGGCATGGGCCAGGCCGATCACCCGCTGAACCGGATCGAACAGGAAAACGGGCACGCAATCGGCATAAAAGCTGGCCAGGGGCAACCGCCGCTCGCCCGTGATCAGCGCATCGGTATCCGGCAAGGCGCCGTCCGGCGATTTCGCCCCCCGTCCCCGCTGCCCGCCGGTCACCACCGCCACCCGGTCGCCATGCACCTGCCGGCCGGCCACCAGATGCTCCGCCGGCCAGCCCAGGGCGGTGCAGATGTGTGCCCGGTTGCTCAATACATGCACCGGATCATCCGGTACATTAAACCCCAGGTTCAAGGCGGCGAAATCGCCGCCGCTAACACCGCCGCACCGGGTGGTGAAGGCATGGGCCACCAGGCCGGTGGCTTGAAAAGAGTCAATTACCAGGTATTTCAGGCCGCCCTGCTCAACTAAAGTAAAACCGGACAAAATGAAACAAATCCTTTCCCAACGACCATGATTTTTTGCCCACCACCCGCAAATGAAAAGGCCGGTGGCCGTACCCCGCCGCTCCAACGCCCCGGTCCGGCGAAACACGGCCGCCGCGGTCAAGACCGGTCAAAAGGTGGCGGCCGTAAATGACACCGGTTGAATACTGCATTCACATAGATTATATCTACCCCGTGGTGATCGCGCAACTTGTCAACCGGCCTGTTTGTTTATGCGCTCCAACAGGCCGTTCAAATCATTCAGTTGATGCATGATCTGGCTGTAATGGCCCCGCCCCAGCCCGCCTTTGAGCATTTCTTGCAATTTTGCCGCCACCGCCGCCTGCACCCGGCTGATTTCCTCCGCGCTGACCGGTATGCCGGGAGTCAACTGCACCGTTTCACCCAGCGCCGGTACGCTGACGGGCAGGGCATAGCGCTGGCCGATTTGTTCAGCCAGGGCGCTTGCCGATTCCGGTTCTCCGTGCACCAGAAAAACACGCTTGATCTGGGAGCGGAAAAAGCCCAGCCATTCCAGCAGATCCCGTTGGTCGGCGTGCGCCGAATAGCTGTCGATACTTCTGATCGCCGCCCGTACGGCGATCTCTTCGCCGTGAATGCGCACTGTTTTGGCACCGTCTTTAATCTGCCGCCCCTTGGTCCCGGGTGCCTGGTAGCCGACAAACAACACTGTGCACTCCGGACGCCACAGGTTATGCTTGAGGTGATGCTTGATGCGGCCGGCGTCGCACATACCGCTGGCCGAAATGATCACCGCCCCGCTTTTGATATTGTTCAGGGCCACCGACTCCTCCACGGTATGGGCGAAATGCAGGCCTGGCATAGCCAGGGGATCCCGCCCATGATTGATTAAAAAGCTGGCCTCCGCGTCAAAGCAGTCACTGTGCTTGCGGAACACCTCCGTGGCCGCCGCGGCCATCGGACTGTCGATGAATACCTTTACCGGCGGGAAACGCTTGTTGATCACCAGCTTGTTCATGTCATAAATCAAGTCCTGCGTGCGTTCGACCGCAAAGGCCGGGATAATCAGATTGCCCCCCTTACGGTAGGCCTCCCAGACCACCTGGTGCAGTTGCTCCGTCGTATCCCCCTGTTCGGGATGCAAACGGTTGCCATAGGTGGATTCCATGATTACATAGTCGGTCCGCCGTAAAAGCGACGGATCTTTCAAGAAGGGCCTGCCCCGGCTGCCCAAATCACCGCTGAACACGAGTTTGGTAGTCTGCTCCCCTTCCAGGGCGTAAACCTCCAGCAGGGCGGAACCGAGAATATGCCCCGCGTCCATGAAGCGCACGCTGAGCTCCCGGTTCAGTGATACAATCTCGTTATAGTCCACCGGTTCAAAGAAACGCAGGCAGTCCCGGGCTTGATCAGCGGTATAGACCGGCTCCAGTTCCGGCCGTCCGGCCCGCCTGGCCTTGCGGTTCAGACGTTCCACTTCCATTTCCTGAATGTAGCCGCTGTCGGGCAGCATTACCGAACACAAATCCATGGTGGCCGCCGTGGTCACGACCTTCCCCTTAAAGCCGTGTTTGACCAGTTTGGGGATCAGCCCGCTGTGGTCGATATGGGCATGGGTAAGCAAAACATAATCAATGCTCTCCGGCGGTACGGTAAAAGGCTGATAGTTGCGTTCCCGCAACACCCGTGCCCCCTGGAACATCCCGCAATCCACCATCACCCGGGTGGCCCCCACCTCCAGAAAATGGCAGGAACCGGTGACTGTCTGGGCGGCTCCCAAAAAGCGTATGCGCATGTTGAAACCTCCCGTCCCTCTTTCTTCAGAAGCACTTGACAGATGATTTAATTCCCCTTATCGACGGCAAATCCCTGCCGGTGGTTAAAAATAACCCGGCTTGACAGCGGCCCGGCAGGAGCGTAAGCTATAATCAAAAAGCGGTTGACCTCCCCCGGCGCTGCTGTACATGCGGGGAGAGGCAAATTTCATCAACCGCCGCCCGGAGGGTGGCCGGTTGCTGGTAATTTACAGCACCGGTTGCTGGTAATTTACAGCAAAGGAAAGGTGTGATTTTAATGCCGATTTACGAATTTCGTTGTGCCGCCTGCGGACGGCGATTTGAAAAATTGTGTGCGCTCGGTGAAAACGGACAAAATCTGACCTGCCCGCAATGCCACACCGCGGCGCCCAAACGGGTGATGAGCGGTTTTGCCGCCGCCGGCAGGCGCGATGAAGCCGGCGGGGGCGCTGGAAGCAGTTGCGCCGGGTGCTCCTCCGGCAATTGCTCCTCCTGTGGGCATTAAGGATTGGCCGAAGCGACCGGACCGTACGGTTCAATGTCCGGCCAAACGCCGCGGGCCGTTCAGCCGTCCCGCCTCCGGCGGCCTTTATCCGCCGGAGGGGATAATTGATGGTAGAAAAATAAAAGTAAGGTGCGGAGGTTTTTCCCCGCCTTACTTTTTTATACCGGGAACCCCTTTTCAGCGTACCAGCGGAACAGGCCGGGTAATTGAAAAGACTCCCGCCGTATGGCTCATACTGCATTTCCGGTCCACCCCCTCCGGCCGCACGCATCTTCACCCGGTGCCATTTTATGTTCCCGGAGGGAAAAAAGTGATTACACCGACGCCCAGCGGGCCGGGATTACCCTCCCGGCGTCCATGGACGCGGCTACATCGATGATGCGCTGGTTATCCGAACCCCGGAAAGGCAGATCCGGATTCCGCCGTTCCTGCTGGAACGGTCCGTCAACCAGATAATCGGAGGACACCAGCAACTCCCGGATCCCCCTGTCCTCTCCGGCCCGCGACCAAAGGTCCTCCCAGGTATAGCCGGTATAAGTGATCACATCCTTGCCCAGCCCGCGCACCCGGCCGGCCAGCGCAGCCAGGGCGGCGGCCTGCCCGAAGGGCTCGCCGCCGGAAAGAGTCACTCCTTTGAGCAGCGGATTGGCCCGCACCATGACCATTATTTCCGCCACCGTCGTTTCCACGCCCCCGGCCGGATCCCAGGTATGCGCATTGTGGCAGCCCGCACAGTGGTGAGGACAACCCTGCACAAAAACCACCAGGCGCAACCCCGGCCCGTCCACCACGCTTTCCTTGATTATTCCGGCCACACGTAACTTCATATTAATTCTCCCCGAATGACATTTTTTCGATCCCGCGTCCTGTTTCCGGACTCACTCGCGCAAACAGCCAGGTGCGATGAAATTCCCCGCCGGCACACTCTTCAGCCAACCGTTCACCGGCAATGCCGGCCGGCCCGGCCGGATGCAGGGGAGGAACCGGCCATTCACCTTAACTCAAGCTATGGGTCACACGATCGTTCAGCTCCGCCACCTTGCTGTCGTTAAAGCGGTCCACCGTGCTCAAATAGCCGGTGATGCGCCGTACCCGCCGGATCGCGGCCGAGCCGCAACGCGGGCAATTTTCTTCCGCGATCACACCGAGCAAGTTGCAGTTGGTACAGAAATCCACCGGAAAGTTCACCGCCGCGTAGCCCATATCACTGGACGCCATATGCCGGACGATGGCTTCCATCGCCTCATTGTTATGCAGCGGCGGCGAGGCCATTTCCACATAGCTGATGTGGCCGGCGTTGCAATATTTGTGGTAAGGTCCTTCCAGACTGATTTTATCGAAACTGCTGATTATATAGTCAACTGGCACATGGAACGAATTGGTATAGTACTCCTTGTTGGTCACCCCCGGAATAATGCCGTATTCCTTGCGATCCAGCTTGACAAAGCGGCCGGACAAACCTTCCGCCGGAGTGGCCAGCAAAGTGTAATTCAAATTGTATTCCTCGCAGGCCTGGTCGATGCGTTGCCGCATGAAGGCCACAATCTCCCGGCCCAGGGCCTGGGCTTCTTCGCTCTGTCCGTGATGACGGCCGGTCAGGGCGGTAAGCGCTTCAGCCAGGCCGATAAAGCCCATGGCCAGAGTGCCGTTGACAATGGCCGGTTCAATCGGATCCTCCGGCTTCAAACCGGCCGACCCCAGGTAAATACCCTGCCCCATGACAAAGGGCAGATCCTTCACTTTCAGTTTGGCCTGCACCTGAAAACGGTGATACAACTGTCTGATCGCCAGTTCCATGGTTTCCGAAAGGAGCCGGTAAAATTTTTGCAGGTCACGTTCAGCTTTGATGCCCAACCGGGGCAGGTTGACGGTGGTGAAGGACAGGTTGCCCCGCGCCGGCGTCACCGCAGGGCCGCGGCGGTTGGCCATCACCCGGCTGCGGCAGCCCATGTAGGCCACCTGATCCCCGTAGGGCCGGTTGAAAGATGCATCCATGAAGCCAAAGGTGGGGTTTAAACGCTTGCTGGCCACCCGGATGGCCAATTGGAACAGGTCGTAGTTCGGGTCTTCCGGAGCGAAGTTCACGCCCTTTTGCAACCGGAAGATAATGTTGGGGAAGATGGGGTTTTCACCGTTTCCCAAACCGGCCTCAAAAGCAAGCAGCAAATTGCGGGTCACCTTGCGCCCGGATTCGGAAGTGTCCGTACCCAGGTTGATGCTGGAAAACGGCACCTGGCTGCCCGCCCGGGAATGCATCGAATTAAGGTTGTACACCAGCGCCTCCATGGCCTGGAAGGTTTCGTGCTCGTCGGCGTTCTCCACGAAAGACGCCATTTCCCGGTCAAAGAAGGGGAAAGACTGGCCGCCGAACATGTCATTCTGTGAGCTCTGTAAAATGATTGCCGCCAGTGCCGTGGCCGAAGTGGGCCTTTTGGGCGGCCGGATATAGCCGTGGCCGGTGTTGAATCCTTCCCGGAGCAGCTTGTCCAGGGGCAGTTGCAGGCAGTTCAATGTTTTGCCATAAAAATCAAGATCATGAATATGGATGTCCCCGCGCAGGTGGGCACCAGCGAAATCCTCGTCCAGCAGGCGGGTCAGGTAGTATTTTTTGCTGGCCGCGCTGGCTATCTGCAGCATCTTGGCCGACGGCGAATTGCCCACATTGGCGTTTTCCCGGTTGGTTTCATCCAGTATTTCCTCCACCGCATCCATCAGGTCGCCTTTGGCCTCCCGGATGCGCGTTCGCCGGTCACGGTAAAGGATGTACGCCTTGGCGGTACGGGCGTGGCCGGCCTCGATGAGCACCTTTTCCACCACGTCCTGCACTTCTTCCACGCCAAAAGTATTACCATTGTACTGCTTTTTCAACAGTTTGAGCACTTCGATAGTCAGCTCCATGGCCGTCTGCCGGTCCTCTCCCCCCACCGCACGGGCGGCCTTGAAAATGGCGTCGGTAATTTTTCCCTCGTTAAAGGACACCTCCCGCCCGTCACGCTTGCGAATTACTTTGAACACTGCTGGCAGCCTCCTTGAAAAGTATTAGCAGGTTAAATGCAACCATATAACCCAATATCATCAATTTATGTATGAATATACCATCAAGAAAGGGCACCGGTTCCACCGACTGCCTCTTCCTCATCCCGGTTTCCTGAAAAGCGCTATTTGTTTTCTTCCCGGCGGCAATCCGACAAACTTTGTATTTCCCGCAAAAAGCCGTCTACATCCCGGAACTCGCGGTACACCGAGGCAAAACGCACATAGGCCACCTCATCCAAACGGCGCAACCGTCCCATAACCATCTCCCCGATGTCCCGGGTGGCTACTTCCATTTCCCCCCTGTTACGCAACTCCTGTTCAATCTCATCCACCATGGCTTCCAGACCGGCCATGGGCACAGGCCGCTTCTGACAGGCCCTGGTCAGACCGGTAAGCAGTTTGTGCCGGTCAAATACTTCCCGCCGCCCGTCCTTCTTCACCACCATCAAGGGAAGTTCGTCCACCCGCTCATAGGTGGTAAAACGGCGGCCGCACCCGCCGCATTCCCGGCGCCGCCGGATGGAGCGCCCGTCATCCGCCGGACGGGAATCCAGCACCCGGCTGTCCGGGTAACTACAGAAAGGACAGCGCAACCGTATCACCGCCTCCCCGCTTGTTAAAGGTTCATTAACATTATATTGTGTTTTCTTTTTAACTATTATACTACATGTTGAAGCGGACAGACAAAGACAGCAAAAGGTACCAGGGGACAACCTGGATAAAATTGCTCATCCGCATGCCCGCTTGGTACCTCTTTCGTATGACGGTGATTTTTGGTCCTGCCTGTCCGTCGTTTCACCACTTGCCAAAAAACTGCATCCGGGGGATTCAGGCCACCGGTATTGCCCGGCGGTTATCGCCAGGGCCGCCCGCCCCCTTCCTCCGGGCCGCTGGCGGCGGTGTTGATGTCGGTCAGATCACGCAAATCAACCAGGATCACGTCAAAGCCGATTTTCTTGATTTTATGCCAGGGCACCACAATTTCTTCCTCCCGTCCGAAAAAGCCCATCAGACGGGTCCCCCCCTGCCCGGGCAGAATGATAGCCCCGATGCGGCCCTGTTCCAAATCAATATCAATATCCTTGATTGGCCCCAATCGGCGGCCGTCGCTGACATTGATCACTTCCCGCGTACGCAAGTCGGAAATCTTAACCAAAAAATTCACCCCCGCCCGGAATATTTTTCCGTTTCATTCTCCGGAAAACCAATGATGCCGGTGGCGCCGCCGTCCGGCGGACGGCTTTGACCCGGAAACCGCCCTGCATAATATATATGCCGCCGGGCAGGCAAGCTGAACTGCTTGTTCCGGGGCAGCAAAAAAACCGGCCCGCGCCGGATTTTTTGCCCGTTATCTTGCCGCCGTCAGCCCCACAGACGGTCAAACCAGTTTACTGAACTGTGCCACCAGTCCAGTACGCGCAGGCGATACTCGACAGTCCCGTCCGGCCCCGGCCCGGCCGGGGCGGCCGCCGCCCGGGCCATAACCGCCGGCGGCAGCTGCAGCCTGAATGCCGGTTCCGCCGGCCGGCCGGCCGGACCGTTTGAATGAACCGGGCAACTGCCCGGGCCGGCCGCCGGTGCGTTCATGCCGTCCGGCCCGGCTGTCGGACCGCGCTCTTCCGGCCGGGAGGCACCGCTGCGCTGTCCATTGTTCCCGGCCACCGGCGGTTTTTCCCCATCCGTCCGGACGGCGCCATTTTCCGGCGGCGCCGTCCAACTGGCCGGCACATCCACAAAACACAACGGCGGAAACAGCACGCACCACCAGTTATGCCCCGCCCCCCGGCCGATAACCACCCGCACCGCCTCATACTCGCCGGCCGGCAGGGTCAGATAGTCCTTTTCCCAGGGATTGCCAGCCGTGGCCAGGTGATAGGTCTTGACCGGAAAAGGGAAATGTCCCATACACACGCTGACCGGATAATCTTTGCCCTCCCGGTGGATTTCCCGCACGGCCAACTGCTGCATGTACCCCAGATTGGCCCGGGCGATTTCCCTGGCCTGAGTGATGTTTTTGGCCTGCCGGAAGCGGGGGGCCATGGTTCCCACAATTACATCCCGCACATGCAGCTTCAAGGCCTGATCGGCTGCTGAATCACTGTTGGCGATGACATGAAAGCGGATCAGTTGATCGGGGGCGTACATCCGCGCCTGCTGCACCCGGTGCCACTGCCAGCCCCCGGCCAAACCGGCCGCCAGCAATCCCAGGGCGACCAAACTGATACGCATTTTCCGGTTCATACTTCATTCTCCCGCGTTTTACATTAGTTTGCTTACACCACCTATTTTCACCAATAAATCCCGGGGTTAAACATTTTTTACTCAACCAGCCGGTTGATGATCAAAAAATAAAAAAAGAACCTCTTCAGGTCCGTTTACTGGAATTTGCTTTTATTGTGACTGACTTCCCGGTCCGTATTCCGGGGGGACGTTACCGCCGGGTGTCCGCCGGTGAGCTTAAAGATATTTGCGCATGTGATTCAGAGCCGCTTTTTCCAGACGGGAAACCTGTGCCTGGGAGATGCCGATTTCATCGGCCACCTCCATCTGCGTTTTGCCTTCATAGAAACGCAGGGTCAGGATCAATTTCTCCCGGTCGCTCAACCGCCGCAGGGCGTCCCGGATGGTGATCCCCTGCAGCCAGTTCTGATCGTGGTTTTTTTCGTCGCTGATCTGATCCATGACAAAAATGGGGTCGCCGCCGTCGTGATAAATGGGTTCAAACAGGGAGATGGGCTCTTGAATGGCGTCCAGGGCAAAGACCACTTCTTCCCGGGGCAGTTTCAACTCGCCGGCGATTTCATTGATCGACGGCTCGCGGGAATGCTTGTTGACCAGGCTGTCCCGTACCTGCAGTGCCTTGTAGGCAACGTCGCGCAGGGAGCGGCTCACCCGGATCGGATTGTTGTCCCTCAGGTAACGCCTGATTTCACCGATAATCATCGGTACCGCATAAGTGGAAAACTTGACGTTCTGGGAAAGATCAAAGTTGTCGATGGCTTTCATCAAACCGATGCAGCCGACCTGAAAAAGATCATCCACATACTCCCCCCGGTTGGTAAAGCGCTGAATTACACTGAGCACCAGCCTGAGGTTGCCGTTGATCAACCGGTTGCGGGCGGAGGGGTCGCCGTTGTGCATTGCTTCGAACAGTTGCCGCATTTGACTTCCTGTGAGCACCGGGAGTTTTGATGTGTTGACACCGCAAATCTCCACCTTGTTGACCAGCATGGACGGCCTCCCATCCCTTAGAGCAGTATGCATTTTTGCCGTAATCACATTATTGCCCCGGCCTGCCGGCTTTATACATCTCCCAGGAAGCTGAGGACGTGAAGAAGGCCCTGGCGGAGGTATTGGCCTGCCGGCTTTATACATCTCCCCGGAAGCCGGCGGAAGGGTCTGAAGCGTACCCGTTCCGGCTGAAAAAATCTATTCCGGGGCAGTTCGCACACCGCCCCGGAATAGATTTGCCCGTCCGTTAATTCGCGGCCGGGCCGTTATCCGGTCACGTCCGGCGCCCGTGACACCACTGCCCTTCCGGGCGGTGCGCCGTTTTTGAACGCAGTTACTCCATGCGGTGAATCTCCTTCTTCAAACGCTTGATAATTCTTTTTTCCAGCCGGGAGATGTAGGACTGGGAAATACCCATCAAGTCGGCCACTTCCTTCTGTGTTTTTTCCACCCCGTTGACCAGGCCGAAACGCAGCTCCATTATTTTGCGCTCCCGTCCGTTCAGTTTCTGCAGGGCCAGGTAGAGCAGTTTTTTATCCACCTCGTCCTCAATATACTTGTAAATAATATCGTTGTCCGTACCCAGCACATCGGACAGCAGCAATTCGTTGCCATCCCAGTCGATATTCAACGGCTCGTCAAAAGACACCTCGGCCCTGGTCTTGCTGTTGCGCCGCAGATACATGAGAATTTCATTTTCAATGCACCGGGAGGCGTAGGTGGCCAGCTTGATTTTTTTGCCCGGGTCAAAGGTGTTCACCGCCTTGATCAGCCCGATGGTGCCGATGGAAACCAGATCTTCGATGCCCACACCGGTATTCTCAAACTTACGGGCGATGTAAACCACCAGGCGCAGGTTGCGCTCGATTAAAACCGTCCTGACAGCCCCGTCGCCGGCCTCCAGCTTGTCAATCAAATATGATTCCTCATCATTGCTCAACGGAGGCGGCAGGGCCTCGCTGCTGCCCACATAATGCACCGCCGGCCGGCAGCCGAGCCGGTCCAGCAACCGGATGGCCAGCAAACGCACCTGCCATTTGATTTGCCACATTTTTGGCAAGGTCATGTCGCCACCTCACTTTTATTTTTTTGACCGCATCAAGCCGCATCCATCAGAACCGGGGGCACCAATGCCCGGTAGGCGCTGCACTGATCCAGTTGCTGACGGTAAACACCCACCACCACCCGTTTTGCCTTGAAAACACGCCCGTCCCGGCAAATCTCCACCGCTTCCGGCCGCACCCCGACCAGCAGGCCGTTGTCCTGCCCCAGGGAACGGAACGGAATCAGGCGGAAACGACTGGCCCAACCGGTGGCACCCAGGCCGGCAAGCAGGGCAACCCCCTCCCCGCCTTTTTCCCAAACCTCCCGTACCGCTTCCGGAAAGGCATCCTTGAGCAGGTCGTATTCGACTACAATCACCGGCTCGCCGGTCAAAGGATCCGTCAGACTGTTTCCCGTATCCACCAGGGCATTGACCGTTACCCGCCGGCCGTTCAGTTCGATGGTCAAAGGCACCTGAAACGCTTTTCCATGACTGCTGCGGTTCAACCAGTGCTTCACCAGGCGGCAGGCACACATCCCGGCGAGCAAGGCCAGTAAAAGGCCGGGCCAGAAATAACGGTTGATGGTATCGGCCATATTTGTGCCTGCATCACCAAAGCCGCTTCCCGTGCGCAGAAAAAATATTATGCCGAACACCATGCCGCCCAGGGCAAAAGAAACCAGATAAAAGAGGCCCAGGCAGGCTGCCATCCGGCGCGGCGGAAGCGGGGCAAAGGCCCCCGCCACCATGAGCACGGAAACTAGTAACTTGACTGGCGGACTAAACAACTGGCCCAGTCCAGGCACAAACATGGCCAGTGAATACAGGCTGCCCGCCCCGGCCACGGCCAACAGGCGGGCGGTCCGTGCCGGCACCCGGCCCAACCGTCCGGTGGCCCGCAGAATGATGTAATTCATACACAGGTTTCCGGCTAGGACCTGATCTACGTAGACCACGTATCCGCTCATCAAACCCACTCCCGCCGGGATTCTAAAAACAGGCCGGCCCCGTTACCAGTGTATGGCCGAAGTAAATTCAATATGACAAGCACAAATGAAAAACCCGGTATCATTATACAATAATGGGATGGAAAAATTTGTCACGATAAATCCCCGGCACCGGATTTATTTTCCCAAAATTTCCCGCAAAAAACCGGGCTGGTTGCCCGCACCCGGTCATGGCGCCCAACACGTGAACATGGCTGCAGCAATGCGTCGCCTACCGTGCTGTTTTGGCCCACTGGCGGCCTATATCCTGCCTGACACGGGAGAATGAGCTATAATTATACTTGAAATAGCGACTGTTTTAGGAAAGGGTTTACGGAAGTGATCGACACGGGGGGGAAGTGCTCAAAGAGAAGGAACCGTTCCTGAAAGTCCATCCGGGAGGGTTTCGGCCTCACCGCCACTGAAGCCCTGTGGAAAGGGCGGCCGCTGGTGGTCACGCCCACCGGCGGACTGGCCTTCCAGGTACAGAAAGGGCGCACCGGCTTGCGTGCCGGCCCGGTGGAAGAACTGGCCGCCCGCATCGGGCAACTGCTGGACAACCCGTCCCTGGGGCGGCGGTTGGGCGCCGCCGTCTTATCCTGCCGGTATACCTGCATAACTGGCTGCATTTGAAACATTTTCCCCGGCCGGCATACCGCTTGACTACAACGCTCCGTGCCGGCCGGCAGGCCGGAAAAAATATGTAAAACGGGCTTTTTAGCCCGTTTCTTAACATTTCCCGCTACTTGTTTTCCGGTCCTTTTTCCGGATCCACCAACCGCTGCGTACCCCTGATCCGGTTCAGATCTTTCTTGCGGTTGCCCTTTATTTCCGGCATTTTGCCTTTTTTGTTTTTGCCCTGCACGGCAATCCCTCCCGGAGAACATTATGATTCCGGGTGCCCTTCCTTATACGTGAAAGCTGCATCAACGGCGGCGTAAAAAGGCTGGAATATCCAGGTCGTCATGGCTGGCAAACGGTTTTATCTCCAACTCGCCCTTGACCCGTTCCTTTTTGGCCACTTTCTGATCAAAGCCGGTGGCGATCACCGTGACCCGGACCTCATCTTCCATTCTTTCGTCAATCACGGCGCCGAAAATGATGTTTGCCTCCGAATCTGCGGCCTGGGAAATGATCTCGGCCGCCTCGTTCACCTCAAACAAACTGAGCGAAGCACCGCCGGTAATGTTCAGTAAAACGCCCCGCGCCCCTTCGATGGATGTTTCCAGCAAAGGGCTGGAAATGGCCATCCGGGCCGCTTCGGAGGACCGGTTTTCACCGCTGGCCAGGCCGATCCCCATCAATGCGGAGCCTGTTTCTTTCATGATTGTCTTTACATCGGCAAAATCCAGGTTGATCAACCCGGGCACGGCAATCAGATCGGATATGCCCTGTACGCCCTGGCGCAGAACATCGTCGGCAATGCGAAACGCTTCCACAATGGAGGTATGTTTGTCAATCACCTGCAGCAGGCGGTCGTTGGGAATGGTGATCAAGGTATCGACCTTCCCTTTCAGGTTTTGAATTCCTTGCTCTGCCTGATTCATCCGCTTGCGGCCTTCGAAGGTGAACGGCCTGGTGACCACCCCCACCGTCAAGGCGCCCAGTTCCTTGGCCACTTCCGCCACCACCGGCGCCGCACCGGTGCCGGTGCCGCCGCCCATACCGGCGGTGACAAAGACCATATCCGAACCTTTCAGGGTCTGAATGATCTCGTCGCGGCTTTCTTCCGCCGCCTTCTGACCGATTTCCGGGTTGGCCCCGGCCCCCAGGCCCTTGGTCAACTTGGCTCCGATTTGAATCTTCTGGGTGGTTTGGGAAAGTTGCAGCGCCTGTGCATCGGTGTTCACCGAAATGAATTCCACACCTTTCAATCCGGCGCTGATCATCCGGTTCACGGCGTTATTGCCGCCGCCGCCCACTCCAATCACCTTTATGCTGGCAAACTGGTCCATGTCAATTTCAAAATCGAGCATTTACATCCTCCTCCGTGGATTCCAGGTTTTTATTTTCAGTCGTCAGCACCGGTTATTGTGGGCCACCCACGGTATATGATTATTTGCGAAAAACACTTTTTCGTTCCGGTTCACTATCCGCCGCCCCGGCCGCCCCGCACGGAACGCTAAAACGCAAACGGCGGGCATACGCAGCCAATCCCCATGACGCCGCAAGGTCCGGACTATTCCACGGCGGGGGGCAATCGGGTACACCAACCCGCACCGGCATGTCCAACACCCGGGAAGCCATTTCCGGCAGACCTTCCAAAAGGACGCCGCCACCGGTCAGCACTACGCCGGCCGTCAGGGTTCGTCCGGCAGACAAGCGCAATATAGTTTGTTTGACTATGTCCAAAATTTCCTGCACCCGCAACTGGATAATTTCTGCAATTTCATGCGCAGCAACCGGCTGCTGACCGGGTAACTTCACCTTTTCCGGGCCGGCGGACAAACCGGCCCGATGCTTGATTTCCCCGGCCATGGCCAGGGAAACACGCAGCCCGATGGCCAGATCGCTGGTGATGTGCTCCCCGCCAACGGGCAATACTTCCTGATCCCAAAAACCGCCGTCACAGAACAAGGTCACCCCGGTAGTGCCGCCGCCCAGATCGACCAGCGCCACCCCGAGCTCTTTTTCCACACCCTTCAATACTGCTTCCCCGGCTGCCAGGCTGTTCAAACAAAGCTCCGCCACCCGGACCCCGGCGCACTTGAGGGCCAGTAACAACTGACCGACCAACCGGCTATCCACGGTAAGCACGCAGGCGGCCACACCCAGGTGCACGGCCGGCTTGCCCAGGGGGTTTTTAATCCCCGGCACGCCGTCCAGGATAAAATCAACCGGCACCACATGCAAGACCTGCCGCCCGGCCGGCAATTCCACCCGGCGCGCCAGATTGAGCAGATGATTAATGTCGCCGGGCATAATTGTCCTTCTTAATGTTATATCGGCCCGGCGCCGGATTACATTTATCCCATAGCCGGAAAAACCGGCACAAACGGTATCGATGCGTACACCGGCTGCTTCAGCGGCTGCATCTACGGCGCGGCGAATGGAGCGGGCCGCCGCCTCATGATCAACAACCAGCCCCTTGCGTATCCCCAGGGAGGGACAGCGCCCGATCCCGACAGGCAGATCCAGGGCGCGTTCCACACCCGGGACTGCCGTCACCATACCGGACGTCCCGATATCCAGGCCGGAAACCACAGCCTTACCTTTTCTGGCCAAGTAAGGATACCCCCTGGTTGTGCTAGCTTAAATTGTAAGTTCAACGTCTGGGGCGAATTTCCCTTTATTTTAAAACTATTTTTTTAATAAATGACGCCTGATAATGGCCAAATTTTGAAATAACCGCACGCCGAAGGCCACCACCGCCGCGAGATAAAGATCGATGCCCAACCGCTCGCCGATAAAGGCCAGTCCGGCCGCCAGCAGCGCATTGCTGAAAAAGCCGGAAATAAATACGCCATTGTCAAAGTTATCCTCCATAGCCGCCCGGATGCCTCCGAAAACGGAGTCCAACGCCGCCAGCGCGGCCACCGAAAGATACTTGGCGTAGGCCTGGGGCAAAATCAACGGCACTTGCAGGCCGATTAACACTCCCAGCGCAAGGGCGACAACAGCCACCCAAATTCCTGCCCACACATCAGGTCACCCTTTCCACTTTTTTAAGCCGGTTTGGCATAACGGAAGTTCAGCTGGCCGGCAAAGCCGGGTACGGTCAACTGATTCAATTTTTGAATCTTGATCTGTACTCCCAGATCTCGCAGGATTTCATCAATACCGCCCGGGATCTCAAGGGTACTTTTCAAATCATCCGGCTTGCCGATGGCCAGGATATGATAGGGCGGCACCACCCGGGTCAGATTGATGTCGATAAAGGGAGCCGCCAGACGGATTTCCGTAGTCGACACAATGCGCTGCCCGTTGATCGACAACGCCTCCGCCCCGGCGCTGCGCAGTTCATTGACCAGCCGCAGCAGGTCTTCATCCCGGATCACAAACAGGCTGGCCGGGCCGCCCGACCCCACCGTTTGGGGCGGATTGTCCAGGGTTACCTCGATGCCCGGCCCGGTCACGGCCACCAGCCCGGCCGCCAGGCGGGACTTGTCCAGTTCGTCCTCCATCGCCGCCACCGCTTCCGGCTGCCCCTTGGTGGACTGCTGTAGCTTGTTGTTCAAGTCATTAACATCAGACCGTAATTTTTCGTTATCTTTTTCCAGTTGGTGCAGTTCGACCAGCAGTTCCTGGGAGCGGCCGGCGGGCACACCCTGCCCGGCGGAGTTGTTGGCCCGAAATTGTATGGCGATCATCAGCCCGAGCACCAGAGCCACCAGCGAAACGGAAACAAACACCGAGCGTTTCATGCGCCGCCTCCTTCCCGGACAGCCGCCGGCCTGGCATAATCAAAGCTGATACTGCCGTTATAGGCGGGTATGTTCAATTGGGCCAGCTTTTTAATCGATACTTGAATGCCCCAAAACCGCAGTTGTTCCACCACCCCGCCGCGCATCTGCAGGGCGTTGATCATCGTGTCGGGGTTGCCGATGGCGGCAATGACGAAAGGCGGCGTCAAACGGTGACTTTGATTGGTCAAAATGGTCGGTCCGATGCAGCGTACCTCACTGGTGGCCAGCAAGCGCTGCCCGTTGATGGATACGGCTTCCGCCCCGGCCGCTTTCAATTCGTTGATCACCTTCAAGACATCCTCGTCGTGCAACACATACAGATTGGGGTTCTCCCCGGGCTGTACCGTCAGATTACTGTCGTTCAGGCTCACTTCCACGCCCGGGCCGGTTGCCGCCACCGTACCGGCCAGCAGGCGCGCTTTGTTTATTTCCGTTTTCAACGTATCCACCTGCGGTCCGGAGGCCACCCGGTTCAAACGCGCACGCAGCTGATCGGCCTGCTGCTGCAATTGATCCCGCTCCCGGCGGGCCTGGTTCACCTGGGCGGCCAGACTCTGCGTCTGCTGTACTGGTGGTGTCTGCTCAATGTCCCTGGTTAAGCGGAACTGCACCGCCAGCATGATCCCCATTACCAAACCGACCAGCGCCAACCCCCAGTGGAAACCGCGAATTTTCAAGCAGAGCGCCTCCAGTTCAACTTGAATATTTCACCACCGGCATGCCAGGGTACGACAGATCGATGTAATCAATTTTCCGTCCGTCTTTGCGCACCTTGTTCAGCACCTGCAGCAGCACCGCCCCTTTGCCGGCCATGTCGCCGGAGGTGCCCAGGCGGCATTGCACCCCGTCCAGGGTGTAAAGGATCACCTGTCCCTGCGCCGTCCGGTGCACCTCGGACAATTGCCGGACCAGTGACGGCGGCAGCTGCCGGATCGCTTTCAGTACGGCGGGCAGTTGGGCGCCTTGCACCACCTGGCCCGGCGGCGGCACACGCACATTGATCCCGGTAATCAGCGGCAGATTGCCGCTAACGCTGCCGTTCTGCAGGCACACGCCATCCCCGTCCACCTGCACAAATCCGCTGCCCCACGGCAACAGCGCCACCGGCTGCCTTTCGGTCACCCGGATCACAACCCGGCCGGGCAACTGACGTGACAACTGCACATCCTTCAACAGGGGCAATGCCTTTAAACCCTGAGCCGCCTGACCAAGGTTGATTTTGAAAATGTTTGTGCCGGCGGTAATTCCGGACGCCTTGATTATTTTGTCCGCACTCATATAATGATTACCCTGCACTGTTATTTCCCGGACATCAAACAGGGGTGAACCAAGCAGGATAAAGACACTCAGCAAAACGAGCAACACAAAAAAAATGCTTTCCCCGAGGTTGATGCGCGTCCGGCGCAGACCCGGTGTTCCGGCCAACAGCACCACTTCCAGATTTATTGTGCCCTTGCATGCACCGCAATTATTGTGCCCTTACCCGCACCGCGGAATTTATCCCGGCATTTTGCCGCTTTCCCTGAATCTACTCACCATACCAAATATTATAACAACCGGGCCGGCTTTGTCCACCGTCAAGCGCAAAATCAGCGGCAAAAAAAGGCGCCCGGTCAATTTCGAACGCCCCTGCACAAAAAACAATGCATTTCTATCACCTTGATTTCACCGGGTGAAACCTTATTCCGGCCGGTGGCAGGCCACCAGGTGCCCGCTGTTTTTCTCCACCAGCGGCGGTGCTTCCCGCCGGCAGGTTTCCGCCGCCTGCGGGCAGCGGCCGGCAAAGGCGCAGCCGGGCGGAGGGTTAATCGGACTCGGTATTTCACCCGCCAGCACAATCCGCTGCCGGGCGGCTTCCGCTTCCGGATCGGCCACCGGAATGGCCGACATCAGCGCCCTGGTGTACGGATGCCGGGGATTGGTATATAGCTCATGGCTTTCGGCCAGTTCCACCACCCGCCCCAGGTACATCACGGCCACCCGGTCGCTGATATACTTGACCATGGACAGATCGTGGGCAATGAACAAATAGGTCAGCCCCAGGCGGGACTGCAGGTCCCGCAGCAGGTTTACCACCTGCGCCTGGATGGAAACATCAAGAGCGGAAATGGGTTCGTCGCAGACGATCAGATCCGGTTCCACCGCCAGCGCCCGGGCAATACCCACCCGCTGCCGCTGGCCGCCGCTGAATTCATGCGGAAACCGCCCGGCGTGCTCCGGGTTCAGCCCGGCCATGACCAGCAGCTGTTCGATGCGGGCGCGGCGGGCCTGACCGCGGGCCAAGCCGTGGATGTCCAGCGCCTCGCCCACTATTTCCCCCACCGTCATGCGCGGATTCAACGAGGCATAAGGATCCTGAAAGATCATCTGCATGCGCCGGAACAGGGCGCGGTTTTCCGTCCGGCTGCAATGATGAATGTCAATGCCGTCGAACAACACCCGCCCGCCGGTAGGGTGGTAAAGGCGTAAAGCAGTGCGGCCGAGGGTGCTTTTGCCGCAGCCGGTTTCTCCCACCAGTCCGAGTGTTTCACCACGGTAAAGCTTGAGGCTCACCCCGTCCACGGCCTTCAAAACTTGCCCGCCACCCAGATAGAAGTATTTTTTCAAGTCCGCCAATTCTAAAATGACATCATCCGGTTGCAAGTTTTACCCCACCCTTCTGCGGTTTTGCGCTTGGGGATGCAACAACCAGCAGGCTGCGCTGTGCCCGGAGGCGGCTTCCACCATGGCCGGTTCCTGGCGGGCGCAAACCTGCATGGCCTCGCTGCAGCGCGGCCAGAAGGCGCATCCCGGCGGCGGATTGAGCAGATCCGGCGGCCGTCCGGCAATCGGCGTCAGGGGTTGCCTGGCGCGATCATTGATCCGCGGCACCGACCCAAGCAGGCCGCGGGTGTAAGGGTGCAGCGGGGAGCGGAACAATTCCCGTGCCGTACCGGATTCAACAATCTTGCCGGCGTACATGACCATCACCCGCCGGGCGAAACCGGCCACCACAGCCAGATCATGCGTGATCAGAATGACTGCGGTACCCAGCTTCTGACGTAAATCCTGCATCAGCTCCATGATCTGCGCCTGAATGGTCACATCCAGCGCCGTGGTCGGTTCGTCCGCAATGAGCAACCGGGGACCGCAGGCCAGAGCCATGGCGATCATCACCCGCTGGCGCATGCCGCCGCTGAACTCGTACGGGTACTGGCGCAGCCGCCGCTCGGGCTGGTGGATGCCCGCCAGGCGCAGCATTTCCACCGCCCGCGCTGTCATTTCCTGCCGGGTCATCCGGCTGTGCCGGCGCAGCACCTCCATGATCTGATTGCCGGTAGTCATAGTGGGATTTAAAGAAGTCATCGGATCCTGAAAAATCATCCCGATTTCATTACCCCGGATTTTTTCCATTTCCCGTTCGGACTTTTTGACCAGATTCTGCCCGGCAAAATTAATCGTGCCTTTGACGATTTTTCCCTGGGGAGAGGGGAGCAGCCGCATGATCGACTGGGCGGTGATGCTTTTGCCGCACCCCGACTCGCCGACCAGCGCCACCGCCTCCCCCCGCGCCAGGGAAAGATTCACCCCGCGCACGGCCTGCACCACACCGGCGTAGGTGGTGAAATGCACATGCAAATCACGGATTTCAAGCAAATTTTCCATAGGATTACCTCCTACCGGCGCAGCCGCGGATCCAGGGCGTCCCGCAATCCGTCGCCAAGAAAGTTAAAGGCCAGCATGGTCAGGCTGATGAACAGCGCCGGGAAGAAAAGCTCCCAAGGATAGGAGCTCAGCCCCTGAATGCCGTCGTTGGCCAGCGAGCCCCAACTGGCCATGGGCGCGCTCACGCCCAGGCCGAGAAAGCTCAGAAAGGCCTCGGTAAAAATGGCGTTGGGAATGAGCAGGGTCATGGTCACGATAATCGGACCCATGGTGTTCGGAATCAAATGACGGGTCAGGATGCGCCAGGTGCCGGCCCCCAGGGTGCGGGCGGCCAGCACGTATTCCTGCTCTTTCAGGGACAGCACCTGACCGCGGACGATACGGGCCATGTCCAGCCAGTAGGTGACCCCGAGGGCGATTAAAATGGTTTTCAGCCCCGGCTGCATGAGCACCATCAGCAAAATCACATAGAGCATGAAAGGAATGCCGTAGAGCACCTCCACAATGCGCATCATCACATCGTCCACCCGCCCGCCCAGATACCCGGACAGGCCGCCGTAAAGCACGCCGATCACCAGGCAGATGACACTGGTCACCACTCCGATGGTCAGGGAAATGCGGGCGCCGATCCAGACCCGGGTGAAAAGGTCGCGACCCAGCGAATCGGTGCCGAACCAGTAAGAACCGTTGGGAGGCAAGTTGGTCAGGGACAAATTCTGCTCGGCGTAGCCGTGACCGGACAGATACGGCCCGACGACGGCCATCAGCGCCAGAACGATGATCAGCGCCAATCCGGACATGGCCAGCTTGTTTTGCTTCAAACGGCGCCAGACGTCACTCCAGTATCCTACCGGCGGGCGTCCTAGTTCCTCCCCGGCCAGATCCGGCGTTTCCAGCGGCGCAAATAATTCCGGTTGCGTTTGCACGGCATCAAACCTCCTTGCGGCCGGCCAGCTTGACCCGCGGGTCGATGAATACGTAGGCCAGGTCGACCAGGAAATTCATCAGCATCAAAAACGCACTGTAAAAAATGGTTACCCCCAGAATGACCGTATAATCCCGGTCGGTGATGCTCATCACATAATAACGTCCCAGACCCGGAATGGCGAAAATATTCTCCACCACAAAGCTGCCGGTGAAAATACCGGCCACCAGCGGCCCCAGGTAGGTAACAACCGGGGTGATCGCATTGCGCACGGCGTGGCGCCAGACCACCAGACGCTCGGGCAATCCCTTGGCGCGTGCCGTGCGCATGTAGTCCTGCTGCAAAACTTCCAGCATGCTCGAGCGCATCAGCCGGGCGACAAAGGCCATGGGCAGGGCAGACAGGGCCAGGGCGGGCATGATCGCCTGCTGCGGGCTGCCCCACATGGCCGGCGGCAGCCAGCCGAGCCGGTAGGCGAAAACATACATCAGCAGGCCGGCCAGAATAAAGCTGGGCACGGAAAAGCCGATCGTGGTCAGCGCCATGGCCAGGTAATCCTGCCAGCTGTTGCGGCGCAGGGCCGAAACGATTCCCGCCGGTATGCCGATCAACAGGGCGATCGCAATGGCCACCGCCCCCAAAGCGGCCGAAACGGGAAAGCCGTCCCGGATAATGCCGTTGACCGTGCGGTCCTGATACTTGAAGGATGGTCCCAGGTCACCGTGCAGCAGGCTGCCCAGATAATCGGTGTACTGCCTCCACAACGGCTCATTCATATGATAATGAGCCATAATATTTTTTAGGATCTCCGGCGGCAGCGGCTTTTCAGTGGCGAAAGGACCGCCCGGGACGACATGCATAATGATGAAAGTCAGGGTGATGATCAGCCACAGGGCGATCAGCATGGCCACCAGCCGGCGGAGTAAATATTTGGTCAAAAGCAAAACCTCCCAAATTTAACCGGTGACGGGTTTACCATCAAAGAGGGTATACGGCGCTTACCCGTATACCCCCTACACCTTTTTCACTTCAACCCCGTACTGTCGAAGTTACTATTGCGCCGGGCAAATTATTGTACGTAAGCCCATTTGAACTCGGCTTCCACATTGAAGGGCGGAATGATTACGCCTTTTAGATTGGGCTTGATCAACACCGGCTGGGTATAAAAGTAAATGGGCATGATCGGCATCCGGTCCATCAGAAGCTTTTCCGCATTATGCATATCGGCCATGCGTGCCTTTGGATTACCGGCATCGGTGGTCTTGGCTTTGGTGATCAGTGTGTCGTAGCCCTTGTTGCTCCAGCCGGTCTCGTTGTTACCACCGTTGGTGACAAACATGTCCGCGAAGGTCATCGGGTCCAGGTAATCCGGCACCCAGCCGGCCCGGGCGATATCGTAATTCAGCTTCTGCATGTCGTTCAGGTAGGTCTGCCACTCCTCGTTATGCAGCTGCACGTTGATGTTCAGGTTTTTCTTCCACATAGCCTGGATGGCCTCGGCGATGGCCTTGTGCTGGTCGTTGGTATTATACATGATCGAAACATCCGGGAAACCCCTGCCGTCCGGGTAGCCTGCCCCGGCCAGCAGTTTTTTGGCCCCGGCCACATCCTCCTGGAAGTAGTTGCCGCCGTTCTGCCGGAAATCCTTACCGTCGGCATCCTTGAAGCCGGGGGGAATGAGGGCGTAAGCCGGCAGCTGACCACCCCTGGCTACATCCCGCACAATGGCTTGCCGGTCGATGGCCAGGGCCAGCGCGCGGCGCACCCGGGGATCGTTGAAGGGTTTCTTGGTTACATTAAAGCGGTAAAAGTAGGTAGCGGCCTGGGGCATGATCTTGAAGTCTGGGTTGTTCTTCAAACCGGGAATTTCCTGCACCGGCACATTATACTGGAAATCGATCTGACCGGTTTTGAACATATTGTAGCCGGTGGTGTTGTTGTCCACCAGGTAGAAATCAAGTTTGGCCAGTTTGACATTGGCGGCATCCCAGTAGTTGGGGTTTTTCACGCATTTGATCACCTGGTTGTGATCCCAGGAAACCATCTTGTACGGCCCGTCGCCAATATAGTTGGCCGGTGAGGCGGCCCAGTCCGGATGTTCCTTGACCACTTTGCTGTCTATGGGCATCAGTGTCTCGAAGGAGGTCAGGCCCAGGAACTGCGGCGCCGGCGCTTTGAGCACCACCTGCAGGGTATGGTCGTCAACGGCCCTGACGGCCACGTCTTTCGCGCTGCCGGTGCCCTTGTTGTACTCCTCCGCCCCTTTGATATACCATAACTGGTAAGCATATTCGGATTGCGTATTCGGGTTCAGCGCCCGCAGCCAGCCATCCACAAAATCGCGGGCGGTTAACGGGTCACCGTTGCTCCACTTGGCGTCCCGCAGCTTGAATGTGTATGTCTTTCCATCCGGGGAAATTGTCCAGCTTTCGGCAATACCCGGACCGGGCTTGTTGTCGGCGCCGTATCTGGTCAGGCCCTCAAACATGGCGTTGATGATGGTGGCATCCGGTATGCCGGTGGCCTTGGCCGGGTCCAGTGTCTGGGGCTCCGCTCCGACATTGAAACGGATGATCTGGTTTGAGGCGCCTTGTGTTCCCCCCTGCCCGCCGCAACCGGCCACCATCATCGCCAGTACGGCCAGCAGCCCGGCCAGCAGGAAAAATTTTTTTGATTTAAAAAACACTTTTCCACTCCTCCTTGATTGACTGTCTGGTTCTTTTGCGCATGACAAAATTGCCCGGGCGGACTTCCCGCCGTCCCCTCGCTTAGGGGGATGCCGCCCCGCCCGGCACACGCGCCTGGCATTTTTCTTTGTTGTACTGGGCCATCACCACCCGGTTGTATTGCGACTATTCAGCCAATACGGAATAACCAGTTTTATTTTCGCACAATGAGCGGTCCGGCTCAATTTTATCTCTTTTTTCTCTCGGACAATTTCTCCTCCGCTGCTTGTCCATCCCATAACTAAAAAAGAGCCACATTAACTGTGCACTCTCATTACTTTGGCCCCCAGGCCGCATAATTTCTGTTCAAACCGTTCGTAACCCCGGTCGATGTGTTCCAACCCCTCCAGCACCGTGCCGTTTTCCGCCGCCAGCGCCGCCAGCACCAGCGCCGCCCCGGCACGCAGGTCGGTGGCCTCCACCGGCGCTCCGGACAGTCTGGCCACCCCTTTGACAATGGCCGTCTGTCCTTCCACCCGGATGTCGGCGCCCATGCGCCGCAATTCACTGACGTGCTTATAGCGGTTTTCAAACACCGTTTCGGTAATTACACTGGTGCCTTCGGCCATGGCGGCCAGGGCCATCATCTGTGGCTGCATGTCGGTGGGAAAGCCCGGATAGGGCATGGTTTTGATATCCACCGCCCGGGGGCGCCCCCTGGCCAACACACGCAGGGAGTCGTCATTTGCCCGCACCTCCACGCCCGCTTCCCGCAGCTTGGCCGTTAAAGGCTCCAGATGTTCGGGGATGATGTTGGTCACCGTCACGTCCCCGCCGGTAACGGCGGCCGCCACCAGGTAGGTGCCGGCCTCGATGCGGTCGGGAATGACCACGTGCTCCACCGAATAGAGTTTTTTCACTCCTTCCACGCGGATCACATCGGTGCCGGCGCCTTTGACGCGCGCCCCCATGCGGTTGAGAAAATTTTGCAGATCCACAACTTCCGGTTCCTTGGCCGCATTGCGGATTACCGTTGTACCATCGGCCAGCACCGCAGCCATCATAATGTTCTCGGTAGCACCCACGCTGGGCATATCCAGGTGTATGTCGACACCCTGCAAGCGGCCTGCCGATGCCGAGATGAAGCCGAATTTCTCCTCAATGACGGCGCCCAGGGCGCGCAGTCCCTTTAAATGCAGGTTCATCGGCCGGGAACCGATATTGCAGCCCCCGGGAGAGGAAATCCTGGCCCGGTGAAAACGTCCCAGCAGCGCGCCCAATACCAGGTTGGACGCACGCATGCGCCGCATCAAGTCCTCACTGACTTCAGTATACTGTATACTAGAGGCGTCCACCCGGATCACGGTGCCCTCCCGTTCCACCCGCGCCCCCAGGTAAACCAGCACGTCGCACATGGTGGCTATGTCCTGCAGCCGGGGCACCTCCCGGATCACGCTGGTTCCGGCATGTAAAAGACAGGCGGCCAAAATGGGCAGGGCCGCATTTTTGCTGCCGCTTGCCCGCAGGCTGCCCTGCAGGCGGTTGCCGCCCACGATCATCAATTTTTCCATGCGATCACCTCCGCCTCAATCCTCGCCCAGAATCTGAACCTCCAACGTCAGGGTTGCACCAAAGCGGTCGTAAACCAGATCCTGCACCCGGCGGATCAGGTCGAGCACATCGCGGGCGGTAGCCGCACCCAGATTAATGATAAAGTTGCCGTGCAGCGTCGATACCTGGGCGTCACCACTGCGCATCCCCTTGGCCCCGGCCTGTTCAATCAACTGACCGGCCGCCCGCCCGGGCGGGTTTCTAAACACACTGCCGGCGCTGGGCCGGGTCAGGGGTTGGGTGGCCCGGCGTTTGGCCTGATAACCTTCCATTTCACGGCGGATTGCAGCCGGATCCTGCAACCCGCCCCGGCAGGTTGCTTCCAGCACAATCAGGGGAGCGCCCTTCAAGCAACTGGTGCGGTAGCCGAAATCAAGCGCCGCCGCCGGCAGGCGCGTACAGCAGCCGCTATAATCCATGACCAGCACTTCCTGCACCACATCCCGCATGGATGAACCATGTGCGCCGGCGTTCATCACCACGGCACCGCCCACGGTACCGGGGATACCGGCGGCAAAAGCCAGCCCGCCGACGCCGGCGTCCCGGGCGGCGGCGGCCAGGGCGCCCAGCGCGGCCCCGGCCCCGGCTGTGACAACCGCTCCCGTAATCTTGATGCCACCCAGACCGCGGCCAATTTTGACCACC
This sequence comes from Desulfotomaculum copahuensis, assembly GCF_001655685.1. GTDB lineage: Bacteria > Bacillota > Desulfotomaculia > Desulfotomaculales > Desulfovirgulaceae > Desulfotomaculum_G > Desulfotomaculum_G copahuensis. Next base: position 188,823 of record NZ_LYVF01000158.1, read on the forward strand.
ACGCCCCGGATGCCTCCGTCACGCACCAATAGGTTGGAGCCGTTGCCAATGATCAGCGGCGTCAATTTCCATGCCTGCAGCAGGGCGATCAAAGCGGTCAGCCCGTCCACACCGTCCGGCTCGACCAAAATATCCGCCGGGCCGCCGATGCGCCAGGTGGTATGTCGGCTCATCGGTTCGTCCAAAAACACCCGCCCGGGCAAAATGGCGTTCAAAGCCGAAAAAAGCTCCGCCTTGCTCACACCGTTTTCTCCCGCAGGCGCCGGACCAGATCCGTGCCTACCGTCCAGATGTTGCCGGCGCCCATGGTCAACACCAGATCGCCGGGCTGCATGTTTTCCGCCAGGTAATCAACTATTTCCCGGCGGGTGGGGAAATAAACCACCCGCCGGCCATCGTGCCTTTCAATGGCGTCAATGATCAATTGCGCCGAAACGCCTTCGATCGGTGTTTCCCCGGCACTGTAAATTTCGTTGACAATGACCAGGTCCGCCTGACTAAAGGCGTCCCCGAACCGCTCTTTCAATAACGCTGTACGCGTGTAGCGGTGGGGCTGAAAGACGGCCACCAGCCGGCCCGGATGCATCAGTCGGGCCGCAGCCAGAGTGGCCTTGATTTCACTGGGATGATGCGCGTAATCATCATAAACCTGAATACCCCGCGCCTCGCCCAGTAACTGGAAGCGGCGACCGGCCCCCCGGAAGTCTTTCAAAGCCCCGGTGATTTGTGAAAATTCCAGGCCCAGCCAGCGGGACATGGCCACCACCGCCAGCGCGTTCAGTAAATTATGCCGTCCGGGCACCTGCAGCGCCAGCCGGCCCAGAGAGCGGCCCCGGTAAAACACTTCACCGGATGAATGATGACCTTCAAATATCATTTCGCCCAGTGTGTAATCGGCATTCGCCGCAGCCAGGCCGTATGTGCACAACGGTCCGGAAAAACCGGCCACCACTTTTTGTACGCCGGGATCGTCCAGACAGACCACCGCCAGGCCGCCGGGCGGCACTTTGTCCAAAAACTGACGGAACGCCTTTTTAATTTGTTCCACCGAGCCGTAATGATCCAGATGATCGTCTTCAACGTTGGTCACAATCACAGCCAACGGGGACAGCTTTAAAAATGAACCGTCGCTTTCATCGGCCTCGGCCACCAGGTATTCTCCCCGGCCCAATTTGGCGTTGCCGCCAATATCGTTCAATTCACCTCCGATAACAATGGTCGGGTCAAGGCCGTTTTTCTCCAAAACCAGCGACAGCATGGAAGTGGTAGTTGTTTTACCGTGCGCCCCGGCTACGGCGATACCTTTTTGCCGGTGCATCAACCAGGCCAGCAGGTCGCTGCGGTGGATCACGGGTAGATGTTTTACCTGCGCCGCTTCCAGTTCCGGGTTGCCGTTTTTGATCGCCGTTGATACCACCAGCATCCGGGCGCCGTTGATATTTCCGGCGGCGTGGCCGACATAACAGATTGCTCCCATGGTTTCAAGCCGCCGGGTGATTTCGGTGGCATTCAAATCCGAACCACTCACCCGGTGCCCCAGTTCAAGCAGGATCTTGGCCAGGCCGCTCATCCCCGTCCCACCGATACCTACAAAATGTACTTGTTCAGGTATTGCCTGCAAGGGCTCTCATCTCCTTCCTGCACCGGACCGCAAACACTGAAGGGAACCTTCCGCCGGGATATCATATACTATGCCCGGCCGGGAAAAGGTGTTACCCCCGGCAAACGTCCGGCAGACCCGGCTAACCGGGCAAACTTGATGACTTGTCCACCGGCCTTGCGGACGGCGCCGGCAGGCCGGTGCCCCCGGCGGCGTCAGCTCAACAATTGATCGATCAGGCCGGTAATATCGGCCAGCGCGCCGGGGCGGCCCATTTTTTTACTCGCTCCGGCCATCGCCTGCAAGCGCCGCTCATCGGCCAGCAATTGCTCAACTTCCGTGGCCAGTACGGACCCGGAAAGCTCCGCGTCCCGGATGACGATTGCGGCGCCCTGCCTTTCCAGCGCCCGGGCGTTGAATTCCTGGTGATTGCCGGTGGCGTGGGGATAGGGCACCAGCACACTGGGCAGGCCGGCCACAGTCAGTTCGGCAATGGTGGCCGCGCCGGCCCGGCAGATCACCAGGTCGGCCGCCGCCAGCGCCGCCGGCATTTCATATAAATAGGGTATAATGCTAATATTTCCACTTTGTGGGGCGCGTAAACCAGATCGGGACAGTGCCGCCATGAAAGAATCATACTGCGCCGGACCGGTAACGTGGATGAAACAGACCCCGGGGCGGCCGGCAAAGCGGGGCAGCACACCGGCCATGGCCCCGTTGATGGTCCGCGCCCCCTGACTGCCGCCGAAGCAGAGCACCAGCTTTCCCGTCACCGGCAGGCCGAGCGTCCGGCGCGCCTCTTCCCGGCTGAAGGCCAGTATTTCCGGGCGCACCGGCAGCCCGGTCAGGACCACCCGGTCACGGCGGGGGAAATACCTGACGGCGTCGGCAAAAGTTACCGCCACCCGGCTGACAAAACGGGACAGCAAACGGTTGGTCACCCCGGGCAGGGCGTTTTGTTCGTGAATCAGGGTGGGGATGCCGGTCAAAGCCGCCGCCAGCACCACCGGCCCGCAAACATAACCGCCGGTACCCACCACGGCGTCCGGACCGAAGCCTGCCAGGATGCGCCGGGCGCGGACCACCCCCCGGGCGGCCTGCCAGACGGCCGTCACATTGCGCACCGCAAGGCGGCGCTGCAGCCCCGCCAACGGAATGGATTGAAAAGGCAACCCGGCCCGGGCGGCCAGCCCGGCTTCCAGACCGCCCGTTTTACCCACGTAAAGTATCTCCGCGCCGGGATATTTATCCTGCAACCCCCGGGCGATGGCCAGGGCGGGATAAATATGCCCCCCCGTGCCGCCGCCGGTAACGACAAAACGCAATCCCCTCACCTCGTCATTTGGGTGTGATATAGCGGGAAATGTTCAAGAGTATGCCCACCCCCATCAACGTGAAAACCAGTGATGTTCCCCCGAAGCTGATAAACGGCAGTGTGATTCCCGTCACCGGCAGGGTGCTGGTGACCACACCGATGTTGATAATCGCCTGAATGGCCACACCGGCCACAATGCCGGCCGCCAGAATGCTGCCGAACGGGTCCGGGGAAGTGATGGCCACTTTCAGTCCGCGCCAGATAAAGAGGACAAAGAGTAAAATGACAAAACAGGCGCCGATGAAACCCAGTTCCTCGCCGATCACGGCAAAAATGAAATCGGTCTGCCGTTCCGGCAGGAACAGATATTTGGAATGACGTCCGTGACCCAGCCCGGCACCCAGAAAGCCGCCCGAACCAAGCGACATCAGCGAATTCAAAATGTGCCAGCCGGTTCCGGAGGGATCCTTTTCCGGATCCAGAAAGGCCAGAAAACGCCGCATGCGGTAGGGCTCATGCCAGATGGCCAGGCCGACCGCGCCCACACCCAGTACACCCATTACAGCCAGACTGCCCATTGGAGCACCGGCGGCAAAAAGCATCACCACGATGGTTCCGGCCAAAGTCACCGCCGTACCCAGATCCGGCTGCTTTAAAATCAATCCGGCCGCCAGGGCCATAATCACCAGGTAGGGCAGCATCCCCTTGCGGAAACTCTGCGCCTGTTCCGGACGGCGGGAGAGACCGTAAGCCGTAAAGACCACCAGGCACAGTTTGGCAAATTCCGACGGCTGGAAGCTCAACGGACCCAAATTCAGCCAGCGCTGCGCGCCCAGTTTGGCCACCCCGATGCCGGGTACAAGTACCGCGGCCAAAAGGGCGAAGGCCAGTATGAGCAGCCATCCGGCCCATTTTTTGAGCCGCCAGTAGTCAAAATTCATCATAAAAAACATGATCGCCAGGCCGATCGCCGCCCAGACAAGCTGACGCACGAGAAAGTAGTAAGTATTGTTGAACAGGCGAAATGCATAGTAGCTACTTGAGCTGAACACCATGACGATACCCACGCTCAACAACATGAGCACGGACAGGAAAAGAACAAAATCGGGTGACCGCCTCCGTAGCTGCATGATCTTCGCCTACCCCCTCATGGACAACACAATCTCCCGGAACAGATCTCCCCGTTCCTCGTAACTCTTGAACATATCCCAACTGGCGCAGGCGGGGGACAACAAAACCACATCCCCCGGCCGGGCCTCGTTCCGGGCCATGAAAACCGCCTGGCGGAAATCCCCGGCTTTCAGCACCCGGGTGATGCCCGCCGCCCGGGCGGCCGTCTCCAGTTCGCCGGCGCACTGGCCGAGCACCACCATGGCGCGTACTTTTTCCTTCGCCCGCTGGACAAAGGCGGTGAAATCGTTGCCCTTGTTTTTACCTCCGGCCAGTAAAACAACCGGTTGCGTATATGATTCGAGCGCCTTGATACTGGCATCCGGATTAGTTCCCTTGGAGTCGTTTACATACATTACGCCATCAATTTCAGCCACCGGTTCCAGCCGGTGGGGCACACCGGGGAACTGGCGCAGGGTATCCGCCAACAGCCGTTCCGGTACGCCCCTTTCCAGGGCGCAGGCCACAGCGGCCAGGGCGTTCTCCAGATTGTGCGCTCCCGGCAGGCGCAGATCGTTGACCGGCATTACCGGAGTGCTGTGACTGTTCATTTTTGCCATGATCTGGCCGCCCTGGATAAACACCCCTGATTTAAGCGTATGCACCCGGCTGAAAAATATGACCCGTCCGGGACAGTTGGCGGCCAGTTCCCTGACCGGAGGATCGTCGTAATTGAGCACGGCACAGTCCTTTGGACCTTGATTGGCAAAGATGCGCGCCTTGGCTGCGGTGTAACCGGCCATGTCGCCGTGACGGTCGAGGTGGTCCGGGGTAATGTTCAGTATGGCCGCCACCTGCGGGTGGAAATGAACAGTGGTTTCCAGCTGGAAGCTGGAAACCTCGGCCACAATCAAATCGGACGGGCCGAAATTTTCCACTTCCGCCACCAGCGGATTGCCGATATTCCCGGCTACCAGGGTACGCACGCCGGCATGCTTGAAGATTTCCCCGAGCAGGCTGGTGGTGGTGGTTTTCCCGTTGGTACCGGTAATGGCCACCAGCGGCGCCCGGCAAAAACGCCAGGCCAGCTCCAGTTCCCCGATCACCGGCACACCCCGCTCCCGTGCCCGGGCCACCGGGGCCATGCTCAGCGGCACGCCGGGACTGACCACCACCAGATCAAAACCATCCGGAGCCGGATAGCGGCCCAGACTCAGGCGCACCCCGGCTGCGGACAGGATCTTCAAATCACCGCCCAGGGCTGTTTCATCCTTGTTGTCCGTAAGTGTGACCGCCGCCCCTTTGGTCTTTAAAAAGCGGGCCACGGCCAGGCCGCTCCGGCCCGCCCCGATCACCAGTGTCTTAACCTGTTCCAGTTGCACCAAAGTAACCTTCTTTCCATAATTATCGGCTGTCACCGGCCGGCGTGATCAGCCCAGCCGGTACAGGCCGGCCAGGCCCAGGGCAGCGAAAAGCAGGGCAGCCGCCCAAAAAGTGAAAACCACCCGGTTCTCGCTCCAGCCGGCGAGTTCAAAATGGTGATGTAACGGGCTCATGCGAAAGATACGCCGGCCGAAAAGCTGGAATGAAATCACCTGCAAGATGACCGACAAGGCTTCCAACACATAAATGCCACCGGTAATCACCAGGAACAATTCACTTCTGGTCAACACCGCTGCCGCCCCCAGGGCGCCGCCCAGGGCCAGGGAACCGGTGTCACCCATAAATACGCGTGCCGGATGATGATTGTAGACCAGGAAACCCAGGCACCCCCCGGCCACCGCGGCCAGCACGGCGGCCACACCGGCCTCGCCCGTCAGCAGGGCGAGGCAAACCATGGCTGCAGCGGCCACCGCCGTCACACCGGCAGCCAGTCCGTCCAGTCCGTCGGTAAGGTTTACGGCATTGGCCGTACCGGTCACCACCAGCACGGCAAAGATGATATAGCCCCAAACTCCCAGTTCAATGGTCAGCCCGCCGGGAACGGAAAAGCCGCTGAACGGCAGCACTATGTCGGTGCCCCGGCCCAGGCAGGAAACGGCCAGAACTGCCAGCAGCGCGCTCAAGAGCACCTGGCCGAGCATTTTTTCACGCGCCTTCAAGCCAAGCGGCCGTTTTAAGACTACTTTAATCAGATCGTCCAACAGGCCGATGACACCAAAACCTACGGTCACTCCAAGCATGAGCAGTGTTTCCGCGGAACGGCCGGCCAGCCAGAGCCCGGCCACAGTGATGCCGGCCAGGAACATCACCCCGCCCATGGTCGGTGTACCCGTCTTTTGCAAATGGGAAGCCGGACCGTCGTCACGCACCTGCTGGCCGAACTTCAGCCGGTGCAGGACCGGAATGGCCAGCGGACCGAGCAGCACGGTAACCCCTAAAGAAAGCAACAAAGTTTCACCCAGCACGAGCCAGACTCCATCCATCATCACCAGGCCGCTTGCCGGCCAGCCCCCTTTCGTACTACTGCACAGCCGTGTTGCTCATACTTTACCGGCGCTACCGGAGCGGTTGCCACGGAAGCCGCCGCGCCAAAACAGAGCGGCGGTGAAACGCGCCGCCGTTTCAGCTTGCGCTGGTGATCCCGCGGACGATTTCTTCCATCTGCATGCCCCGGGAGCCCTTGATCAACACGGCGTCACCCTCCGTCAACAATCCGCGCAACAGTGCCACCGCCGCCGCATTGGACGGACAAAGGCTGAGCCGGCCGGCCGGCAGCCCGGCGGTCAGAGCGCCCTCGACTATATGGCGGGCCAGTTCGCCCACCGCCACCAGATAATCCGCCCGCGAAGCGGCAACCGCCCCGGTTTCCCGGTGCCCGGGTACGGCCCGCCCGCCCAGTTCGAGCATATCCCCCAGCACCGCCACCCGGCGGCGGGCGGGTGTTTCCGCCAGTACGTCCAGAGCGGCCAGGGCGGAGGCGGGGTTGGCGTTATAAGCATCATTAATGATCGTCATACCCCGGTGCCGGATTATTTCCAGCCGCATCTCCCCGCCGGCGGCCCGGGCCAGCCCATCCGCCACAACGGCCGGAGGCAAACCGAGCATCCAGCCCGCCCCGGCGGCCGCCAGGGCATTCTCCACATTATGCCGGCCGGGCAGGGGGAGATAGACCTCCACCTGTGCACCGGCCAGCAACAGGGTAAAGCGGCTGCCCGTCCCCTCCGCGCGGACGTCCACGGCCCTGATGTCGGCACCGGGCGCGGTGCCGAAAAACAACACCTTCCCCCGGCAGCGGGCGGCTTCCCGCTCAATGAAAGGGCTTTCCCGGTGCAGCAGGGCGAAGCCGTCCGCCGGCACGGCATCCAAAATCTCCCCTTTGGCCCGGGCGATATTGTCCACCGAACCCAGCCGCTCAAAATGCGCCTCACCGATATTGGTGATTACCGCCGCCGTGGGCCGGGCCACCCGGCACAGGGCGGCAATCTCCCCCGGTCCGCGCATGGCCATTTCCAGCACCACCGCATCGCAGCCGCCGTCCATCTCCAGCAGGGTCAGGGGCAGGCCGATTTCATTATTCCGGTTGCCTGTGGTTTTCAGGGTGCTGAACCGTCCGGACAGCACCGCTGTAATCATATCCTTGGTGCTTGTTTTACCGGTGCTGCCGGTAACGCCGATCACCGGCACCCGGTAATTATCCCGGTTGTAACGGGCCAGTTGCTGCAGGGCGGCCAGGGTGTCAGCCACCTGGATCACGGCCGCCGGTCCGGCGATTTCCACCGGACGATCCACCACCACCCCGCACGCGCCGGAATCCACCGCCTGTTGAACAAACTGATGGGCGTCGTAACGTTCCCCGCGCAGGGCGAAAAACAACTGGCCGGGCGTAAGCCGCCTGGTATCCGTACATACGGAGGCCACTTCCCGGCCGGCATCCCCCCGGCACAACCTCCCGCCCGCGGCCCGGGCCGCCTCGCCCAGGCTCATTTTTTTCATATCCGCCCATTCCTTCCCCGGGCGCGCATAATCTGCTCCAGCGCCCGCATCGCTTCCTGCCGGTCGTCAAAAGGATGTTTTTCGGTACCGATGATCTGGTAGTCCTCATGTCCTTTGCCGGCGATAACCACCGTATCGCCCGGTTCAGCCGCCGCAACGGCGTAAAAAATGGCCTCGCGCCGGTCCGGGACAATCCGGTAGCTATTCTTGTCCAGCACCCGGGACAGGCCTTCCTCCACATCTGCTATTATGCGCAGGGGGTCCTCCGTGCGCGGATTGTCGGAAGTAAGCACCGGCAAATCGCTCAAGCGGGCGGCAATCTCCCCCATCAATGGACGCTTGCCCCGGTCCCGGTCGCCGCCGCAGCCGAAAAGAGTGATCAGCCGGCCGCCTGTAATCTGCCGGGCTGTTTTGAGCACGTTTTCCAGCCCGTCCGGAGTATGGGCATAATCCACCACCACGGCAAAATCCTGCCCCCGGTCCACCAGTTCGAAACGGCCCGGCACTCCGGACACTTCCTGCAATCCGGTGATAACATGTTCCAGGGGGATGCCCAGCGCCCCACCGGCCGCCAGGGCGGCCAGGGCGTTATAAACATTAAACAGACCGGTCAACTTCAGCCGCACTTCTCCCCGCCCCCAGGGGCTGGTCACATGAAAATGCACCCCCCGCGGGGTAACTTGAATTTTTTCCGCCCGCACGTCGGCCGGACCATGCATACCGTAGGTCGTCACCGCCGCCCGGGTAACGTTGATGATCCGCTCCGCCCGGGGATCGTCCCGGTTGATTACCGCCGTCCCGGGCCGTCCGCCGTCCGCTGCGCCCAGGGAGGCAAACAGGCGGGACTTGGCGGCCAGATAATCATCCATGTCATGGTGGAAATCCAAATGATCCTGGGTGATGTTGGTAAATATACCCAAATCAAAATCGCAACCGGCCACCCGGTTCAGGGCCAGGGCGTGCGAACTGACTTCCATCACGGCCAGCGCCACTTTTTCGGCCACCATTTCCGCCAGCAACTGTTGCAGGTCCAAGGACTCCGGAGTGGTATGCTCCACGGGCAGCACCCGGTCGCCGATACGGTTGGCGATAGTACCGATCAAGCCCACTTTCAGTCCGGTGGCGCGTCCGATGGCCGCCAGCAGGTGGGAGGTGGTGGTCTTGCCGTTGGTTCCGGTTACGCCGGCCATTTTCAATTGCCGGGACGGATAGCCGTAATACCGCGCCGCCAGCAGGCCCAAAGCCAGGCGGGAATCGGCCACCCGCACCCAGGCCGCGGGGGCGGGAACTGCCACCGGCTTTTGTATCACCACTGCCGCCGCGCCGGCAGCCACAGCCTGCTCGATGAACCGGTGCCCGTCGGTTTGGAAACCCTCAATGGCCACAAACAAAAAACCCGGCCTGACCCGCCGGGAATCATAAGCGATACCCGGCACCGGGATGTCCTGGCGTCCACCGCAGGCCAAAATTTTTTGTCCCTCGACCAGTTTACTGAGTAACAACCCAAATCCTCCTTACGGATGAGCACAAGCAAAACCGGCTGCGGTCATCCCTCTAAATCGTTATACTATCACCAGTGCAACGGCAATGCAATAAGCAAGCGGGGCGGTAAAAACAGACAACAGGCTGTTTTTACCGCATTGTATTATATTACCTGGATCATAGTATGACCCTATTTTAATCAAACTTTACCATCTTATGGCTTTTCTACAAAATCCTGCCGGGATGGAACGGCCATGGCCGGCGGGGCCGGTCCGGGCGCGGGCCGGAATTCCACCTGCACGGCGCTGCCGCTCCTGATCCGGGTTCCCGGTTGTGGTTGCTGGCTTGCCGCCACCCCCAAACCGGTGGATTGCAGGTATAATCCCATGCCGTCCAGCAAACCGGCCGCTTCGGGCAGGGTCAGTCCGCTCAAATTGGGCACGGTCACCAGGCCGGCGGCTTCCGGCGGCGGCTGCATATTCAACACCACCGTACTGCCGCTGTTCACCACCGCCCCGGCCATGGGCGTCTGCCGGTAAATCAGCGGTCCCTCTCCCACCACCTGAAAGGCCAGACCGGCCTCACGCAATATTTTTTGACCACTTTCCAGCGGGAAGTTGACCACGTTGGGCACCGTCACCTTGACCTTTGGTTCTTCGTAAACAAAGGGAGCGGGCGGCTTTTGCACAGCCGGATCTTCCGGCACACCCAGGTAATGCAGAACATCTTTGGCCACGGCGGCAAATACCGGCGCCGCCACCTGACTGCCGTAATAGTTGCCCCCTTGCGGTTCGGCCACCATGACCAGGGCGGCCAGACGCGGATTGCCGGCCGGGGCGAAACCGGTAAAAGAGGCCACGTATTTGCCGCTCACATATCCGCCGCCCGCACCGACCACCTGGGCGGTACCGGTTTTACCGGCCACCCGGTACCCCTCCACAAAAGCGTTCCGTCCGGTCCCCTTGGCCACCACGTTTTCCAGCAGCCGGCAAACCTCCTGCGCCGCCTGCGGGGACAGCACCCGGCGTTCCACCTCCGGCGCAAATGTTCTGATTACATGGCCGCCGGGATCGCGAATCTCCTTGACCAGATGCGGCCGGAGCAGTGTGCCGCCGTTAGCCACCGCCGAAGCTGCCGTGAGCAACTGGATCGGGGTGACGGCAATGGACTGTCCGATGGCCATGGTGGCCAGGTTCAAGTTGGTGGCCTTCTTCTCCGGAATAATGATCCCGCCGGCCTCACCGGGCAGGTCAATGCCGGTCGGACGGCCGAAGCCAAATTCCTGGATATAGCGGTAGAAGCGGGGTATGCCCAGACGCAGGCCCACCTCGACGAACCCCGGGTTGCAGGAGTTCATGACCACCTGCTCAAAGGTTTCACTGCCGTGACCACCGTCCGCCCAACACCGGATGTAGCGGTCGGCCACTTTGATGTAACCCGGATCGTAAAACTGATCCGTCGGCTTGACCACGCCTTCCGCAATGGCCGCGGCAGTGGTGACAATCTTGAAAGTGGAACCCGGTTCGTAGTTGTACCAGATGGCCGGGTTGCGGTCCCAGACACTGCGGGGGGCTTCCGCCCAGTCATTGGAGTTGAAGGTGGGCCGGCTGCCCATGGCCAGGATTTCACCGGTTTTGGGATCCATGACGATGATCACGGCCAGCCTGGGCTGGTATTTGGCCACCACCAGATCCAGTTCCCGCTCCACAATTTGTTGAATGGTCTTATCCAGGGTAAGTACCAGGCTGTCCCCCTGCCGGGGCGGTACGTACTTTTGCATCGGATCGTCAATTTGCCGGCCGCTGGCATCCTGTTCCACCATAATCCGGCCGTTTGTGCCCTGCAGTTCGTGGTCGTAAGTCTTTTCCAGGCCCATCAGGCCCTGGTTGTCTATGCCGGTGAATCCCAGCAGGTGCGGGGCCAAAGTTGGATAGGGATAAAAGCGCTTGCTCTCTTCAACGAAATGGATGCCCGGCAGGTTTAACGCCTTGATTTTTTTCACCGTGCCGTCATCAAGTTTGCGGGCCAGCCATTCATAACAGGATTTGCGGCTGAGTATGCTGAACAAGCGTTCTTTGTCCATACCAATCAACGGGGCCAGTTGGTCCGCCTCCGTCCGTGGCTCTTTAACCAGATAGGGAATGGCGTACAGGGAGGAAACGCTGACACTGGTCACCAGTTCGGTGCCGTTGCGGTCGTAAATATTCCCCCGCCTGGCCTCCACCGGGATGTCCCGCATGCGCGCCTCTTCAGCTTTCTTCTGCCAGGCGTCCCCCATGACAAATTGTATCCAGACCAGGCGGACAACCATCCCGGCCAGGGCGAGGGCAAAAAGCATAAAAAGCCAGGTCAGCCTTTTGCGGGTGAGTACGTTGGTAGTACGCATGGTACGCTCCTCCAACCTTTACCACCCGTGAAAAAGGCGCTGCCCTGGCCGGGGAAGACACCATTTTCCGGACGTGCCGGATTGTATTCAACTATTTAACCCGGGCGCGTCCTTCCCTCGCGATGGCCGACCAGTTCCGCCAACGCCTGCAATACCCAGTTGCGATCCTTTGCCGCCGGCACACGTACCACACCGGCCGGCTTCGTCCGGGACGGCGCGGCAGCGGCGCTGCCGGATGGCTGCGGGGTGGCTTGTACCAGCACCACGTTTTTGTTATCGGGCTTGACCATACCCAGGCGGGTGGTGGCCACCTGCTCAATTCGCTGCAGGGAAGATAGCCCGGCCACCTGTTCGGAAAGCTCCCGGGTTTCTACATTCAGGTCGCCCAAATTTTTCTGCAGGCTGACTATCTGACACCCCGTAGTCATGATCTGGGCATGCAAATAGCAAACAGCGATACCGGTAAGAAAGGCCAGCAGGACAAGGCCGGTCAGGGCCAACTGCCTGCGGCGCGGCAGGGTATTGGGCCGGGGGTCCGGAACCGGACGGCGCTTTTCCCCGGGTGGACTTTGATGATAGGGTTGTTCCCTTGCTACAATCAAAGCTTATGCACCTCCCGGCTGGTTTAGAACAAGCCCTGTTTTTTCCGCCGCCCGCAGCCTGGCGCTCCTGGCCCGGGGATTATCCGCCGTTTCTTTTGCCGACGGTTCCGCCGGATACGGGACGACCAGCCGCAGTACGGGGACGCGGCCACAGACGCAGACCGGGAATTGCGGCGGGCAAATACAGGGCGAAGACAGTTCCCGGAACAATTTTTTCACCACACGGTCTTCCAGCGAGTGAAAGGTGATGACGCAAATGCGGCCGCCCGGCCGCAAGAATCCAACCGCTTCCCGCAGGGCGCCCGGCAGTATTTCCAGTTCCCTGTTCACTGCGATGCGCAGCGCCTGAAAGGTGCGCCGCGCCGGATGGGGACCGGTACGCCGCGCGGCGGCCGGGACGGCTTTTTTGATCAGCGCAACCAGATCGAAAGTGGTTTTTAGGGGCCGGTACCGCCTTTCCCGGACGATAAACGAAGCAATGCGGGAGGCCCAGCGCTCCTCGCCGTAATCCCTGATTACAGCGGCCAATTCCCTTTCCGGCAGTGTATTGACCAGCTCTCCGGCCGTAACCCCGCCTCCGGGATCCATACGCATATCCAGCGGGCCGTCATGCAAGTAACTGAACCCCCGTCCGGCCCGGTCCAGTTGTGGTGAACTGACGCCCAGATCGTAAAGCAGGCCGTCGACCTGCTCCACTCCCAAACCAGTGAGCACCCGGGGCAAATTGACGAAATTTTCTCTAAACAGGTTGAGCCGGCGGGCATAGGGCGCCAGGCGATCCGCAGCCGCCGCCAGGGCGTCCGGATCCTGATCCAGTCCGATCAACCATCCGTCCGGACCGGTACGGCGCAAAATGGCCAGGCTGTGCCCGGCCCCGCCCACGGTGCAGTCCACATAAACACCGCCGCTTTTCAGGTTCAATGCGGCCAGCACTTCTTCCAGCAACACCGGCTGGTGTGCAAAACCATTGCCTGCCGGAGAACCCATGCCATCCAAGTCCACCGGATACATCTCCTTTGATCCGGTCCGCCTGTACCTGTCCGTTACCTGTCCGGAAGGGAACAGGTCATTTTAGATGCCCAGGTCGAAGTCCACAATCTTTTCGGCAATCTGCTCGACCGAACCGGCCGCCCGGTCGTTATAATCACGCCAGCGCCCGGCGGACCAGATCTCCACCCGGGAGGACACGCCGATAACCACCACATCTTTTTCCAGGGCAGCATATTCCCGCAGGTTGCCTGGAATAAGTATTCTGCCCTGCTTATCCACTTCACATTCACACGCGCCGGCAAAGAAAAAACGCACAAAGGCCCGGGCATCAGCCCTGGTGAAGGGCAAGGAGCGCATTTTGCTTTCCAGTGCCGTCCATTCCTGAGGGGGATAGGCAAACAGGCACCCGTCCAAGCCCTTTGTCAATACAAATTTGTCGCCCAGGCCTTCGCGGAAGCGGGCTGGTATAATCAATCTTCCTTTGGCATCAATGGTATGCTGGAATTCTCCCATAAACAACGGCGGTCACCCCACTGCAATCCACGATGCCTCCACTTTAAACCACTTTCACCCACTTTATTCGCGACCGGGAAGAAAATTCCTGCCGGTAAATAAAAAAAATTCCGGGCCGCACCCGGATTTTCAATTCAGATGTTCGTTTCCGGACCTTCGCGTGTCGCCCCTCCGGTACGGCCATCTCCCTTCGGCGCGCCACTTTCACACAAACGTCTTTAAGCGGTTATATTTTAATCATCCGGCGCCGGCGGCCTTTAAACACCGCCACCTCCCGGTAACCGGCCTGTTGCAGCCAGGACAGCGCCGCAGCCATTCCCCGCCCCACCTGCTGCGGCTGGTGGGCGTCGGAACCGGTGGTCGCCGGTACCCCGTACCGCCGGCAGATTTCAAGCATTTTCAGTGCCGGATAGATTTCCCGTGCCGGCGCCGCCAGGCCCGCGGTATTCACTTCCAGGCAGATGCCGCTGTCAGCCAGTACACGGGCTGTTTCTTCATACAGAGGGGTCAAATCAAGCTGTGGCCGGCAACCGAATTTTTTAATCAAATCCGGATGGGCCAGCACATCGAACAGGCCGCTGGCGGCGGCACGCTGCAGCAGGGCAAAATATTGCCGGTAAAGTTCATCCACGTCCCTTCGGGCGTATTCGTCCACCAGCGCCGGATTGTCAAAACCCCACCCGTCCAGGTAGTGTACCGAACCGATGACATAATCAAAGGGGTATCCGGACAGCAAACCGGCCAGTTGTCCTTCAAAACCCGGTATGTAGTCGGCTTCAATGCCGAGGGCGAGATCCAGGGCCGGGTTTTCATCCTGCAGTTGCCGCACCCGGAGCACATAACGGGGCAGTTCCTCCGGGTCCATGGCCAGGCCGCGGTCACGCTGTTCCGGCGGCAGCCAGTAGATGGGGATGTGGTCGGCAAAGCCGCCATGCGTAATCCCCGCCCGCCGGGCGGCGGCCACGAATTCCTCCATCCGTCCGCCAGCGTGGCCGCAACGGCGGGTATGCCAGTGCAGATCGGGTAGCAACCTAAATTTCCCCTTTCTGAACCTTATGTGCCACTTCCCGGTTGAGCGCATAGATACGACCGGCCAGTTCCCCGGGCAAAAGGCCGGTGCCGCAGGCCGGTGTGATTATAGCCTGGCGTTGCAGCAACCCGCGGTCCACCCCCCGCCGGCACAGCCCGTCCCAGTACCCGGACAGCCTTTTTAGCAAGCTGTTTGCGTCCTCGCAGTATGCTTCTTCGGCCGTGGGCACCACTCCCCAGGCCAGCACGCCGCCCTGCTGTAAAAAGGCATTCAATTCCCGCGCGTAGGGGAACAGTGAAGCACCGAAGTTATAGGCATCCAGGTTGATAATATCCAAATCGCATCCGGTGAGCAAGGACCAGTCTACAGCCGCGCACGAATGCACACCGGTCAGGGCGCCGGCCCGGCGGACGGCCTCAAAGACGGCATTCAAATCATCCCGGATCATCTGCCGGGTCACAGTAATGTAATTGGACTGGCCGTAAACACTCACCGCCGGTTCATCCACAAAGATAATCGCCGGCCGGCCCGCGCCGGCCAGGGTTTTGGCCTGCCACAGGGCGTGCATGGCCAGTGTTTTAACCACCAGTTCGCGGAGTTGCTCTTCGTAATAGGCCAGCCGGCCGGCGCGGTTTTTTAACTGAAAGGCAATGGTCAACGGACCGGCCAGGTGCCCTTTGAAATAGTGTGCTTCCCCGGTTCCGTGACTGCGTATATAGTCCAGGAAGGCATAAAAGCCCGCCGCCGCCTCCCGGGGAAAGGCAAAGGCCTGCAGCGCCTTCTCATCGCCGGCTTCGGCCGCCAGATAGGTGGTGTAAAAATCCGTCAACCGTTCCGGCCAGGCGGGATGGCTGTCATCAAAAAAGGCGCGCCCGTCTTCAATACTCAACAGTCCGGCGGCCAGCAGCGGGTTGAGGAACTGAAAAACAAACCCTTCCCGGCCGCCCCGCCGGGGCAGTTGCGGCCAGTGGGGGATTTGCGGCAGATGGCTGAAGATCAGCGGCAGCGCCTGTCCCGGTTCGAGATAGGGCAGGCTGCCGATGCCGGTGGCCAGACCGCCGGGAGCAAAACCGGCCATCAAAATCACTCCTTCCCGGAAAAATATTACTTCGCCCGTGGCGTTCCTTCCGCCTCCGCCTGCAACCGCTCGAGGGCTTCCTCCAGCTCTTCCAGTTCCTGCAGCATGTGCGGCCTTACCGAGTGGGCCGGCAAACGCCGGCGCAAGTCGGCAATGCGCTGCTCCAGTGTCCTGATTTCCTCTTCCCGGGTCATTTTGCCCATCCCCCTTGTTAATAAACCTGGCGGTTGACTGGGTTGTCAATCACCGCACAAACATCGCCCGTCAGTTCACGATATTTTTCCAGATATTCAACCACTGCGATTACAAAACTGCCGTGTGACCAGGTCAACGGCGCAACCGAGAGCGGCTCCCCCGTTTCCGGATGCACCTGTTCGGGCATGACGCCGGTATCCAGGGCATAAACCGCGGCCCAATGAATCAGGGCCAGGGCCGGTTTCAGTTCATCCACCGCACCGGCCACCGCAATGTACCAGCGGGCCAGCCAAAGGGTGGAAATAATCCAGGGATTGCCGGGAATGCGCTCAATATCGTCGCTGCGCCGGAAATAATAGTCGTTCTTGTAGCGGGCCAGCCCGCCGATACCCGTTTTGATCCACAATCCCTGTTCAATGGC
Source organism: Desulfotomaculum copahuensis (assembly GCF_001655685.1). Classification (GTDB taxonomy): domain Bacteria; phylum Bacillota; class Desulfotomaculia; order Desulfotomaculales; family Desulfovirgulaceae; genus Desulfotomaculum_G; species Desulfotomaculum_G copahuensis. The sequence continues at coordinate 205,481 of NZ_LYVF01000158.1, forward strand.
CCGGACTGTCGCCTTCACCCGGGGATCGCCGGCCGGCAACAGGCCGAAAAGGAAAACGCCCATGGTGCTGCTTTCCAGAGTATCGTCACGGCGCAAATTCCAGTCTTCCCTTTCCACCAGTTCACCCTGTTCATTGCTCCGGCGCAGGTCCACATCTTTACTTTCCGAGATCAACCCGCGCACAAAACGGCCCAACTTGTGGCTGTAAAAATGCTCCTCCACTCCCGTCTTGATTTGTTCAGCCCGGGCGCGGTAGCCGTTGGCCCGTCCAAATTCACAAAACAAGTCAGCGAAAGCGGCGGCCACCGTCAGGCTTCCGTAAACGGCCGCCGCCGTAAAAGTGAAGATGCCCCATCTTTCTTCCCACAAATCATAACTTTCCAGGGGCAGGTTGAGCTGATCGTCGATGTAACCGGACATGAAATCGGCCATCGGCCGCACCAGGCTGCGGTAGTAATCGTGGGCAAACTCCAGGTCCTGGTAATACTGGTAGTATTCCCAAAGCGCCAGCAGCACCAGTGCCGTTTCATCCTCCTGAATGGGCAACTGCCTCCCTTTCAGCCAGGGATGCCAACTGGAACCAACCGTGCCGTCGGGATTGTATTTATGTAAAAGATAGCCGCCATCGGTAAGCACATTGGCGCAAAAGGCAAAAAACTCCTTGACCATGTGGCCGTAGCCGGCACGGATCAATGCCCGCGCCACCAGCGCCCCGTCCCGCGGCCACAGGTAGCAATAATGATCCCGGTTGGTTTGCATAATATCACTGTCGGCGGCGGCAATGATGGCCCCGTGATGATCCACGTGCGTACGAATAATCAGCAGGCTGCGGCGGTATATTTCCGCCACCCGCGGCGGCAGATCGGCAAAATCCGCCGGCACCCGGGCAAGCCAGTGACGCCAGTAGGCGTCGATCCGGTACAACAGGTTTTCCGGGCCGTTTTGCAACACCTGGGAGTTCAGCTGACGCACTTCCTGCAAATTGTGCCCGGCGGCAATCCAGTAAAAGATCTCCTTTTCCTCGCCGGCAGCCAGGCAAAGCTTGAAGCCGATGGTGCTGTCCACCGACCCCTGGGCAATCGGATTGCCGGTCAAATCGCCGTCCTCGGCATCCCGCCAGGTGCCCTCGGCGCCGGCAAAGCGCTTGATGCCGGTGGCGAACATGTCAAAACGGTTTTGACCGCAAAGACCGTTAACCATAAAATAACGGTTCTTTTTATAATGATAAATGGTATGGGTCTGGGGATCGTACAGGGCGGTATCCCCCACCTCAGTCTCGTCAATGGAAAAATCCTGGGTGAAAAATACCCGGATTTCCCGTTTCCGCGCGGCACAATTTTTTACCTTCAACCGCTTCAAATAAATGTTATCGTGATAGTGCACACCATCCCGGCTCTCCAGTTCGATTTCCAATCCTTCGTGCCGGGCCGGCGTAAGCGCAATCAAAGAATCTTCCATGTATCCCGGGTGCTTCTGCCAGGCCGGTTCGTTCAACCAGCTGAATTTACCCTCCACCCAGAAACCCATCCGGTTTCTGTAGCCCATGATATGATTCCATTGTCCGACATATGGATAATAAAAGTCCCGCATGCTCAAGTTGGGACCGAAAGTGACCAGAATATTGCCGTTCCCGGCAACCAGCGGCCGTGTCATATAATCCCCCCGTTTACATTTTAACATTTTTTTCGACCCGGCGAAATATAAAATAAAGCCGCCGCTACCGGACAGTGTCCGGTCCCGGCGGCACACGCATTTCAACCGGCCATTCAGCGCTCACCGGCCTCACGGTAAACATCCCTGGTTTCCGTGGCGATGTAATACCAGTCATAGCGGGTGATAATTTTACGCCAGGCCTTCTGGCACAGCTCCTGCGCCAGAAGCGGATTGGCCAGCAACTCGGCGGTGTAATGACCCAGCATGCCGGCGTTTTCCGGCGGCACCTTGAAACCATCCACACCGTGCTCCACTATATCCTGCAAACCGCCGGTGTCGGTCACGATCACCGGCACCCGGGCGGCCATGGCTTCCAAGGCTACAATCCCGAACGGTTCATACAAACTGGGGAAAACAGCCACCCGGGCTTGCTCCAGCAAACGGTTGCGCCCCAAATCGTCAACAAACCCGGCGAAGGACACCCGGCCTTCAAGCGCCAATTCCTGCACGCGCCCCTGCAGGTGGTCCTGGTAGGGTCCCCGTCCGGCCACCACCAGCCTGGCCCCGGGCACCCGTGAAAGGACGGCGGGAAACGACTCCAGCAGGACCTGTACCCCCTTTTCCGGTACCAGACGCCCCATAAACAATACGGTGGGGACTCCGCCGCGGGTGTCCAGATCCGCGCAATCCGGCTCCCGGCTGCGCCCGGCGAGCAAGTTGGCCGGGTCGACGCCGTTTGGAATAACACGCACTTTGCCATCCGGCAGGCCGAACAGGCCGGTTACCTCTTCAGCCATATAGTTGCTGCAGCAGATCACCCGCACCGCTTCGTTGGTCAACTGCGCTTCCCGGGAGTGGATGTGGCGCTGCAGGGCGGTGTGAATGCCGTGGTTGCGCCCGTGTTCCGTGGCGTGAATAGTGGCCACCAAAGGCACGCCGTACCGGTCCCGGATCTGCAGGCCGGCCTCCCCGACCAGCCAGTCGTGGGCATGCACCAGATCCGGACGTCCCCATTGCTCCGTCACCCGGTCCGACAACGCACTCATTCCCCGGTTCATCTGCCCCACCCAGGTTAGAAAGTCAGCGGCCGTAAGCTGTTCCGGGGCCAGACGGTGCACATGCACCCCCTGTTGCAGGGAATAGGCGTCTTCCCCCGGCACCGGACAGGTAATCACATGCACCTCGTCACCATGACGGATCAGTGCCCGGGAAAGGTCGTAAACATGCCTGGCCAGGCCGCCCACCGTCCCCGGGGGATATTCCCAGGACAGCATGAGGATCCGGAAATGTGCGCGGCCGGCGCCGTAATCCCGGTAGCGTCCCTGCCGGTGCCGGCTGTAGATCGAAAAATCCAACCCGGGGAAAATATTGTCCGCATGTTCCAGTTCGTTTAAAAAGACTTCTTCAATGTTCCCCTGCTCAATCTGATCAGCCAACCGGTTAAACCGGTACACATGCTCACGGATCCTTTTTTCCGCATACTGCACCACTGTACCGACCTTGATAATAAAAGCCCAGTCGCTGCTCTGGGCCAGCAGGAGTTCCCGGGCGGCCTGGTTTAAGGCACGGCGTTTCAAGCCCTGCGCCCCGGCATGCAAATCGGCCAGGTCGACCATCCGGCCCTCGGCATGATGCAGGTGCCGGTAGATCCAGTCATTTCCGGGGTTCAGCCAGACCAGGCTGTACCCGCCCTCCCCCCAACTGCTCATCGGCAGTTCCACAGCCTGCAACTCGCGGTGCTTTTGCAGGTATTCGCCGGGAGTGGTCATGCGCACCGTATCCTGTTCGGCGTATATCTTGCGGCACAATTGATCAACCCATTGCGGCCCCTCATACCACCAGTGGCCGAAGAGTTCCGCGTCGTAAGGGGCCACCACCACCGGCGGCAGGGACATGTGCCGGGAATGAAAGGCAACCTGCTGCCGGCGGTTGAAAAGGAAGTTGGCCGCGTGTTCGGCCGACCGCCGGGCGGCCGCTTCCGGCCGGTAAATTTCCTTGTGCGGACCCGGTCCGGTGATCCGGTAATACTTGAAACCGGTATCCACCCGGATATTACCGGACGGCAAAAATGGTTTCAAATAGTCCAGCTCGAGATCATAACCAATATCCCGGTAAAATTCCCGGTAGTCATAATCACCGGGGTAGCCGGCCTGCCTGTCCCAAACCTGGCGTGAACTCTCCGGATCCCGGGCGAAAACAGCCACTCCCGAGCGACAGGCCGCGGGCGCCAGCACCCCGTTCACAGGTGCCGGGTCGGCATGCAGCAAACCATGGGTGTCCACGAAGAAGTAGTGCACGCCAAATTCCTTCAGCAATTGATCCACCCCGGAGGTATAACCGCATTCCGGAAGCCACATACCGGCCGGGGGACGGCCGAAATGCCGGGTGAAATAGTCAACTGCCGTGCCAATCTGGGCACGCATGGCCTCTTTGGTCCGCATCAGGGGCAGGTAGCCGTGGGTGGCGCCGCAAGTAATCAGTTCCAACTTGCCCAACGCCTGCAGGGCGCTGAAGGCCTGAATCAAGTTGCAATCATACTTTTCCGCGAACATCCGCCGGGCGCCCTTTAATTTTCCCAGGTAAAACAGGGCCAGGGAACGCAATTCCGCATCCTGCGCGGTACGCTGGTATTCAGATTCACCCAGGCGGATCATGGTATCCAGGTAATCCAGGTAACGCCGCTGCAACAAAGGATCGGTAAACATGGTTAAAAGCGGCGGGGACAGGGAGAAGGTCAACCGGAAATCCACCCCGTCCCCGACCAGACCTTCAAATACTTCAATCAGCGGCAGATAACATTCGGTCACCGCCTCAAAAAACCAGCGTTCCTCCAGATAGTCCGGACGCTCCGGATGACGTACGAAAGGCAGGTGCGCATGCATGACCAGGGCCAAATAACCGGTAGACAATGTGCTGCTCCTCCGTTCATTAGTTAGTTATGCTCCTGCCGCCGGTAAAAATCGATCGACCCGGGCAGTTGTCCGGTTGCAGTTTCCTGTGCCGGCGCCGCGGCGACAGTCAGATCCACGGCGACCAGTGCATGTTCACCGGGGCGGGAAGACAACCCGACCCGCGGTGTCTGCACCCGGTTGGAACGCAAAATAGGATAAAAAACGTGATCAGAACCGTAATAACCCAGTTCGCTGCAATAACTGCGGCCTGGTGACAAATCGCAAAAGTACCAGTCGCTGGTAAAAGGGGGCAAATTGATTTCCGTCCACAGCTTTCCCTGCCCGTCCAGCCAGCAACCGGGGCCGTTTCCGTTTATTTCGTAAAGCCTGAGGTGCAGGCCGCCATATCCGGCCACGGCAAGCCACTGCCCGTTGGACAGTTCCCAATAAGCAAAAATTACCTCCGGGTTTTGTACCAGTAATACCAGCGTGTTTTCCTGGTAAGCGCCCGGCAGGCACACATTTTCAGTGATCATTTATGACACCCCCCACTAATATATAACATGGCACAAAGTCTGCAATGGCGGGATGTTAACCCGCCAAAAAGCCAAATATGTTATATAATTCACAATATATAATGGCACATTAACCACAATAGTATTGATTATTACTGTTTTGAGCAAAAAATACCCACTCGTATTTCATGTGTTTTCTCCTTCTGCTTTTTTCGCAACATTTCGACCTTACAACTGCTCATCGTCCAGGTGATACCAGTAAGTCCAGCTAATGTTATCTTATCACAAATCATTCTAAACTAAAATTAATTTTATGTAAAGATTTTCACATTATTTTTAATAAATAAAATACCGGCCTGCCAGATAAAGTCAGCCGGTTTTAAGGCTGTTTATTTTTTTGCTGCTTGCAATCACGGCAATAACCAAAAAATTTAAGCTCGTGATCTGTGATGGTAAAGTCATAGGCACTGGTAACCCGGGATTCCAACTCCTCCAGCAGATCCTCGTTTACTTCGATAATTTTACCGCAACCGGTGCAAATCAGGTGATGGTGGTGGTGGCCTTCCCCCGGCTCCCCTCCGAACTCATAACGTTTGCGGCCGTCACCGAAATCAATGCTGTGGATTACGTCCAGATCCTGAAATATTTCCAGCGTACGGTAGACAGTGGCCAAACCAACATCGGGCACCCTCCGCTTGACCAGGTTGTAAACTTCTTCCGCACTCAGATGCTTGTCCTTGTTTTGCAGAATAACCCGGAGAATATGCTCCCTGCGGGGGGTTAACTTATAATCGCCGGCCCGGAGTTTCTGCTCCACCTCGCAAATAATTTTATTCAAGCGGCACACCCCGCAAAACTACTTTTCCGTAAGTATAGTGAACTTATGGCAAAATGTCAAACATTAAAACCATCAGCGTAAATATCTCGGCAGGCGCACGCGGGAACGCCGGCGGCCCAAAACACGCAGGCGTAAAACAAGCAAGACAATCGCCGTACCCGCCGCCCAGACCGGCCAGCGCGTTTCCACCCTGCGGTTTACGGCCTGTCCGGTCACCAGGTCCACCCGTCCCAATTCCCGGCCGTGCGCCAAAAAGATCAACTGGCCCACTTTTTGTCCCGCCGCCAGCGGCGCCTGCATATTTTGCTCCATAACCACTTTTTGTTCCACCTGCCCCTGTTCTTGCCCTCCGGCAGGAAAATCATAGTAAAACGGGGCGGCGGTAAGAACCGGCGCCGGTCCGGCGCCATAAGGTACGGACAGGGAGGTGATTCTTTGCCCCCGGCCGGCCAGTTGTTTAAGCTGAAAAGAAGAAAAACCATAGTTGAACAGGGCTTCGGTATCACTGTATATGGCCGCGCCCTGACTGTCCAGCACCACGGTAATCAATTCCCGCCCGTTCCGCTGCGCGGCGGCCGCCAGGCACTGACCGGCTTCCACCGTATAGCCCGGCTTAACCCCGATGGTTCCGTCGTACAGGTGCAGCAACTTGTTATGGTTCCAGAGGTATTCCTGCGGCGGCCCCTTGCTGCGATCGGCATCCGCGCGGGAAATGTTCCGGTGGCTGGTATCCACGATTTTCCTGAATTCGGCGTTCTGCATGGCATAACGGGTAATGACGGCCAAATCCCGCGCGGTGGTGAAATGCTGCGGATCCGGCATGCCGTCCGGATTGACGAAATGGCTTTCCCGGGCGCCGATCTGCCGGGCTTTTTCATTCATCAGGGCGGCAAAACCGGGCACCGAACCGGCAATATGATCGGCGATGGTTACCGCCGCATCATTGGCGGAGGAAAGAAGCATGGCATAAAGCAGGTCCTTGAGGGTCAGCCTTTCCCCTTCCTGCAGGCCGATGGCCGACCCGCCCGCTGTTACAGCCTCGCGGGGTACCGTAACCTGATCACTGAGTTTGCCCCGTTCAAGAGCAATGACAGCGGTTAAAATTTTGGTTGTGCTGGCGGGGAACATGTGCGCGTCGGGGTTTTTAGCGTAAAGCACCTGCCCGTTTTGCGCGTCGATCATGATGGCCGACTTGCCGGTTATCTGCGGTCCGGATGACGCTTGCACGGGTACGGCCGGAACAAACAAAAAAGACAAAACTAACGCCAGCATAAGGCCTGTCCAATATGGGCGCATGATTACCTCCTGCTCAAGGGCTAACTTATTTTATCATAAAATGCCATTTTACAGTAGACCCAAGTTGTCGTTAAATAATTCCAGACCAACCGCTTTCCCGCTGCAGTATTTTTTTCTGTTTGGGGGCAAAATAGCATAAATTTTAAAGGAGGCTGGTTTTTATGGACGCTAAAACCCAGGGTATGGAAGTGGCCCGTTTGACCGATCCCCAACTCAGTCAGTTGCAGGAAGCAGAAAAAAAGCTGAACGCCGGCCATCAGGCACACGAAATTTACCTGCTTGCACTTACCAGACAACCATAGAACAAGAACCTGCCACGGTCCGGCTGGTGCAAACCCAACCGGGCCGTTTTGTGTTCGCCCGGCCCGGAGGCTTTTCCCGAACTTTTCTTTTCCGTCTGTTTTGCGGTATAATAAAATTGCAAAAATAAAGGGGGCGATAAAAACCTTTGTTATCCATTTCATTGTCGCGCAAGGACTGGGTATTGCTCCTGGTTTTGTTTGTAACGGAATTCGCCCGGGGAGCGTTTTATCTTTCTTTCCTGCCCATTTACGCCGTCAATTTTCTTGGTCTTTCGGTCACCGCGGCCGGCTTTGCCGTATCCGCCCATTACATGACCGAGACCATTTCCAAAACAGCCGCCGGCTGGTATTTTGACCGCTCGGGCCGGCCGGTGTTGCTGTGCGGGTTGTTGCTCAGCCTGTTTTCCCTGCTGCTCATGAAGACCTGGCCGCTGCCCGCGGTGCTGGTGCTGGCCTCGGCGCTGTTCGGACTGGGCGTGTCCCCGGTTTGGCTGGGCGTGATCAGCGAGGTGGCCCCGGTGGATAGCCCGGACCGCGCCTCACGCATCGGCATGGTTTTCAGCGCCTGGCTGTCCGGGGCGGGCTGCGGTTTTGTAAGCGTCAACTTCATCCTGCACCGGGGCTTTGAAACAGCCTTCTGGATGATTATCCTGCTTTGGCTGGTTTCATTAACTGCAACCTGGCTTTTCCTGCCCAACACCACTGCGTCCCCGCCGGCGGGGATTAAGTTCGGCGGCCTGCTGGAATCGCTGAGCTGTCTTGCCGGCAAAAACGGCCTGATGCGTGTGCTGATTCCCGGCATGTTCCTACAAACTTTTTCCGCCGGGATGCTGCTGCCTGTGTTGCCGCTTTTCGCCCGGAACCAGCTCGGACTGGATTCCGCCCAGTACGGGCTTTTGTTGACGGCCGGCGGGGGGACGGCGGTGATTTGTTTTATGCTTTTGGGCTGGCTGGTTAACCGGGTGATGCTGAAAGCACTGCTGGCCGCGGGCTTCGGGTTGAGCGCCACGGCCCTCGGCCTGCTGGCCAACACGCACAGCGCCGGGAGCGCCTTTTTCCTGGCTGCGCTGCTTGGTTTTTCTTATGCGCTGGTCCTGCCGGCCTGGAACTCCCTGCTGGCCCGGGTCATCCCCCCCGACCGGCAGGCCACGGGATGGGGACTGTTTGCCACCGTGGAGGGACTGGGCGTGGCCGTCGGTCCGGCATTGGGCAGTCTGGTCGCGCACAGCCTGGGCAATATGGCCACCCTGCTGTTTACCACCATCATTCTCTCCGGTATTGCCGTTTTTTACATTTTCTATCCGCTGGAGAATGTGTTGATCAAATAACCTGGAGACGAATAGATATGACAGGTGCTATGTTTAAATTACTCACCTTCCTGCTCGGCCTTTACGCCTTGCTGCCCACCGCCCTGGCCCGTTTGTGCCACGTGGGCGTGGTCTGGCGCGTACCGAAAGGCGGCGGGCGGGTGGCCATTACTTTTGATGACGGTCCGGATCCGGTGTATACGCCGCAGGTGCTGAAAATATTGAAACAATACAACGTCCGGGCCTGCTTTTTTGTTTTGGGGGAAAGGGCGCTTGCCTTTCCCGAACTGGTCGCCCAAATTCATACCAAAGGCCACGAAGTGGCCTGCCACGGATACAAGCACCGCATTCCCTGGTTGCTGGGCCCCCGGGCCACGGCCAGGGACGTCCGGGAAGCAAATGCAGTGCTTACCAGGATCACCGGACAACAACCCCGTCTTTACCGTCCACCGTGGGGGATGTTCAACATTTTCTCCCTCCTGTACCGGTGGATTGACGGGCAGCGGGTCGTGCTCTGGTCATTCATGAGCTGGGACTGGGGACGGCGCGCCACTCCCCGGACAATTGCCCGCCAGGTGCTGTCCCGGGTCGCCGATGGCTCAATCCTGGTGTTTCATGACAGCGACGGCACACCGGGAGCGGCATCCGGAGCCCCGGTAAAAATGCTGGCGGCATTGCCGCTGGTGCTCTCCGAGTTGCAAAAAAGGGGGTTGAAAATAACTTCCCTGGCTGAAATGACCGCCGGCCGGAACCACTTTTCCTGCAGTTTGCAGGAACGGGCGCAAAACTGGTGGATGCGTTTTGACAATTTTATTATCCGTCACCTGTCCATCGAAAATGTCGATTTGGACGGCAAGCCGTCCCTTTTTCGTCTGGCCCGCCGCCGTTACCGGGGGAAACCGCTGACCCTGCCGGACGGCGTGGTGCTCCGGGCGGGCGACCCGGTTGGTGAACTGCATTTGAACAACAACCTGTTGCGGGAAATCACCGCCCGGGGACGCACCCCCGAACGCATCGCCCTGCTGACCTTGAAGGAATTGCGTCGCTCCCTGCCCGCCCTGGCCGGTTATGTCCGGCAAACGCCCCGCTACCGGGACATCAAGGCACTGCTCGGCTTGACCATGCTTCACCAGGGCACGGAACGTCTGGGCTTTATCAAAATAGAGCTGCCGTCCGGACTGCGCCGGATAGCCCGCTGGTACCAGGGATGGTTGCTGGTACTGATGCACCCGGAGGGGCGCCGGCGGCTGACCGGCCGCAAAGACAAATTAACACCCAAACTGGTCGTGATCAGCCGGGCGGAGTTGCTGCGGCGTTACCTGCCGGCCGGCAACGGATCAGCGGCTGAAAATAATAAACAAAAGCAAGACGACGGCGGACAACAGGGAAAAGGTGAACAATAAAAAAAACACCAGATCTATGTGCAGCCTGCCGACCCGTATGCGCGGCCGGTTGTATTGGTGTCCGGACATGGTTCAACACCCCGTGTTTATTCTACTTTCTGCCGGCCGCGCTGTCAATTTGCACATAATAATGTATTGCCGTCGAAATCCCCGCCGGAAGAAGGAATTTATCAGGCCTTTAGAGAATCTATAACTTTATATGTATTTATACAATTTGCCCCGGGCGCGGTTTTAAGGAGGTAATAAAATGACTTTGGCCCGTCAGCTTGCTGAAATCGGCCGGACATATCCCCAGGGTGAAGCGCTGGTTTATCAGGATAATAAAATCACCTATGCCGAACTGAATGATCAGGTCAACCGGTTGGCCAGCGGATTAAAAACCCTGGGGATCAAGCCGGAAGACCGGATACTCCTGGCCCTGGGGAACAGTCCCGAGTTCGTTGCGTCCTTTTTCGCCATCATACGCTGCCGGTGTGTCGCCATACCGGTCAACCCTGAGTATACCATTCACGAACTTTCTGTTATTGTTGCGGACGCCGCTCCGGTCGCTGTTGTCTGCACCCCGCAAAACGCCAGTATTTTCATGCAGCTGACCGAAGAACAATCCCGCCCGCTCAAGATCATTGTCACCCGCAGCACGCACATGGAGCCGCCCCTTTATGACTATCACTCCCTTTTGGCCGCTCCGGCCGGAAATGACTGTCCGCCGGGCCAACCGGACGAGGTGGTCGAAATCCTTTATACCACCGGAAACACCGGCAGCCCCAAGGGGGTGATGCTCACCCGGCAAAACCTGCTCAGCAACGCCCTGACCTTTGCCCGGGTGTGCCGTTTGGACTGTGACGACAGGTCGTTGCTGGTGGCGCCTGTTTTTCACCCGGCGGCGCAAACCTGTATTTTACTGGCCACATTGTTTTCCGGCGGCACGGTGGTGATCCGCGATGGATGGGAAGGGGCGCGCACATTGCTGGAAACGATTGAAAAAGAGCGGATCACCTTCTTTTTCGGCCCGCCGACCATGTATGCCCTGATGTTGAATGTTTCCGACGCCGCCCGTTACAATCTGGCTGCCTGGCGCATCGCCCTGTCCGGCGGCGCCGCCCTTTCACCCCAACTGTTTCATGCCTTCGAGCAAAAGTTCGGCCTGCAGATTACCGAGGCTTACGGACTCACCGAAACCTCCCCGGTGGTCAGCATCAACCCGTTGGACGGGATGAAAAAGCCGGGTTCCATCGGCCGCGCCCTGCCGGGAGTGGAAGTGAAGGTTTTTGATTATGAGGACCGCGAACTGCCTCCCGGACAGGTGGGGGAAATTGTCGTACGCGGTCCGAATGTAATGAAAGGATACCTGCACCAGGAAGAGGAAAACCGCTGGATTATGCGCAACGGCTGGTTCCATACCGGGGATTTGGCCTATATGGATGATGAAGGGTATCTGTTTATTGTCGACCGCAAAAAGAATGTAATCATCCGGGGCGGACTGAATATCGACCCGCGGGAAGTGGAAGAGGTGCTTTATACCCACCCCCGGGTGTTTGACGTAGCTGTGATCGGTGTCCCGGACGCGGTCATGGGCGAGGAAGTGATGGCTTTCGTGCTGCTCCGGGATGGTTCAAGCACTGTCGAGCCCGGTGAGCTGCAGCGGTATTGCGCCCAACGCCTGGCTGAATATAAGATACCCAAGCGTATTCAGTTCGTGGATGATCTGCCGAAAACAACTTCCGGTAAATTGTTCAAGCGGGAACTGAAGCGTATGCTGGTCAACTATTACGAACATAACAACAACGCCCCTTCCTGAGTGGGAAGGGGTGTTGTTTCTTTCAAGCACCTGCCGGGTGGTTTTGACGCCGCCCGTATTGGCGGTGTTTGACGTGACGCATTTGTCCCAAGGCATCTAGCGGGCCGGCGCCTGACCCACTGTCAGGGGCATGTAATGGGGACTGCCGTTGCGGTAGACCTGGAGTACCATGCGTTGTCCGACTTTGGCGCCCGACACGGCGTCGGCCAGATCCTGCGGCGAGTTGACCGCCTTGCTGTCAATTTTCACAATCACATCCCCCTGCTGCAGTCCGGCGTTAGCCGCCGGGCTGCCCGGCACCACGCCCACCACCAGCGCACCCCGGGTGCCGGCGAGGCCGAGCGCGGATGCCACCTGCTGGTCCACGGACTGCATCTGCACTCCCAGCCACGGATGGGCCACCGTTTCCCCTTTCATCAATTTGCTCAGCACATCCTGCACCGTGCTGGTCGGAATGGCGAAACCGATGCCCTGTGCCTGGGCCACCGCCGTGTTGATGCCGATTACCTGCCCGCTTAAATTAATCAGGGGACCGCCGCTGTTCCCCGGGTTGATCGAGGCGTCGGTTTGCAGCAGGTTTTTATACTGGCGGTTTTCCACCTGGATCGGCCGCCCTTTGGCGCTGATCACACCCACGGTAACGGTATGATCAAGTCCATAGGGGTTGCCGATGGCGATTACCCAGTCGCCCACCCGCATCTGGTCGGAATTCCCCATGGCCAGCGTGGGCAACGGTTGACTGTCGTTTACTTTCAGCACGGCCAGATCCAGATCGTAATCCGACCCGACCACTTTTGCCGGCAACGGCTTGGACTGTCCCTGAATGGTGACGCTGATCTTTTGCGCCCCGTCAATGACATGGTCGTTGGTCACAATATAGCCGTCCTTGGAAATAATGAAGCCTGATCCTATGCCGCGCTCAACCTGGGGACGCGTCCCGAAGCCGCCGGGGACACCACCGAAAAACTGCCGGAAAAAGGGATCGTTGAATAAAGGATTGTTGCCGCCGCTGTTGCTTACCACCACCGTGTCGATCTTGACCACCGCCGGTCCGGCCTGTTTGACAATGTCCGCCACCGTACTGTTGCCAATCGGCGCCGCGTCGGCAATTTTGGGCGTCAGCGGATCACTGCCCGGTTTTAAACCCAGCCTGCCGGCCAGAGCGCAACCGCCTGTAAACATGATGCCGGCCACAAAAGCTGCCAGTGCCGTAAACAGAATCGATCGCTTCCAATTATGCATGCTTTTCCCCCCTCTAATTGCTTCCAAAACAGCATAACCCAGTAATTTTACAAATTCAACGCAATAATGTTAAATTTCTATTACAAATATCAGGATGGGCATATTTACGCGGCACGGCTCCCCCTTTATTTTTTCTTTATCGCAGGCGTTAAATCCTGCCGGAAAAAAATAAAACCCCGTCCCGGCCGGGACGAGGCTTTGGAGAAGGCAAGGTTATTTGCCGTTCAGGCTCTGATAGTATTCCATCAAGATCTTCAGCACTTCCGGACGGCTGAACTGCGGCGGCGGCATTTCCCCGGCGCTCAGCATGCCCCGCAGCTTGGTGCCGCTGATGCTGATCCGTTCGCTCGGATCGTGCTCGCAGGTTTTTTCGGTGGTCATGCCGTCGCACTTCTTGCAGTAGAAGGCGGCGGTAACTTTAATCGGCTGACAGAGAATTTCACCGGGCTCGAACTGGTCAAACAGTTCCTGCGCCTGGTAGGCGCCATAATAGCTGCCCACACCGGCATGGTCGCGGCCAACCAAAAGATGGCTGCAGCCGAAGTTTTGACGGAAAATGGCATGCAGGATGCCTTCACTGGGACCGGCATAGCGCATTTCCATCGGATAAACACGCATCACCACGTTTTTCCGGTTGAAGTAATTGGCGAGCAGCGCTTCATAGCACTTGAGGCGGGTTTCCGCCGGAATGTCGCCGGGCTTCAGTTTGCCTACGATGGGATGTATCAGCAGGCCGTCGCAAACTTCGTTGCCGATTTTGCACAGGAATTCATGGGAACGGTGCAGGGGGTTGCGGGTCTGGAACGCGGCCACCGTACTCCAGCCCTTGTCTACAAAGATGGCGCGGGTCTGCGACGGCGTGGCGTAGTAGCTACCGTATTTTTTGGCGTAACCCAGCTGGCTGAATGTAACCACAGAACCACCGACATTGACTTCACCCTGGGACATTACTTTCTGCACACCGGGGTGCTCCATGTCATCGGTGAAGAAAACCTCTTTACATTCCCTGGTTTTATCATATTCGTACTTGTCGCCCACGGTCAGAATGCCGACGTAAGTATCTGTTTCATCATCCACCAGGGCTACTTCCATCCCCTCTTTAAGGGTTGCCGCCTGCTCCCTGGTCACCGAAAGGGTAATCGGGATGGGCCAGGCCAAACCGCTGGTCAAATGCTTGGTGCCGACAACACTTTCATAATCGGCTTTGTTCATGAAACCAGTCAGGGGACTGAATGCGCCCATGCCGATCATCAACAGGTCGGAGGTTTCCCGGGAACTCATCCGGATTACGGGCAGGCTCTTGGCCTTGGCCAAATATTCCGGGCGTTGATTTTCCGGTACCAGAACAGGGGTCAGTTTTCCCCCGTGGGGGGCGACTAAACCTTTTTTTGTCATTAACAACAGGCCTCCTCTTTTGATTTCCCGGGTTCAAACCGGACGGTTGTGATAGCGCATGCTATCACTTGCCATCCAAAACCACCCGGGTGAAAAGTTTTATTTCCTACTCTCCCCAAAAACAAACAAAAATACAAGCAACCTATCCGGACCGGGCGGCCCGGACTTTCCGGACGGTCACCTCCCACCCCCTTAAAAAACTTTTCTATATTATCCTTAAATAACCTTCGACATAAAAACGTATCTTCCTTTTTTTTTATTGAAAAAGCACGGCGCATTGATTTTCCTGGCCTGCCAGAAGGATCCACCGGTACGTTTGTTTAACATAATGAAAGGATTGTGATGGTGAGGGCTATCACAAATATATTAACACGGATTCGCCCGGTTGGCAAGTATGTACTGTCCATCCAGTGTGAAAAGAATGCACGGGACGAGTAAATATGCAGCCGGATGTTAATAATATACGCAACTGATGCAAAGGATGATGCCGTTTCCGTGGATGCCAAGGAAAAGAAATGCCGCTGGTATGTTCTGTCCGGGGTGCAGATAGAAGAACTGCCGGTAAAACCGGACCGTCAGGGCGTGATTGAAAGCCTGCCCCGCCGGTCCGGCAGGCAGAGCATCATATTGGGCGTATGGTATTTAAGCCGGCAAGACGTACCGGTATTCCTTTGTGATTTTCACCGCCTGTACATCTGCATCGAGGCAACGGGGCAATGGCGGGTAAAAACCATGCCC
>NZ_LYVF01000159.1 GCF_001655685.1 Desulfotomaculum copahuensis
GATTTAATCTAACCATACTGGAATTGAAACACAGTAAATGATAATATTCCAAAAATTGCGGATATTAGATTTAATCTAACCATACTGGAATTGAAACATCTCAAATGAGTATCATTTAAAAGGTCATAAGTATAGATTTAATCTAACCATACTGGAATTGAAACAGAGGCATGTTTGTATGCCATCATTGTGACAACCGCGATTTAATCTAACCATACTGGAATTGAAA
>NZ_LYVF01000160.1 GCF_001655685.1 Desulfotomaculum copahuensis
GAGTTGGTGATGTTTCTAACGTAGTATTTACAAATGGAGCAATTGCAAGGGATAATGGCGATGTGTACATATACTACGCCTCATCAGACACTAGAATCCACGTTGCAACTACGACTGTCGATAGACTCTTAGATTATGCCTTTAACACGCCGCCGGATGCGCTAAGATCTATAGATTGCGTAAAGCAGAGGAAAGAACTTATTAAGAAAAATCTTCAATTAAACATGAGATAAAAAGCTTTAT
>NZ_LYVF01000161.1 GCF_001655685.1 Desulfotomaculum copahuensis
AAGGTTAAGGGGAAGGGTCATCCGGCACTCAACTATACCTATTAGGAGTGAAAAAAATGTATTATGTCTATATAATAAAGAATGAAAAAGGAGGCATATATACAGGCTATTCAGAGAATATAAAGAAAAGATTAGAAGCTCATAATAAAGGACTAAACAAATACACAAAAGGGCATAAATGGGAACTAATATACTATGAAGCATATAAAGCAAAAGAAGATGCCCAAAAGAGAGAAAAGCAATTAAAAAAATCTCATAATGCAAGAAGATGGTTAAAAGAAAGAATAGCCAAAAGCATAAACTCTTAGTAGATAGAGTTGAGTGCCGGAGAAGCTCTGAACTTAAGCCCC
>NZ_LYVF01000162.1 GCF_001655685.1 Desulfotomaculum copahuensis
GATTTAATCTAACCATACTGGAATTGAAACTTTAAAGAAGGCTTCATAATAGTCCTCATTTAATTCGATTTAATCTAACCATACTGGAATTGAAACGTTAATAATTTTGCTGTTACTTTTAGATTTTTAAGCGATTTAATCTAACCATACTGGAATTGAAACCTAGCTGTACGTTGTACGTGTAATCCAGTTATAAGGATTTAATCTAACCATACTGGAATTGAAACAAAAATACGGGAAGACTTAGAGAAGGCCTGAAGATGATTTAATCTAACCATACTGGAATTGAAA
>NZ_LYVF01000163.1 GCF_001655685.1 Desulfotomaculum copahuensis
ATTTATGGGTCCATTATAGAACGCCGCCAACCGGAATGGAACCCCTGCATGGCTTCAAAGTTTTCCCGGTTGATGTAGGTTTCACCAAATTTTAGCTCGTTGCAGGCACGCATGGCCACATCAAGGTTTTGAGTGTAAATGGACGAGGTGAGTCCGTATTGGGAGTCATTGGCCATTTCAATCGCTTCGTCCAAGGTCTTAAATGTAGCAATGGGCAGTACCGGGCCGAAGATCTCTTTCTGCATGATATCCGTATCCTGCCGGCAGTTGATCAGCACAGTCGGTTCATAGTAAAACCCCGGCTTGCGTTCAGCGCATTTGCCGCCCAGCACCAGTTCCGCCCCGTCGCTGACAGCCTGTTTCACCGCGGCATCCACTTTTTCTTGCTGTTCTTTGCTGATCAATGGACCCATGTCAATATCCTCTTCTGTCAACGGGTCGCCGTATCTGGTTTCCTTCATGGCGGCAATCATTTTATCAATGAACTTGCCGGCAACCGCTTCGTGCACATATACCCTCTCCGCACAGTTACAAACCTGACCGGTATTAATCACCCGTGAATCTTTAATCGCCTTTACGGCTAGATCCAGATCGGCATCAGGCATAACAATGGCCGGGGCCTTGCCGCCCAATTCCAGCGAAACCCGGGTGACATTTTGCGCCGCTGCCTGCATAATGGCCACACCGGATTCAACGCTGCCGGTAAAACTGACCATGCCAATTCCGGGGTGTCCCGCCAGAGCGTTTCCCACCTCTGACCCTTTGCCGGAAACCAGGTTGAATACCCCTTTGGGCAAAGAGCTTTCCGCCACAATTTCGGCGAAGGCAAAAGCATTGTTCGGCGTTTCCGTACTGGGTTTGATCACAATGGTATTGCCGGTGACCAGGGCAGGCGCCATTTTGCGGGCGATCAGGAAGAAGGGGAAGTTCCAGGGTAAAATGCCGGCCACCACTCCAATGGGCGCTTTAAATAAAAAGATGTTTTCATTGGGCCGGTCGCTTTGAATAATTTCACCTTCGTAGCGGCGGGCAAATTCCGCCATGTAATCGATGTAATCAGCGGTAAAATTCACTTCCACCCAGGCCAGCGGCAAAATCTTGCCCTGTTCTTCCGCAATTGTTCTGGCCAGCGATTCGGCGTTTTCACGTACTCCCTGAGCGATTTCCCGCAGGTAATGCGCCCGTTCGATGGCCGCCAGTTTGGCCCAGGAGCGCTGCGCCTTTCCGGCCGCGGCAACGGCTGCATCCACATCGCCGGCTGTTCCGGCCGGGATTTCGGAAATAACCTCCCCGGTGGCAGGATTGATTACAGTGAGTGTCTTGCCGGAGCCGGAGTGAACAAATTCACCATCGATAAACATTTGATAGCTTTTCATATTGCTGTCTCCCTTCATAATAGGATTTGGTACGGCCTCATTTGAACTTCCGTACACCCGCAAGAGCAGTAAGAGCAAATAACATGCCAGCGGTAAAATAAAAGAGAAACCGCTTTGTTAAAGCGGTTTCTTGTCCCTCTCCATCGCCCCGTGCCGCCCCCGGATGCCGGCACAAGTGTATCATTCGTGTGTCAGGTTAAACATTCCGGTCATAAAAATGGTGAACAGTAAACATTTCCCCCGAAGCCCCCCATCTTTACCGGTTGTTTTTGACTAATTGGTAATACCATACCGGCGCATTTTACGGTAAAGCGTGCTGCGGGAAAAAGACAGCTCACCGGCGGTACGGCTGACATTACCTCCGTTCTTGTTCAGGGTCAGTAAAATTTTCCGTTTTTCTTGCTCCGCCGCTTCTTCTTTTCTTTGCCGCCGGTTTAAGGCAGCTTCGGATACCGGACGGCAAACCGCCGATCGGAGATAATTGTATATTTCCGCCGGCAGATGGGCTGTACCAATAGCTCCGCCCGTCGCCAGAGTGGTCATTCTTTCCACTACGTTTTGCAGTTCCCGTACATTGCCGGGCCAATCATATTTTTGCAGGTATTCTTTGATCTCCGGCGCCACTTTAAATGTCACCTGTAGTTCCCGCCCTTTGGCCGCCAGGAAGTGTTCAAAAAGAAGCATTATGTCCCCCGGCCGGTCGCGCAGGGGTGGAATGACAATGGAAATTACGTTTAAACGGTAGTAAAGATCCCGGCGGAAGGCCCCTTTTTCCACTTCCTCAAGTAAATTTTTATTAGTGGCGCAGATTACGCGTACATCCACCGGAATGGCCCTGATTCCACCCACCCTGGTAACCATTTTTTCTTCCAATATCCGCAAGAGAACGACCTGCTGCTCCAAAGGCATTTCGCCAATTTCATCTAAAAAGATTGTTCCTCCGGAAGCCAATTCAAATTTTCCCGGCTGACCGTCGCGCCTGGCCCCGGTAAAAGCACCGCCCTCGTAGCCGAATAACTCGCTGCCCGCCAACTCCCGTGGTATCGCCCCGCAATTTACGGCTACAAAAGGGTCGCCCCGGCGCCGGCTGTGGTTGTGTATGGCGCGGGCAAGAAGCTCCTTGCCGGTACCGGTTTCCCCCAGCAGTAATACATTGGCCGCAGTGGCGGCCACCAGGGAAGCCTGAGCGAGAGTTTTCCGGATCGCCTTGCTTTTACCGGTGATGGCTTCAAATGTAAAGGGCTTGTTTCTTTCTACCGCCGGCTTGAGTATTTGTACCTTTCCACCAACGGGGCGCAAAATAATTATTGTTCCCAGCAATTTGCCCCGGACATCGGTAACAGGTTCGCCCAATGCCCGAAAATATTGCGGCAATCGTCCGTGGTGAAAAACCAGTTCTTCTTCACCGGATAAATGCTGCAGCGCCTGACCACCCCTTTCGCAGCCAAAGAAAGACTGCACCGGGCGGCCGGCCATCTCCTCCAAACGCTTACCCAGCATGCGTTCCCCGGCTGGATTAAGATCGATAATTTTGCCCAGCCGGTTAATAATCAGCACGCCATCTGTTATGCCGTGAAATATATTGATTAAATGCTTATTCAAAACTGTCAGTTCGTTATTGAGCTGCCAGGTGTGCATCTGCATGGCTATAGCTTCAGCGGCAGCCACCACCATACCCAGGGTATGCTGATGCGTAGCTTCGACCGGTCCGGAGAGATCCAGCGTACCAGTCACACGGCCCTGCTGGTCGAAAATAGGCGCCGCCGAACAGGTCCAGGGGTGGTGCTTCAGACAAAAATGTTCGGGACCGGCCACCTGAACCGGTTTCCCCACTTTTAAAGCAGTGCCCATGGCATTGGTGCCCACCTGCTCTTCCGACCAACAGGCGCCGGGAACGAAATTGATGGCGGCAGCTTCGTCAAGTACGCCGGCATCCCCGAATCTTTCCATCACACAACCCCGGCCGTCGGTCAATACGACAATAAACCGGGATCCGGCAACAAACCGGTAAATTTTTTGCATAAAAGGCCTGGCAATGGTGATCAGCTGGCGGTTTTCTTCCTGCAAATCCTGAAGCTGACGTTGCTCCAAAATGAGACGGGAACAACCGTCCGCCGGATTGACCTTCTCACGGGCGCACCTTTCCCACGATTCCACGATTGCTTCCGGTAAATTGCACCCGTCTAACACGCCTTCGGAGGTATATTTACGCCAACAAGAAAGGGTCGTTTTTGGCAAACAATTTCTTTTTTGACTCACCTTATATACCTTCTTTACGGGTGGCATCCTGTAAGAAATACCAACCAAACATATCCGGCTCTTTAGGATTACGTTAATGCCGGTTTTTCTATCCCGGTTTTAGCTTACATCAAATTTGTGCTGTTTTCAATCCCGGCGCGCCTGAAGGGACCTTCCCTTTCGCATTACCCTTCCTGTTCTTTTTCTTGAGCCGGATGTACAGCCCCGAGCATCCCGCCGTTGTGAGCATAAAAGGTAAGACCCACCGGTACGTGCCAACCGGCGGGCTCTAACAGGACGAACTTCGGAAGGGAACAGCTCCCTTCTGGTAACTTTCAGTGTCTGGTGTCTACCAGTTATCTCTACACTACTTCTTCAGCCTCTCCGCCAGGATTTCCGCCGTGTGGCGCACCTCCACCGGGCTGCCCCGGTGGGCCAGGCCGCCGGCGATTTGCAGGCGGCAGCCCGGGCAGTCCACTGCCACCACGGACGCCCCGGTACCCGTTACGGCCTGCAGTTTGCGCCCCAGCACGGCCTGCGAGATTTCCGGGAACTTGATCGAGTAGGAACCGCCGAAGCCGCAACAGATGTCTGCGGGGCTCATTTCCACGATCGTCCCGCCGGCGGCGGCGAGCAGTTCCCGCGGTTGGGCGGTCACGCCCAGACGGCGTTTGAGGTGGCAGGAGTCATGGTAGGTGAATGTCTGCTCCTGCGGATTCAGTGGCAGTTCGTCCCTGTGCTCATGCACAAAAGAAGAGAAATCCTGCACTTTATCCGCCATTGCCTGCGCCCGGGCACTCCATTCCTTTTCCCCCGCCAGCAGTTGCGGGTAGAGGGATTTCAACGCTTCGGCGCAGGTGGGGCAGGCGGTGACGATTTTATCCACCCCGGCCGCTTCGAAGGCGGCGATGTTTTGCCGGGCCAGTTTGGCCGCCACGTCGGGCAGGCCCACCTGTTGGGCGGGATAGCCGCAGCAGCTTTGAGCCGCCGGGGTAACCATTTCCATGCCCAGGGCGGTGAGCACTTTCTGTACAGCCACGCCCGTTTGTGGATAGACGAAGTCGATCAGGCAGCCGCTGAAGAAGCCCACCTTCTGCCGTGGCGCAGCCGGACGAAGCGCAGAAACGGACGCAACCCCCGCCCGTTCGTCTGCGGCCGCGCCGGAAGCCTGCCCCCCCGTCGCCGCCCCCGCCCGGCCACCTGCGGCGGGCACGCCGGCAGCCCGCCCCCCGGGTGCAGCCGCTACCCGGCCACCTACGGACATGCCGGCGGTCCGCACCCCGGACGCAGCCTCCGCCCGCTCATCTGCGGCCGCACCGGCGGATTGCGGTCCGGGCAGGCTGTCCGCCAGATCCCGGAAGGGCCTGTCAGCAATGGCCGGCAGCACCCGGCCTTCGGTCAGGCCGGCAAAGAACAGGGGCAGGTGACGGATCCGTCCGCCCCGCGCGAAGGGCTTCTGGGCTTTGGCGGCCAGGCGCAGCAGGCTGTGGAACAAACGCCGGTCGGCCAACACCTTTTCGAAGATCAACCTCTGCCCGGCGGACATGCCCTCTTTCTGTACGGTGCGCCGGCGCAGTTCGCCAATCAGGCCGGGCAGGTCGATGTTGCCCGAGCAGAAGTCCCGGCAACGCTCGCAGCGCAGGCACAGATTCTGGATTTCCCCGGCCTTTTCCGGATTGGTAAAGAAAGCGGTGAGCACGGCGCCGATGCCGCCGGTGTAGACATCGCCAAACAGCCCGCCGACCAGTTGATAGACCGGGCAGACGTTCAGGCAGGCGGCGCAGCGCACACATTGCAGCGCTTCCCGGAAGACGGGGTCGGCGGCCATGCGTGTGCGGCCGTTGTCCAGCAGTACGATGTGCAGTTCCTTCTTTGGATATTCCCTGCCGTCCAGCCCCTCGGCGGGCACCGGACCGGTGATCATGGTCACATAACTCGTAATATGCTGGGCGGTGGCGCTGCGGGGCAGCACCTCCAGAATGGGCGCCACATCCGTAAAGCGGGGCACCAATTTTTCCAGGCCGACGATGATCACATGCAGCGGCGGCAGGCTGGTGGTCAGCCGTCCGTTGCCCTCATTGGTCACCATGACCACCGTGCCGGTTTCAGCCACGGCAATGTTACCGCCGGAAATGCCCATGCCGGCGGCAAGAAATTTCTTGCGCAGCTCTTGCCGGGCCAGCTTAACCATATCCGGGATGTCCGGTTCCACCTCCCGGCCCATTTCCTTGCTGAAGATAGCGGCCACTTCCTCCTTGCTCAGATGAATGGCCGGCATGACCATGTGGGAGGGCTTCTGGCAGGAAAGCTGGATGATCCATTCACCCAGGTCTGTCTCGGCCACATTCAGCCCCTGTTCCTGCAGATAGTCGTTCAAGTGCATTTCCTCGCTGGCCATGGACTTGGATTTAACGATCAATTCCACGCCCCGTTCTTTGGCCAGCCGGGCGATATACTCCCGGGCGACCTGCGCGGTGGCCGCCCGGAAAACTTTGGCCCCGCGTTTTTCAGCCGCTGCCTGGAACCGGGCGGCCAGTTCCTCCATGTGCAAGGCGGCGCCACTTTTGATACCGGCTACTTCTTCCCGCAGGGCCTGGAAATCCATGCCCCGGTAAATTTCCTCCCGCGAAACCACATAACTGTCGGAAAAACGCCCCAGGGCGCAGCCCAGGTTTTCATTGGCCAGGGCCTCCCGGCTCTTCTGCCGCAAATCCTTTGCGCTCACCGGGAACCCCTCCCTTCTTGTTCATCAATAAAGACGACAATTAGCCGGCCCGGGCCGTGCACACCGATGGTGAGCACCCGCTCGATGTCGGCGGTGCGGCTAGGACCGGACACAAAGGCCAGGTAACCGGGAATCTCCCCCGCCGCTAGGTTTGCTATGGCCTGGCGGAAGGTGGCCGTCAGGCCGTCAAGCGGCATCACGGCCAGGTGCACCGGGGGAAGCATGGAAACCAGTCGCCGGTCCAGGGCGGTAGCGTCCTGAACCAGTGTGCCCGTTTCAGCAATGGCCAGGTCGAAAGTAGTGATGCCCAGGTCCGCTTCATCCGCCCGTTTCCGGACACTGCCTGCCGTCAGCAACTCCGCCCTGGCTGCGGATACCACCTTCTCCATATCCAGGGCATCCAGCAGGGGCGCGGGGACCAGAGCCACCTTTTTCGCCCCCGCCTCCCGGATCAGTTTTTCAATCAACTGTTTGGCCGCCGCCGGATCATCGACGCGGTATACTTCCGTACCCAGGGCCCGGGCCTTGGTGACGAAAGACTCGTACATTGCTGCCATGTCCCGGCCGGAAGCCGGGTTTGCATTATTGCTTGTAGCCACGGGCAATCAGTCCTTTCTGTGGCCTGGACGGCCGGCGGGCCGTCCAGGTAAAAAGCCGGAGTCGTCAAGAATGGTTGAAGCGTTTAACGAAGGGATCAACAAAGGGAATGTCCCTCCGGTATACGCCGGAACACAGGAAAGTGGCATCATTTTGATTATATACCCATATAACGGGGATTTCCAGCCGTCGGTTCCCGGTTTTATCCGAAGGGGACTCCCCCTTCCCGGTATTTGCCGGGGCTTGGTATCAAGGCAAGAGCGGTCCATCGTTTGAAGATATATAACCATCGCTACCTATGCAACTGCAGACTGGCGAAAGCGCCCCCAAAAGCGCAGCTTTTTATACAGTATAGAAGCTACGACGCGGTTCAAGGGATCATCCCCGGAAAGACGTAAGCCTGTAAATAGGTGATGATACAGATGATCAACAGGAAGAAAAGGCTGTGTTTCAAAGTAAAACGGTAGAGGGTGCCTTCCTGCCCCACCAGCCCGGTGGCGCTGGTGCCCACGGAAATGGACTGGGGCGAAATCATCTTGCCCATCACCCCGCCGGACGAGTTGGCCGCAATGGTTAATACGGGATTGAGGTACAACTGCTCGGCCGTGATTTTCTGCAACCCGCCAAAGAGCAGGTTGGATGAAGTGTCGCTGCCGGTCAGGAATACGCCGATCCAACCCAGGATTGGGGCTACAAAGGGGAATGCCCGGCCCATCCTGGCGAAAGCCAGCGCCATGGAAGCACTCATCCCGGAATAGTTGACCAACTGGCCGAAGGCCACCACCAGGGCAATGGTAAGCAGGGCATAGCGCAGTTCACAAATGGTTTCCCACAAGGTTTCAAGCCAGGTGCCGAACGGCATGCGGATAATGAACATACTGATGAATGCGGCAACCAAAATGGCTGTACCGGTTGCCGGCAGGTAATCCCAGTTCCAGACGGCGGCAAAGGCGGTTGGTTTGGCTACAATAGGCGCCACCTTCATAACCACATTATCCAGACCGGGCCAATGCACCGGGATGATAAAATGGGCAAAGGCAGCCTTGACCGGTTTGAGTGTCCAGACCACAATCGTCAGGGCCAGCACCACATAGGGCAGCCAGGCCACCAGAATGCCACCCTCCGGTTTGACCGCCGCATCTTCTGCAGTTGCCGACACTTCCGTCCCTGCTGCATGCGCTGCCGCCGATGGGCGCATAAACCTGTGTCCAGTGCATTTTCAAAATACCTCCTCAAACTCATTTTTCCTGCCCGGATCCGGAAAATCTGCCGGTACCGCAAGTCGTGATGCTTTAACCGTTGCACCCCTTTCTTGCTGCAAATGGGTATCCTGCCGGTTAACCGGTTTTTCAGGTTTCGATCATCTTTCCATAAAACAAAGAGAATTGATCGTTATCTGGTGGTCTGACCACCATATTATTATATTTTCGCGAAGATAATGAAATTTTCCTGCTCACAAAATCAAACCAATTTTTCCACAACTCAACCTGCAATGCAGCAGGACACCCGGGTGGCGGGTCGTCATACCGCGGCCCGCCGGGCCGGATGCTGATGTGACCCCTTCCTACTCCACGTCCACTATCTTGCCCGGGTTCAAGATTAAATTGGGGTCCAGCGCCTTCTTGATGCTGCGGATCATGTTCAACTGCACCGGGTCCATAAAGCGGGCCAGGGCTTCCTTGCGCTTGGCGCCGATGCCGTGCTCGCCGGACAGGTTGCCGCCCAGGGCGTAAACGGCCCGGTACATCTCATCGAGCACCTTTTCCTTCACCTCGTGCCAGGTCTGTTCGTCCCGGTTTTCCCGCAGCAGGGTGGCGTGGATGTTACCATCGCCGGCGTGCCCGGCGCAGGGAATCTTGACCGCGTATTTTGCGGCAATGCGGTTGATTTCTTCCAGCGCCTGCGGAATGCGGTTGGTGGGCACCACAATGTCCTCCATGCAGTAGACCGGGCTGATCACCCGCAATGCCTCGGCATAGCATTTACGCGCCTTCCAGATGCGATCCTGCGTTGATTTGTTGTCGGCTACGAATACCTCCAGGCCGCCGTTTTTCAGGCACAGATTGCCGATCGTTTCGTAATCCTCCTCCACCTGCCGTTCGGAAGAACCGTCCACTTCGATAATCACGTAAGCGGCCGCGTCGCTATAGGGCAGCTTCTGGTTCAGGTACATCTCCGCCGCCTTGATGGACAGGCTGTCCATGAACTCCACACTGGTCGGAATGATCCCGCCGTGGGTCATAATGACGGGGACAATATTGATTGCTTTCTGCATATCGTCAAAGGGCACCAGCAGGTCGGCCACATACTGGGGTAAGGGCAGCAGTTTGAGGAATACTTTGGTCACAATGCCCAGTGTACCCTCGGAACCGGTCATCAGATGGACCAGATCATACCCGGTGACATCCTTTACACATTTACCGCCCAGGGTGGTAATCTCCCCGGTGGGCAGTACCACCTCCATACCGTAAACGTGCCGGGAAGTGGTACCGTACTTGACGGCCTTGTTGCCGCCGGCATTTTCCGCCACGTTGCCGCCGATGAAAGAACTGTCCGCGCTGCAAGGGTCACCGGCGTAAAGATAACCGGCCTCCCGGGCCGTTTTCTGCACCTCCCCGGTGGTCACGCCGGGTTCAACCACCATGAACAGGTTCTCCCTGTCCAGTTCCAGGATTTTGTTCATCCGCTCCACTGAGAGTACGATGCCGCCCAGCATGGGCACGGCGCCGGCGGAAAGCCCGGTGCCCGCCCCGCGCGGAGTGACCGGGACCATTTCCCGGTTGGCCAGTTTCATGATCGCCGCAATCTGCTCCGCGCTCTCCGGTTTGACCACCACTTCGGGCCTATGCTGCCAGTCTGCTTCCGACACTTCATCCCGGCCGTAAACTGCCAGCTTTTCCGGATCCAGCACCACGTTGGTTTCGCCCACGATAGTTTTTAATTCGTCAATTATTTTGCCGTTTACAGGATTATAACGCATTGTCTTCACTCCCTTCCCTCAGGCGCCGGCCCGGCGCATTTTTTAACGCTCCCATCAGTTCCGGCAGCACTTCAAAGGCATCCCCCACGATGCCGAAATCGGCCACCTGGA
Source organism: Desulfotomaculum copahuensis (assembly GCF_001655685.1). Classification (GTDB taxonomy): domain Bacteria; phylum Bacillota; class Desulfotomaculia; order Desulfotomaculales; family Desulfovirgulaceae; genus Desulfotomaculum_G; species Desulfotomaculum_G copahuensis. The sequence goes on from NZ_LYVF01000163.1 coordinate 10,028, forward strand.
AGATCTGCGCCTCGGGGTCCCTGTTGATGGCCACGATGGTTTCCGAGGTCTGCATGCCGGCCAGGTGCTGCACTTTGCCGGAAATGCCCACGGCAATATAAAGTTTGGGGGAAACAGTCTTTCCGCTCAAGCCAATCTGGTGCGGGTAGGAAGCCCAGCCCAGGTCTACCACGTCGCGGCTGGCGCCTACGCCGGCGCCCAGCAACCGGGCCAGTTCCTCCACCAGCTTGAAACCGTCCCTGGTTTTCAACCCTTTGCCGCCGGCCACGATGATGTCGGCATCCTCAATGCTCACTTCCTGGGTGGCATCGGGCACGTAGGCCAGGAAGCGCTCCACCGCCGAAACCGGACTGTCGCCGTAGTTCTTCACACTGATCAGGCCGGTGCGCGATTCGTCCCGGTGCGCGGGACGCGCCGAGCGGGGACGTACGGTGGCCATCTGCGGCCGGGTGAACGGCGTCTTGATGGTGGCCATGATGTTGCCGCCGATGGCCGGGCGGGTCTGAAGCAGGATTTTTTCTTTATCGTCAATATCCAGCAGTGTGCAGTCGGCAGTCAAGCCCGTTTTCAGCCCGGCGGCCACCAAAGGCATCACCGTACGGCCGGTGGTGGTGGCGGCGGCAATGAAGATTTCCGGCCTTTCCTCCTGCACCAGACGCACCAGGGCGCGGGCGTAGGGACCGGGCAGGAAACCGGCCAGCGCCGGCCCGGCCACGTGGAACACCTTGTCCGCTCCGCGGTAAATGATTTCTGTCAAATCTTCTATTTCATTGCCCAAAATGGAACAGGACAACTCCACGCCCAGCTTATCGGCCAGGTCGCGGCCGCGGTTCAGCAGTTCAAAGGTAACCGGCCGGATGTGCCCGTCCTTTTGTTCGCCTAAAACCATAACTCCTTTGTAATTCTGTATGTCCATACGGTTACTCCCCCTTAATGGCTTCTACCCGGAATCTGTGGAAAGCGGTTCAACACCTGAAAATATTTACCACCACAGGCGGTTATCCTTTTATATACTTATAGCCGGCCCGTCCGCTTCAAGCACCATCCCGAATGGAAGGCCAACCGCGTCATACTCTTAGACAATGTCCCGGTCAGCCAGGAACTTGAGCAACTCGTTTACGGCCCGTCCGGTGTTGTCCTGACGGTGTAAAAGCGTACTCCGGGACAGTTTCGGACTGAAGATCTTCACCACCCGGGTAGGGGAGCCCTTTAAACCCAACTCTTCCGGGGACAGGCCCAAATCATCCGCCCCCCACACCGGTACCACCGCGTCACGCGCCCGCACTTTACCGGTCAGGGTAGGGAAACCCGGTTCGTTGATCCCCTTGACCACTGTAATCAGTGCGGGCAGTTGTACTTTTACCTGTTCAAAGCCGCCCTCCACGACGCGCTCCACCTTCACGGCGTCATCCGCCACTTCCAGGCGTTGCACGTAAGTCTGCACCGGTATACCCAGAGTGGCGGCAATCATCGGACCGGTCTGGCCCGTCTCGCCGTCGGTGGCCCGTTCGCCGCAAAGCACCAGGTTTACGTCACCCAGCTTGCTTATGGCCGCCGCCAGTGCCCGGGCGGTGGCAATAGTGTCCGAACCGGCAAAGGCCCGCCCGGACAGCAGCACGCCCCCGTCCGCGCCCATGGCCACGGCTTCCTTGATCGCCTTCATGGCCGATTCCGGACCCATACTCACAGCCAGCACCTGCACATCTTCCCGCGATCGCTTGATGCGCAGGGCTTCTTCCAGGGCGTTCTCATCCAGGGGATTGATGATGTTCCCTTTATTGGTGCGGATCATCACGCCGGTTTCCGGGTCCATTTTTACATTGTCCGTACCGGGCACCTGCTTGATCAGCACGGCTATTCTCATTATCCCATCCCTCCAGACATTTAGAGTTGTTTTTCTGATTGGGAAAAAGTTTTATTATGACTATATGTCACCTGGTGGTCTGACCACCTAGAATATTCGTGATCTTTTTTAGATTTCCTTCTGTCCGGTGAAAAACTCTTCACGAAAAAAAGACCCGCCGCACGTGGGTCATTTTCATCAAAAGCTCTTATAAAACCGGGACATTTAATCGCAATAGTTTCCCCTGGAATCGATTACGCAACAGTTTCCTGATTTCTATGCTTAAGTTCCCTGATGGCCTTTACCTGGGCATATATTTTTGCTTCAAGCTCAGTCAATTTATTAAAGACATAATCCACCTTTCATATCCGCATAAATCAGCATCCTTCCCCGGCCTCCCGCTCTTTGCGCATCCGATGCAGGCGGGCCAGTTCCACCTCCACTTTCCATAGGTGCTTGTACATGATATCCCGGGCCTTTTCCTTGTCCCGGCCGGTCACTGCCCGGAAAATGTCCCGGTGTTCCTCGAAAAGACGCCGGGCGGTACCGGCGGTGGCCGACATCCACAAAGCGCGGGTCACCCGCAGCGTCTGGCCCATGATTTCCTGCATGGTATTCATCAGCCGGATGAGCAGTGGGTTTTTGCCGGCCTGAGCCAGCGCCAGGTGAAACTCCAGATCCAGACGTTCGGCGTCTCTGGTCTCCGGCAGATCCGCTTCCATGGCCGCCACCAGCTCACCGATCCGTTTCAGATCCTGTTCGTCCCGGCGCTCGCAGGCCAGGCCCACCGCTTCCACCTCCAGCGCCTTGCGCACTTCCAGGATATTCTGCAACTTGTCCTTTTCCAGGAGCAAAATAAAAGCCAGCGGCTCGATCACCGAATTGGCGGCCGGCCGCTTTACATATATACCCTCCCCGTGCCGGATCTCCAGAATACCGGCCAGGTTCAAAGCGGAGAGCGCCTCCCGCACCGAGGCGCGGCTTACCTGCAGGCGTTCCGACAGTTCCCTTTCCGTGAGCAACTTGTCCCCGGGAACCAATTGACCCTCGATAATCAAATTTTTGATCTGTTCCAGAATGCTTTCCGATGTACGCTTTGTCTTGACCGGTTTGAATCCAGTCATGTTAATCCCTTCTCATCAACTAACGTCCCAGTAAAGCCAGGGCAATGACCACCGCGCCCAGGATCAGGCGGTACCAGACAAAAAGACCGAAACTGTGCCGGTTCAGATACTGCAGCAGGAACTTGATGGAAATAAAGCCCACCACAGCCGATACCGCCACGCCGGTGTAAAAGGGGGCGTTCAGATCCGCCGGCGTCAGGTGGCGCAGTTGCAAAAGGCCGGCCCCCAGGATAATGGGAGTGGACATCAGGAAAGAAAAACGCGCCGCCGTCTCCCGCTTCATCCCGGTCAAGCGCCCGGCAGCCATGGTAATACCCGAGCGGGATACGCCGGGAATGATGGCCAGCGCCTGGGAAATGCCGATCCAGATGCCGTCACCCAGACCCACCTCGTGCAAATTCTTGTAGGCCGACGCCCGGGTGTCGGCCAAATAGAGGAATACACCCATAGCCATAAGCATGGCACCAATCACCAAAGGATCCCGGAAGATGGTCTCCGCCTGCTTTTCAAACAGGAATCCAAAAGCAGCCCCCGGTATGGTGGCCACCACCAGGTACCAGAACAGGCGCCCCTCCGTAGTGCGCCGCCACAGCAGTCCATCATGCAGCAACAAAAGCCAGTCCTGCCAGAAATAGACCACCACGGCCAGCAGTGTGCCCATGTGCAGGGCCACGTCAAAGGTCAGCCCCTCATAGCGCCAGCCCATCAACCAGGGCACCAGCACCAGGTGGGCGGAACTGGAAATAGGCAGAAATTCCCCCACGCCCTGGACTATACCCAGGATAATGGCATCAAATACAGTCAAAATAATCCCCCCGGCAGGCTAGTCATAACTTTTTTATTATAGCATACCGCCGGAGGAATGCCCAGAGCAAAAGGGATTAACCTTCCAAACAACTTTCGGCCTGTTTTTGGAGAGGTCAGACCCCTTTTGGCAACAGCTGGCATTGGAGTTTGATTTCCGCCCCGGGGAACAGATCCGGGCGTAGATAATCATTCGGGTTGGTGCTCAGCAACCTGACCACTTTTGCCTGCCCGGGCCCGGTATCGTTAATCAGCACCGGCACGCCGTCAATACTCACCTCCCGGGTGGAAAGGGGCTTCATTTCATCCAGTCCTTCCAGCACTAACTCCAATTGCATGGGGGTATAGAGAATCACCCAATGTCCTCCTTTCAACCGGTCGCCCGATGCCGTACCCGGCCCGTGGAATGCGCACCGTCCGGCGAGCGCCGCGATGGATTTGCTGTCTCCCGGGGCATTTGAACAAAAAAATCTGATCCCGGCAACCGGGATTTTCCTGTAATAATGGAATGACAGCATCCTCCAAGCTATAATTCAAAACCGGGGCGCATTCCCATATCCGTGACACTTGTCGCTTTTTCTTATCGCACCGGCTACACGAATTCCCGCCGGTAGACTCCCGCCGCACCAATCCTTCCGGCTTGTTGCACCGAAACGCCGTCATATTACCCGGCCGGACACGGCATGGATCATGGGTACCCCGGCTTACTGCACCGGCATACCACCGGGTCGCGGCACACTTTCCCCCGGCGGCCCTCCCTGCACGCCGGGAGGGCCGACCGGACCCGGCACAACACCCTGGGCAAACGCAGCCGGGCTCTTTTGCTTATATTCCTCGATCATGGCCTTGAGCCTGGTCACTGCCTGACCGACACCGCCCACTTCGTCAATCAGACCCTTTTCCACCGCCTCCCGGCCGATGAGCACGGTGCCAATGTCCCGGGCCAGTTCACCGGTACGGAACATCAACTCCCGAAAGCCTTCCTCGTCGATCTTGGAATGTTCGGTGACAAAGCGCACCACCCGGTCCTGCATCTTGTCCAGGTACTCATAGGTCTGGGGCACACCGATGACCAGGCCGTTCAACCGGATCGGGTGAATGGTCATGCTGGCCGTTTCGGCAATGAAGCTATAATGCGAAGCCACGGCAATCGGCACCCCGATACTGTGCCCGCCGCCCAGGACGATGGACACCGTCGGCTTCGACAGACTGGTGATCATTTCGGCAATGGCCAGGCCGGCCTCGACATCACCGCCCACTGTATTCAGCACCACCAGCACGCCCTCTATTTCCGGGCTTTGCTCCAGGGCCACCAACTGGGGGATAATATGCTCGTACTTGGTGGTCTTGTTCTGCGGGGGCAATACCAGGTGTCCTTCAATCTGGCCGACGATGGTCAAACAGTGAATATTGCTTTTAATCTCCGGCAGCGAGTTGGTGCCCAGCTCCTTGAGCGCCTCCATACTTTCTTTAGACTTTCCCTGCACCCGCCGCGGCCCCGGTTGCTCCCCCGGCAGCGGACCGGGCTCACCCCCGGGATCCGGCCCGGGCTCAATACCCGGTCCGGGTTCAAAACCGGGATCAAACGGATACTCTCCCTCGTAACCCCAAAACCGCTCTTCGGACATTAATCTCCATCCTCTCGCCTGGTTTTGCTGTCACGTTTAGTATGGTTTTCCGGCCCTGAAAAATACTCCGGAATAAAAAAACAGCTACCCCCGACATACCCGCCCCGGCAGCATTTAAATTCCGTCCCGTGCAGCTGCATTTTTGCAGGAACGCCATAAAAGAATCAGGGCGGCTTCAGCAGCGCGCCGGGCGGCCCGGGAACGGCTACCCCGGAGTAGTAATTCCTTCTCCCGGCATGTACCCGCAAAATCCGTGGCAATGTGAACCAGCGATTGATCGCCGGGTTGAGCGGACGGCTTTTTATTTTCAAGCACAGCTATGCCAATGTCGCTGCCGGTAAAGATACGCCGTACAGCCGTGGCCATTTGCCCGGCCGCTTCCTTGCCAGCAATACCGGCAGGCGGAAAAATGTTTAACGGCAGGCCGGTTAAATTATTTTTTAATGCTTGTCCGGTTAGAACCATCCCACCGGATAATGCTTCCCTGGCCACAGGATCAGTTGACAACATATGAGCCAAAAGGCCGCCGGTAAACTCCTCGACCAGAGCTACGCGCCACCCGTTCCGGTCCAAAAGCCGGCCCACCACTCCGGGAAGGGTATCTTCACCGGCACCGAAGATATACCGCTCCAGACGCAGCCGTAAGGTAGCCTCAAGATCGGCGATCATCTGCCGGGCAACTGCTTCATTGGGCGCCTTGGCCGTAAGGCGCAAATGAATTTCTCCTTCCTTGGCGCAAGGCGCCAGGGTGGGGTTTGCACTTTTAAGCAAATCACTCAAACTATCATCCAGGGTTGATTCACCAATGCCGCAAAGTTTTAAAACCCGTGAGCAGATGATGGCTGAATGATCCGCCAAGCGCCGCCGCAAATAGGGAACCACTTGCCCGTCGAGCATCCGGGCAAATTCCGCCGGCGGGCCGGGGAGCAAGAAATACAGCTTGTTCTTGTGTTCCAATGCCACACCCGGAGCCGTACCAACAGGGTTATCAAGCACCACACCATTAAGTGGCACCAATGCCTGCTTCAGGTTGTTCGCGGACATGGGAATACCCCGTGAGACAAAAAACCTCTCCACGACTGACAGGGCAACCGGGTCCCGGACCAGGGGAATTTCCAATGCCTCTCCCAGCGCTTCCCGGCTGATGTCGTCTTCAGTCGGGCCAAGCCCGCCCCCGATAATAATCAGATCAGCCCGTCCGGCCGCCTGGCGAATGGCCCGGGCACAGCGCTCCTGATTATCACCCACGGTCACCTGATAATAAAGATCCAGCCCGAGTGCGGCCAGGGTTTGCTGCAAATATTGCGCGTTGGTATTCAAAATTTGACCCAGCAAAAGCTCCGTTCCGGTAAAAATAACTTCGGCAATCAAATCTTTCTTTATACCTGGTTCCATAAAACTCACAATACCTAACAAGCGTTAGTTTTTGTGCAGCCGGCCACCCCCATGACCAGGCTTTCGCTCCTTTCGGATTTGCTTTGTCCGCCCCTGGGGACGAACATTGCGACAGGGGGGCCTCGGCCCCGGGAGTCCCACCCGGACGGGAGAACGGCACTTGACGGGCGCAGGACACGGCCTTTTGGGAAACCACGAGAGTTTCCATCCTGCGTTGACCGTCAAGCGAAAGCCATTGGCTTTGCCTCCCGCGATCTGTTAGATGCGGCCTACCGGTTTGTCCGACTCCGGCTAAACGGGGTCACCTACTCGTTAAAGCGAGATGCTTCAAGTCGTGCCAGGCGGAATAAAACGATTCCTGCTGAAAACGGGTCAGACCGTTATGAACGGGAATCTTTCCGTCCAGTTGCTTGAAGAGATGCTTTACCTTTCGGATCATCCCTTTTCCTTCCCCAGGTAAGGAATTTGCCTTTTGGCTCAGCTTTTCTCTTACAGCTTGAATCTTTTGTTTCAGTTCTTTGGTGATGCGTTCTTTGCATCCAAT
>NZ_LYVF01000164.1 GCF_001655685.1 Desulfotomaculum copahuensis
GGCATCATCGCCGTGGATCCGACCAGTCCTTTCAGTGGCGGCGCCCTGCTTGGCGACCGCATCCGGATGCAGAACCATGCAGTCGACCACGGCGTCTTCATCCGCAGCATGGGTACCCGGGGCAGCCTGGGCGGATTATCCCATACCACCGGGGAAGTAATCAAAGCCATGGACGCTTTTGGATTCGAGTGGGTGATTATTGAAACGGTAGGCGTCGGGCAGGCTGAAATCGACATTATGCACGTGGCCGATACCACCGTGGTGGTGCTTACCCCCGGGGCCGGCGATGCCATTCAGACCATCAAGGCCGGAATCATGGAAATTGCGGATATCTTTGTGGTAAACAAGTGCGATCTGCCCGGCGCGGCCAGGGTGGCCGCGGAAGTGGAAATAATGCTGGATATGCAGGCCGGACGCCTTGACTGGCGGCCGCCGGTGGTGACCACTTCCACCTTGAGTGACCGGGGAACGGCTGATTTGCTGACGGCAATTGATCAACACCGCCGCTACCTGGTGCAGGGCGGCTTGTTCACCCGGCGCCGTCAAACCAGGGCAAAAGACGAAACGCTTTCCCTGGTCAACCACCGCTGGCAGCAACTGGTCCAAAAAAAAATCACCACGCCCGGGCCGGTGAACGATCTGCTCTCCGCCGTGCTGTCCAGGGGAATGGATCCATATACAGCCGCCGCCCGGATTTTTTCCTTCCTGACCGCCGGCGGGGAGAATCACTGATCTGCAGGTGTTGATGACCCGGGATATAATAATATTACATTTCCAGCGAAAGGAGTGCATACCATGCAGGTTACCTTTCTCGGCCATGCCGCTTTTTTGCTTGCCGGAAGCAAAAGCGTGCTCATCGACCCTTTTATCACTGGAAATCCGGTGACTGTAAGCAAAGTGCAGGATTTGCACCCGGACCTGATTCTGGTCAGTCATGGCCATGACGATCATCTGGGCGATACGGTGGAAATAGCCCGGCAATCCGGCGCCACGGTGGTGTCGGTCTTCGAGTTGGCCAATTTCTGCATGCGCCACGGGGTGGGGGCGCATCCCATGCATATCGGCGGCAGCCATCAGTTCGACGGGGTGCGGATCAAGCTGACACCGGCCTGGCATGGCAGCGGCCTGGCCACCGGCGGAACGGCTGAATACCTGGGTACGCCCTGCGGTTTTATCATTACCATGGACGGACACACCGTATATCATGCCGGTGACACCGGGCTGTTCGGGGACATGAATTTAATCAGCCGCCGGCAGGCCATTGACCTGGCCCTGTTGCCCATCGGCGACAATTTCACCATGGGGCCGGATGACGCCCTGGAAGCAGTGCAATTGCTCCAGCCGCACACGGTGATTCCGATGCACTACAACACCTGGCCGCTGATTGCCCAGGATGCCTCCCGGTTCAAACAGGATGTGGAGGCAAAAACCACGGCGCGTGTGGCGATCTTGAACCCGGGGGAAAGCTATGAGCTCGTTTGAGCAAGCGCCGGGAAAAGAACAGGGCGCCCGGTTGCTGGAACTTTTGTTGCAATCGCTGGAGCAATGGCAAAAGGTTTCTTCCCGTCCTGATGCCGTCGCTTGTGCTGCTTTTTTACACGGGCAGATCTACGGCCTGGCCACCGCCTTACGCCTTTTTTTCCCCGGTCCCGGCAATCTGGGCGAACAGGCCGCTTTGGCGTTGCGGCCTTTATTGACACAGCATCATTGTGATTGCGCTCCGGCGAATAAAAAAGGTGATCTTTAAGATTGATTCCTCTCTTGGTTGCAGGTTATTAGCAGCAAGTCTTCCGCCGGACAGGGCGGGACGCGGACCGGATTCAGCCAGATGCTTTGTCCGGTGTGCATTTTTACACCGCCGGACGTACGCCGGAAATAGGTAACCGTAAATATGACAGCTCCCGGCACGGCCGGCCCGGTTTCCGTTTTCAGTTTTATGGCGTATTGTTCCAGCACCGATTGCCGGTCCATCCCCGCCTGCCAAGCGCAATCGAGGTAAAGCACATCCGCCGTTTCACCGGTCTTGCACCCGCCGGCCGTCAAGACCGCGCTCACCCCTTCCGGTCCCGCCGCATGCCGGCACAAGGCATACAGGCGACAGTCCGGCCGCCACAGCTCCAAGCGGCGGCCGTTTTCCTCCGGCTTCAATTCCACCTGCCAGCCCCGCCGCTGCAACCCCGCCGCCACCGCCAGTTGAAAAGCAGCCGGAGCAAAATCCCGGCCGTCCCTGAAACCGGTCCACCATTCCGCAAACCCCGCCTGCCGCCGGATCAAAGACAGATCCTTGCCCAGGCAGGCCAGGCGCTGCATGGTCGTGCTCATACCGGTGATCAATCCCAGTTCGCTTAAAGCACACTCCTCTTTTGCCCGGTACCAGAGATAGCCCAGCGGCGGCACCCCGGACGGCGGCAATTCTATATACCGTCCCCGCGCCGGCCCGGCGCCGTCCATTTCCTTAAGCCGGTCAGTACACTTTTTCAGCCAGTCCAGCCCGGCCAGTGATTCTATTTCCGCCAGCGCATCATCCACATCGTGCAATTCCAAACCATCAACCTCCTTTAAATAGATGCAACAAAACCGTCAAACCACTCGCCAAAAGGCGGAACACCGGTGAGAAAATTCTTCCTGTGCGCTGTAACAATGGCTTCCCGGTATACATATTTTAGATCAGAACAATGCACCCGGGTGCAGTTTGTTCAAAAAAATCAGCAACAAGGAGGTATTTTCGCATGGTTGATGTGGTTGAAAAATCGGGCGTGGAAGTCAAGGCCTTTCCCACCAGCGTGTTTGGCATGGCCCTGGGCGCCCTGTTGGCCGGAGTCGGACTGTTCCTGGCCGTAGCCGATGCTTTTCCCGCCGTGGTAAGAGTAATTGGTTTTATTCTCTTCCTGGTCGGTGTAATCATTTTCGCCCTTTAAAAGCACCATTTCAGACTGGCATGGATAGGGCCGCTGCTTTTGTGGCCCTATCTCATATCATTAATATAAGGATGTGTTCAGTATGACTGTCACTGAAAAACCCCTGCATGAAACTCTGGATACGCTGGTAACCAAACTTGAATCCATCCAGGCGGAAAAGAGCAATCAGATGGAAGACGCCGCCAAAATCACATCCAACATTGACCGGCTGGCCGAAGCGATCGCTCATCTGGAAATGACCCGGGCCAGGGAAAACAAGCTGGCCCAAAAACTTGATATACTGACCGGCCAGATCGAGAACCTGACCCGCCTGCCCTACCGGGGCGCACCGGTTGCTCAAAAGAGTCTGGAATCAACATTGCGCACATTGATCACAGGCACCCGCACCGTCGGACAGGTGATTGAAATTATTGCCAACAGCATCCAGCTGATGTTTGATTCGATAATTAAAACCTTTAACGACTACAAAGTTACCACTTCCGGCACGGTTGAACGTGGAGACAAGAGCAATTCCCTGGATTTGGCCAAGATTCTGGATCCAATCAACACGCTTTTGCGCAGCATGGCCGATAAAAAGAACGGGGGCACTCAAAGTGCCGGGGGAAATGAACAGCAGTAAAAGGAGAGGACACCATGGGCATGTCCGGCAGCACCGCTCAGGTGGAAAAAATAATTTTATTTAAAAGGCCGGTGATGAAAGGGAAAAACCTGCGGCCGGAATACGGGGAACTGCTCCTCAAACATGGAGCCACCGGCATTGAACCCCTGCCGTTAATTGACGGCGTCTTGTGTTCCCTTCCCAATACCCCGCAAATTCAGGAACTGCATGCACAGGATGATATCAAAGCTCTGGCGGACAACGCCCGGATTAAACTGCAACCGGTCAGCATAATCTCTGAAAACATCCAGTTTAAAAGTGATCATTACCAGGTAATACCCTGGGGTATTCACCGCATCGGAGCGGATCTGGTCTGGCCCAAATCCGGGGGGGAACGGGTAAAAGTAGCCGTGCTTGATACCGGGGCTGATCTGGAACATAGGGATTTAAAAGGAAATATCAAGGGCGGGGTAAATATTCTGCACCCCGGGGAGGCACCGGCGGATGATCACGGTCACGGCACCCATGTCTGCGGTATTATTGCTGCCGTGGACAATGATTTTGGCATCAAGGGTACTGCCCCGAAAGCATCCCTGTACCCGGTCAAAATATTAAACCGGCAGGGGGAGGGCAGTTTTGCCGGTATTATTCGCGGTTTGGACTGGTGTTTGCGTCATGGCATACAGCTGGTGAACATAAGTTTTGGTACGGATGAACCTAACCGGGCATTGCATGAAGCGGTGCGCCGGGCGGCAGCCGGCGGCATAATCATTGTCGCGGCTGCCGGCAACGACGGCTCTTATCAATCGGTGGACTATCCCGCCGCCTATCCGGAAGTGGTGGCCGTTGCCGCCATGGATGAACATGATCAACTGGCCTACTACAGCAGCCTGGGACCGGAAATCAAACTGGCCGCGCCCGGTAACAGAATCATGTCCACGGGAACAGGCGGTACTTTCAAACGGATGAGCGGTACTTCCATGGCTGCGCCGCACGTCACCGGCGCCCTGGCCCTCTTGATCGCCCTGGCGCCGCGGGAAAAACCGGCTGATTTGCTGGAGATGCTGATTTCCTCGGCCGAGAAACTAACCGCTCTGGATTACGGACCGAATAATGCCGGACTGGTCAGAGCGGATCAGGCGGCCAGCAAGCTGGGCGAAATGACAAGAACAGTTGACGGCAGCAGGTTGGGGGGCGAAGATCGACCGCCGTCACTGGTGTTGCGCCGTTCCTTCCCGTACCGGAGAACCATCTTCAGGCGCAACATCAAAACCAGCCAGCGATGACATTAAAACAAGGGCCGTAAACGATACGGCCCTTGTTTTATATGGCTTTCCTTTATTTCCCCGCCGGGTTGAGCAGCTGCGCCACACCGGACAGCAGTTGCTGCAGCGCCTCGCTGTCCTGAGTGTTCAGCGACTGACGCACCATGTCCGCCGCACCGCCCAGCAAGCCGAGCAGAGCGGCCGGATCAATGCTGTCCCGCAACTGTTCCAGTACCGCCGGGTCAATATTCAAAAACATGCTGCGGAAGGGTTCGGGCAACATACCGGGATCAAGTTTTTCCAACCTTTTCGCCTCCTGTTCAACCAATGTCTATATCAATTTATGAGCGTGCGGCTATTTTTGCTCCTCGCTGGCAAAAGCAGTTGCAGGAATTGCCCTTCCGGCAGCGAATGAAAAAGGATGCCGTCAAAAAACGGGAAGAATAAACAACGTCAAAGAAAATCCCCGGGAGTGAAATGTATTGCTTGAGTCTTGCGTGTTTTGTGACCTGGAAACAACCGGCTTGAACCCCGAAAAAGACGAGATAATTGAAATTGCCCTGGTCAGGCTGGTTAACGGGGAGATTAACGGAACCTGGCATTCATTGGTCCGTCCCCGGGGACATGTACCCGTTAACGTACGCCGGCTTACCGGACTGGACGATGCCCAACTGGCCGGCGCCCCGGAACTGGGGGCGGTTTTGCCGGCCGCTTTGCATTTCATCGGACATGAACCGCTGGTGGGACATAATATATCTTTTGACCGTGACTTTTTGGCTTTTGCCGCCGGCGCGCTACCCAACCCGGTTTATGATACCCTGGAATTGTCCCGGGTGCTGTTCCCTTCATTTCCCGGGCACCGCCTGGCCGAGCTCTGCCGCCGGTTGAACCTGGAGCACGCCAGCACCCACCGGGCACTGGACGACAGCCTGGCAACAGCCGCCCTTTACCGGAAGTTACTGAAAACAGCAGCCGGACAGGATGCCCGGATACTGCTTTATCTGGCCGCCCTGCTGCAAACGGCCGGTTCCCCCTGGGCGCCGTTAATGGAGCAAATAGCCTGGCAGTCGGCCGGAACAGGAATCGAAAGGACGGTGCTGTTCACCCCGGCCGCCCCGGAAACCGGGCAACCGCTTCCGGCCGGAACACCGCCCCCGGAAGACAGCGGCCCGGAACAACTGGCTGCCATGTTCGAACCCGGCGGACCGCTGTCCGGACGCATTCCCGGCTACGAATACCGGCCGGAACAGCAGTCGGTGGTGGCTGCAGTGGCCCGCGCCTTTGCCGGAAAAAAATTTTTGCTGGTGGAAGCAGGTACGGGCACGGGTAAATCCATGGCTTATATCATTCCCGCCCTGTACTGGTCTTTGCTCAGCGGCGAGCGGGTGGTGCTGGCCACCCGGACCATCAACCTGCAGGAACAGCTGTGGAACAAAGACATCCCCCTGGTGCAAGAGGCATTGCCCGCCCCCTGTCGCGCCGCACTGGTCAAGGGCCGGCAGAATTACCTCTGCCTGCGCCGCTGGCTGCACGCACTTTCCGCCGGCGGGTGGTCGCCACCCGAAGCGGCTTTCATGGCCCGGATCTTGCTCTGGGCCGCCGCCACGACAACCGGAGACCGCAGTGAAATAAACTTGAGCTATAATGAACAGGAATGGTGGCTGCAAATTTGCGCCGACAGTGAAGCCTGCCTGGGCACCGGCTGCCGCTGGTATTCCCGGGACTGTTTCGTTACCCGGGCCAGGCGGCGGGCTGAGGCAGCCAACTTAATCATAGTCAATCACTCTCTCTTGCTTTCCGACGTCCGGGCGGACAACCGGGTGTTGCCGGCTTACGGCCCCCTGGTCATTGACGAAGCACACCACCTTGAAGACGCTGCCACCGAACAACTGGGCCGGCAGCTCTCCCGGAACGGATTGCGGCGCTGGCTGAACGGTGTATACAAGCTAATCCGTCAACTGGGCGAACCGGTTCCGCCCCGTGACGCCGGCGAGTGGCTTCAATTGCTCCAGGAAGCACGCCTGTCCCTGCAGCAGACGCGGGAAACAACGGATCTTTTTTTTAACACACTGATCGAATACATCAGACAGCTTTTCCACAGTCAAAACAAAGACGCATCCCGTTGTACGCTGCGTTTAAAGCCGCCCGGGGAACTGCCGGTGCAGGCTGAGCTGGACAACCTGTCAAGCCGGCTGAAGGGGCTCCTGGACTGCCTGACCAGGCTCCAGGCCGTCCTGGAAGCCTGGCAGGCCCTTAATGAGGCCTGGGCCGGCCAGGCCGGGGATGTCACCCAGCAATTGACCGCCGGCGAGGCAATGGCCGCCGACCTTTTATTTATTCTGAATTACAGCGACCCGGAATTCGTTTACTGGGTGGAAACAACCGGGGAGGGGGAAACGGCAGGCTGCACACTGCATGCCGCACCGGTGCAGGTGGGGGAAATTCTGTACCGGGAGTTGTATCAAAACAAGGAAACGATTGTCTTTACTTCGGCTACGCTGACAGTTGACGGTTCCTTCGAGCATTTTGCGGAACGCACCGGAATCAACCTGCTGCCCGCCGGCCGGGTGCAAAGGCTGCAGGTGGATTCACCTTTTCAATACGATAAGCAGTCCCTGCTCTGTATTGTCAGAGATATCCCCGGCCAGGGTTTTGCTCCCGAAAATGAATATTACGCCGCCCTGGTGCCTGCGCTGGCCGGTCTGGTCCGGGCTACCCGCGGCCGCATGCTGGCCTTGTTTTCCTCCCACCGGGTGCTGCAGGAAACCTACCGGTTGCTCAAACCGGCCTGTGAGGAAATGGACATCTGCCTGCTCGGTCATAACATCGACGGCAGCCGCTCCCGCTTGATGGAAGAATTCACTCATACGGAACGGGCACTGCTTTTTGGTGCATCCAGTTTCTGGGAAGGGGTGGATATTCCCGGGCAGGCCTTGAGTTGCGTTGTTATAGTCAAATTACCCTTCGGCTCGCCCGGGGCGCCAGTGGTGGAAGCCCGCTTGGAACAACTGGCCCGGGCGGGAAAGGACGGTTTCCGCCATTACAGTCTGCCGCAGGCAATCATTCGTTTCAAGCAGGGTTTCGGCAGGCTGATCCGCTCGGTTAACGACCGGGGTGCCGTGGTAGTGCTGGACAGCCGCCTGGTGAGCAAAAAATACGGCCGTTTGTTTTTAAACTCCCTGCCCTTGAAAAGCCATATCCGGGGTGATCTGGACATGATCATCAAGCGGGTGTCCCAGTGGATGGAGCAACCGGTAGCCGTCGCCCCAAACCGGTCCTTGTTCGAACCGGGGGATGTGGTGCACCGCTTTCCGGCCGGGATGCGGAAATAAATAATTTAGTCACGTTTCTCCCGGAATCGCCATATTATATAAGAAGCCAACCTAATAAAGGGGTGATTGACATTGCGCGTATATTTTTTACGTTTACCTTCCTTTATCAGGTCAATATTATTAAAGGTATGGAAATAAGTTCCGGGGCGGGTGCAAAACCGCCCCCGCCTTTTTATCCGAATTAAAGGATTTTCTACAGTCGCGTAGAACGGTCTTAAAGAGGGAAATTTACCGGCTGCAGCTTACTCCCAGCACACCGCCCAGGGTACCGGCCAGCACGGCCAGCAACAATTTTTGGTACAGCGGGGTGGTACCGGCGGATACGGGAGGCAGAATATAGACGGCAATCAACCAACTGAAAAGAAAAAACAACACAGCCACCGTCAGTCCGTAAATCAATCCCCGGTTGCCTGTTCTCCGGGCTGTGGACCAGGCACCGCCCAAGACACTGAAAAAATAAACGCCGGCGGAAACCCAGGGCAGACTATGTTCCGGGAGGCTGGAAAAATAGCAGGCGGCACCGGTAAATAGACTTCCCAGCACCGAAATGGTCAGGGCCAGTAAAGCGCCACGCAGAACCTCCCCCAAACTGAAGCCGGGTCTGTTATTGGCAAGCATGGAATCACCTCCCGTTTTTTTTATATCTATACTGATGCCCAATGGTTATTATGACCTAATTTACCGTAAGAAGGATTGCAAAATGAAGGGACAAACAATTGCTTATCCAATCGGAAACAATTTATACCTGAATGTAACCAACCGGTGTTCAAACAACTGCGTTTTTTGTATCAGGAATACAGAGGAGGGAGTCGGCTTCAACCTGTGGCTGCAACAAGAGCCTTCCTTTAGCGACTTGCAGGCGGCGCTTGCCGGTGCGCAACATTACCGGGAAGTGGTTTTCTGCGGTTATGGCGAACCGCTGCAGCGCTTGGAACTGGTCAAAAAAACAGCCGCCTTTTTAAAGCAAAAAGGAGCGCGCATCCGTATCAATACCAACGGCCAGGCCAACCTGGTTTACGGCCGCGACATAACCCCGGAATTGAAAGGCCTGGCGGATGTGATCAGCATCAGCCTGAATGCCGGCAATGCCGCGCAGTACGTGGCACTATGCCGGCCGGCCATGGGTCCGGCCGCCTACGGCGGTATGCTGGATTTTACCGCCCGCTGTCGTGATATTATTCCGCAAGTTGTGCTGACGGTGGTGGAGTGGCCCGGGGTGGAGATCGAAAAATGCCGGGAGATTGCCTCCCGGTTGGGTGTCTCCTTCCGGGTGCGGCCATTCAGCGGCACCTTGAAAAAGCAGCAGGCAAAGCCCTGACAACCCGCGATCTCCAGCGGTACGGATTGCCCAATCCCGGTCGCGGCAATATAATTTTGCCGTGCTCCTCGACGGCCGGTTATTGAAGTTACGTGAACCGCGCCGGTAAAAAAACCCGGCTGTATTCACCGGCCGGCTATGGATTCAACCCCGGCCCGGGCTTTTGAGACTGCCTTTTCTCCGCTACGGGTACGCCGGATAATGTTTTCGGCGGTTGCGCGCCGGCCGGAGTATCGTCGTCGGTGAAATCGTGCTCCCAACGGCCGTCCAGGTTAATCATGGTGGCCGAACCGGTCTTTTCCCGGACAAAGGAGTCACCCTTGACAAATTTATTTTGATTGTCTTTTTTCATTTTTCCGTCCTCCCTTATTCTGTTCTGTAAATATATAATTGACACCCGCTCCGGTTAATATACTTTTCCCGGGCTATTGCGCCAAATGCGGGACATAATATAGCTGTCCTCAAATTATTGTCCCGGAAAGGAGCAATAGTGATGCAACGCTGGTTCTGGAGCGCCCTGGCCGGAACATTGCTGGCCGGGCTGATCCTGGGCGTCTGGTTGGCGCCCCTGCTCGGGCTCACTCCGTCGGCCAAGCCCATGTTACCGTCCCCAAACGAACAAACCATGATCAATTACATGACCCGTCCGGCCAACCGGAACAACGTGGCCAACATGTTCAGTACACCGGAAATGCACCGGGTGATGGTGGAGGCCATGCATTCACGGAACGTACAGCAAAATATGGCTTCAGTAATGTCCGACCCCGGCGCCCGCCAGGCGGTGGCCAATATTATGGCCGCCCCGGTCATGCGGCCGGTCATAATCGAGATCATGACCACACCGCAAATGCGCCCGGTATGGCGGGATATGCTGCACGACCCAAGGCTTAAAACATTGTTGAACCAAAACACCCTTTAATATATGAAGGGAGGTGAGAATGTGACCGGTCAGCAAACTGTGTTGCAAGTGGCGGGCATGTCCTGCAACCATTGTAAAATGGCGGTGGAAAAGGCACTTAAGGCAGTTGAAGGAGTTACCGGGGCAGTTGTGGATCTGGCCGCCAAAACTGCCACTGTTGCACATGGACCTGCCGTGACCAGAAATCAACTGGTTGAAGCGGTGGAAAAAGCCGGCTACCAGGTGGTCGGATAAAATGTCGACAAAGAAACACCCGGGAGTAGTCGTGTAGAATACTCCCGGGTGTTTCTTTGCGCCGTGTCGTAACAACGAGGGATTTGATGGAATAAAAATGAATATTTTAGCAGGAAACACTATCATTGGTAGCGAAGTAATGGCCAGTTAATAATCCAAAGGAGCGATCCGTGATGTGGAACCCGTTGCCTACGGTGAGAAAAGCGGTGACCGTTGCCTATCTTTGGCAGGCCGGGGCCCGCATCCTGGAAGTACTGGGAGCGGAAGAACAAGCCCTGCGCTGGATAGACCGGGCGGTGAAGCTGGAGCCCAGGCGGGTGAACCTGCATTTGCAGGCCACCCGGTTGTGCCTGAAGCGCGGCCGGCTGGACCGGGCCATTTTGCACTGGAAAAAGGCCGCCGGTGAACACAGCCGGACAAGCCTGCTTTATTGGCTGAACCGTGTCAACCAGCGTTCCCGTACGGGTGACCGGCTGCTGAAAAAACATCTTGCCCTGGAGGAAGAAAACCGGAGATTGCCGGCCCCAAACAAATCCAGACCGGTTATCAACGAAAACAAAAAATCTTTTTCCGGCCCCCTGGGTTTGTTGAACAAACTGCTTGTTGAACCGGAAACGCTCTCGTTAAATGACGTGGGCATCAATTTACTGGCCATGGATCGCCCGGAGGAGGCCTTGACTGTGTTTCGCCAGGTGCAGGCCACCACCGGACCGGATCCGGCCTTGTACTTGAATACCGGTTTGGCACTGAGCAAACTGAACCGGCATGAAGAAGCGCTGCTCTGCTACCAGCGCGCCCAGGCCGGCGGCTTGAACAGCGTCGAGTTGATGAACAACAAGGGATACAGCCTGCATTTTCTGGGACGTCTGGAAGAAGCGATCACTTGTTATGAAGTGGCCAAAGAGTTGTCGCCCGGTGACGCTTCCATCCTGGCCAACCTGGCCGGTTGCTACCAGCGGGCACGAATGTACCGGCAGGCTCTTTCCTGTTACGAAAACGCATTGATTTGCAACCCGGACGATCCCACCGCCATGAACAACTACGCCCTGTGCCTGGATGAAATGAACCGGCATGAGGAAGCCTTAAAACTATACAACCGCGCCCTGTCCATCGAACCGTTCAATCAAACCGTACTTCTGAATAAAGCCGCCTGCTTGAACAAACTGCACCGTTACAGCGAATCCCTGGCCATCTGTGAAGGAATGTTGAAACAGTCGCCTGATTGTCCGGAAACCTGGGGGTTGTTGGGAAACCTGCATAACGAAATGGGCCGGGCAGCCGAAGCGGTCAAATGTTACAGCCGGGCACTCGGTCTGGTTCATTAGCGGGCATAAAAAAAGGGCGGCGATTAACCGCCCTTTTTTTATGCCCGTCCGGAAGGACGTTGACATTGAGCGACGAAATAGTTAAAGTCAAAATGATTGAGTTATACTAGCTGCGGAGGAAAAAAGCATGTACCAACTGTCCGTCACCAAACGGTTTGCCGCCGCCCACCGGTTGTCCAATTACCAGGGCCAGTGCGCCAATTTGCACGGTCACACCTGGCAACTGGAAGTCACTGTAAAAGGCGAAAAATTGGATGCAAATGGAATGCTGCTGGACTTTAAGGCATTAAAAGAAATGGTGGGCCGGGTAATCAAGGAACTGGACCACCAATACCTGAATGAATTGCCCTCTTTTAACCGGATCAATCCAACGGCGGAAAACCTGGCCCGGTACATCTCCGGCCGGTTGCGCGTGCTGCTGGCACCGGAACTGCAGTTGGCCCTGGTGCGGGTGTGGGAGTCACCCGATGCCTGGGCCGGCTACACGGAGGATGAACAGGCATGAAAAGCGTGGTCTTGCTTTCCGGCGGACTGGATTCCACGGTTTCCCTGGCCCAGGCCTTACGGGAAAGCAGTGTCGAACTCTGCCTAACCGTAGATTACGGGCAGCGGGCGGCCATACGGGAAGCGGGTGCCGCCCGGGCACTGGCCGCGTATTACCATCTGCACCATCAGACCGTGGCCGTTCCTTTTTTACAGTCGCTCACCTGCACCGCCCTGGTCAACCGGGAATTTTCCGTTCCCCGGCCGGATGAAGAAGACCTGGACGATCCGCAAAAGGCCGGAGAAACGGCCGCCCTGGTCTGGGTACCAAACCGCAACGGCTTGCTGATCAACATAGCGGCCTGTTTTGCCGAGTCGCTTGGCTGCACCCGGGTGGTCACCGGATTCAACCGGGAAGAAGCAGTCACCTTTCCCGATAACAGTCCGGCCTACGTAGAAGCAGCCAACCGCGCCCTGTCTTATTCCACCGCAAACGGTGTCCAGGTGGTCAGCTATACCCAACGGCTGAATAAAGTGGAAATCGTCCGTCTCGGTCAACGACTGGGCGTGCCGTGGCACCTGATTTGGAGCTGTTACCTCGGTAAAGAACTGATGTGCGGCCAGTGTGAAAGCTGCCGCCGCCTGCAGCGGGCTTTAAAGGCCGTCGGAATACCTTTTCCCGGCGGCCGGGAGGAGATATGACAGGATGCATACCTTTTTTATTGAAAAAACAATGCTTTATGATGGCACGCAGCTTTCTTCCCTGTGGGCCTACCGGACCCTCGGGCTGCCCGGGGACAGCATTGTGGCCTTCCGGGGCCCCTGCCGCCTGGACTTTGCTCATATGGTGGACATGGAGGACGTGCTCCAACAGTCTCCCATTTACGGTTCAGATATGTTACACTTTATCATAGAACATTTCGATGCCGGTCTGGGGCGGACTATTTTGCGTCAGCGACTGCTGGTGGCTATAATCAATGAAATAGTATCCTCACGGGGAAGTTCCCTGAAACGGGACGGCGATGACCTCTATCTGGCGGGGCGCAAGCTTTCCATTTCCATCGCCACTGTCACACCGGTATCCACCATGATTCATACCGCTTTGAACGTAACCGCCGAAAACACGCCGGTGCCCGCTGCCAGTCTGGTTGAAATGGGTTGGAGCGGCAATGAAATTCCCGCCCTGGCTGAAAAAATTTTTACCGCCTATGCTGCTGAGCTGGAAAGCGTCAAAAGAGCACGCTGCAAGGTAAGAGGAGTGAATTAGATGCCTGCCGACAGCACCATGGTCACGGAAATTTTTTCTTCCATCCAGGGGGAAGGTATTTTTACCGGCTGCCGGCAGATTTTTATCCGTTTTTGGGGTTGCAACCTGAACTGCCGCTATTGCGACACCCGGACCGGAAAAGCGCCGGTTCACTGCCGCATTGAGACGGAACCGGGAACTGGCAATTTTTGTTTGCTGCCCAATCCGTTAACGGCCGCTGAAGTGGCCCTCCGGGCGGGGGAATTGAACCCCTCCGGGCATCAGACAATTAGTTTGACGGGGGGGGAACCCTTGTTGCATACGTCCTTCCTCAGCCGTTTAATACCGTTACTCCCGCCGGCCCGCCAGGGCATCTATCTGGAGACCAACGGTACATTGCCGGAAGAACTGGCCCGGATCATTGACGGCATTGATATTATCGCCATGGATATAAAACTGCCCGGCACCGCCGGCATAACCCCCTGCTGGCGAGAACACGAGGCGTTCCTGGCGCTGGCCCTGGCCAAAAAGAAAAAAGTAATGGTCAAAATTATTATCGCCGACTACAGTGCCGACCGGGAGATTGAACAGGCCGTGGAACTTCTTTCCCGGTACAAAGACATTCCGGTTGTCCTGCAGCCCGTTTCATCCTCCCGCGGGATACCGCAACTGGCCCCCGGACGGGCCTTGGCCATTCAGGCGCGTGCGCTGGAAAAGCTGATCGATGTACGGGTAATTCCCCAGACACATAAATATCTGCACCTTTTGTAGTTGCTGGGAGGGAGTGGAGAAAATGATTGACACAGCTAAAATTGAAAATGCGGTTCGTATGATTCTGGAAGCAATCGGTGAAGATCCGGAACGGGAAGGATTGCTGGAAACACCGGCCCGGGTGGCCCGGATGTACGGGGAAATATTCTGCGGTTTGTGGCAGGATCCGGAGGTGCACTTGCAAAAAGTATTCTCGGAAGAACATGAAGAAATGATTATTGTCAAGGACATTCCGATGTATTCGATGTGTGAACATCACTTGCTCCCTTTCTTCGGCAAAGCGCACGTGGCCTACATTCCACGCAAGGGCAATGTAACCGGTCTTTCCAAGCTGGCCCGGGTTGTCGAGGGTTATGCCAAACGTCCCCAGTTGCAAGAACGGCTGACCAAACAGATTGCCGACAGCATCATGCACCGCCTGAACCCGCAGGGGGTGCTGGTGGTGGTGGAAGCGGAGCATATGTGCATGACCCTGCGCGGTGTGCGTAAGCCGGGCTCCAAGACGATCACCTCGGCAGTAAGAGGTTCCTTCCAGCGCAACGAAGCCACCCGGGCGGAAGCCATGTCGCTCATTAAAGGTTGATGGAGGAGGACGTATGAGTGAGGGGAAAAAGGAAGGCAAACTGGAGCTGATTGCTTACAAGTCATTTCAGCCCTACGATGAGATGTACAAAATTGTTGACTTCTTAAACAAAAGTTTGAAGGATAAAAAATTGATGTTCGGGTTGAGTAAAGACTTTCAAAAAGGAACCATGGTTATTTCAATTTATGAGGTTTGACCGGATGGAGGGCTCAAATGCGCATCCTGATCAGTAATGACGACGGCATTCATGCCGACGGGTTGAAAGCCCTGCTGGAAAGCCTGCAGGACCTGGGTGAATTGTTTGTAGTTGCACCCGACAGGGAACGCAGCGCCACTGGACACGGTATTACCGTGGACCGCCCCCTGCGCATCACACCGGTCCGCCTGCCGGTGAATGTTTCCCGCGCCTGGGCGGTGGACGGCACCCCGGCCGACTGTGTAAAACTGGCCGTGGAGGACCTGTTGCCCGAACCGCCTCATCTGGTGGTGGCCGGAATCAACCAGGGTCCAAACCTGGGCACCGACGTGCTTTATTCCGGTACAGTATCAGCTGCTATAGAAGGCGTGATTAACGGGTTTCCGGCTCTGGCCGTTTCTCTGGCCGCCTATGAAAAAATGGATTTTGGGCCCGCCGGTCAGTTTATCCGGGAAATCATCCCGGCAATATTCAAAAACAACCTTCCCCCGGATACGCTTTTAAACATCAATGTGCCGGCTGGCGGGACCAGGGGGAGACGGATCACCTGCCTGGGTAATAGACGTTATATAAACATTTTTCACAAGCGTACCGATCCCCGTGGAAGAGTTTATTACTGGATGGCCGGCGAACCGATGGACATGGAAGACAAAAAGCCCGGCAATACCGATGTGGAAGCCGTGCGCAACCAGTATATATCAATTACGCCAATCCAACTCGATCTTACCAATTACCGGGCCATGCACGGAGTGGAGAACTGGCTGTCCGACCTAACGCAGGCGGAGAAATGAATGCAGGCGGCTTAAATCATATCTGTGCACACCGCCCAAAAGGAGCAAAATAAACAAATAGGTGAACCCGCCAAGCAGCAGGAAAAAACCGATGTGAAAAATTGAATCCGGCTTGAACATATATTCACGCCATAACTGCATTACCGCCAGCATACCGGCGGTGGCCGCCAGCGGTTTGCCCAGACAGTACCCGGGATCAACGCGCAGCCGGATGCTTCTCCTTAAATCAAGATAATTCAAAAGGGCCATAATCATATAGCCAAGACTGATGGCCGCCGCCGTTCCCCGGACGGTCAGGGAGGGAACCGCTGTCAGATAATAAATACCGATAATCTTAAAGAGGGAGGCAACAAGCAGGTTTTTCAACGGCCGGTCGGCCAGTCCCAAACCCTGTAAAACACCGGTCACGGTTTGCTGCAAATACAAGAAAGGACCGCCGAGAGCAAGTATGGCCAACGCCTGCCCGGCCTCGCCGTAACCAAAAAGCACAGCACACAATTCACGGGGCATAAACCAGAAAACGGCGGCGGTGGGCAATCCGGCCAGCATCGTTAAACGCAGTGCCTCTTCGGTCCGCCCGCGCACCAGCGCCAGATCGTTTTGAGCCAGGGCGTCACTGATCGCCGGCACCAGCGCGGTGGCCAGGGATATGGTGACAATACCCGGAGTAAACAATAATGTTTCGGCAATACCCACCAGTTGTCCGTAAGTGGCCGTGGTCTCGAGCAAACCCAGACCGGCCGCCTGCAGTCGCCGGGGAATCAGGATGGCATCCACGGAAAGCAGCGCAGTGGACACAAAGCGGGTCAGGGTAACCGGGACGGCCAATTGAAAAATGCGCCGGGCATCCACGTACAGGGGCGCCGGCAGATTGAGGCGCAACCCGGTCAAAGGGGGCCTTTTTTGCACATAAATGAACAGCATGAGCAAAAAACCGGCCAGTTCACCACAGACCACTCCTAAAGAAATGCCCATGGCCGCGTACTCCACCCCCCGGGGCAACAACAAATAGGCAATGACCAACCCGGCTGTCACACGGATTATTTGTTCCACCACCTGAGTCGTAGCCGTGGGAGTCATCTGCTGCAGTCCCTGGAAAAAACCGCGGAAGGCCGAGCAGAGCGATACAATGATTATGGCCGGAATCAAAGCAAGCAAGCTGTAATAAACCTTGGGGTGGGGAAAAGCAAGCTGTTTTATCCATGGCAGGGCGAAAAGAAGCAGCCCGGTGAGAAAAACACTGCTCCCGGTAATGCACCAGAAAGCGATGGTGAATATGCGGTAGGCCCCGTATAAATTTTTCCGGGCCACCTCTTCAGCCACCAGTTTGGCAATGGCCACCGGAATGCCCGCTCCGGCCAACACCAGCACCAGCACATAAATAGGATAAACCATATTAAAAAGCCCGACACCTTCCGGCCGGATAATGCGGATCATGGCAATCTGATAAATAAAACCGATCACCCGGTTGAACAGGCTGGCCACCAGGAGAATGAATGCGCCGTAAACAAAGGACTGCCTGGTCATGAAGAGCCACCTCAAGCTATATCTATGTCCAACCGGCTTTTGCTATGTGGCCAACCTTGTCGCCGCAGCCTGGATTATATACCGTCAATATTTTCACTTAAAGACAAGGAATTTGGGGCCGGCGTATAGAATATCAGGTGATCAGGCTCCTTAACGGCGGCCTGACGCACACCGGGCCTTGACTGGCATGCGGGTACGCTGGATAAACGTTAAACCGCTGAATTATCACCGTGCCGCCGGGACGCCGGCAACCAGCGGCGGAAGCATGATCGTGCCCGTGGCGGGGCGTTTTTATATTGGTAATCTTTTGCCGGGTATAGAAAAAACTTTTAGAGAAAACATTATTTACAAAAGGAGGTACGGGATTTGAAAAATTACCCCAGTTCATTTATCCGTAATCTTGGTGTGGTGGCGCACGGCGGCGCCGGCAAAACTTCCCTGGTCGAAGCCATGCTGTTTAACACGGGAGTGATCAACCGTCTCGGCCGAGTGGAAGACGGCACAACCACAGCCGACTACCATCCGGAAGAAATCAACCGTCATCTAACCATTCACACCAGTCTGGTGCCCTGTGAATGGCAACAGCATAAACTGAATATGCTGGATACGCCCGGTTACTCCGATTTCATCGGCGAAGTGCGCGGTGCGCTTCGCGTGGTGGACAGCGCCTTGTTTGTGGTTTCCGCCGTGGACGGGGTGGAGGTGCAGACCGAAATTATCTGGGATTTGGCTGATCAGGCCGGCCTGCCCCGGATCGTTTTTATCAATAAGATGGACCGGGAAAATGCCAACTATTTCAAGGTGCTTGATGAGCTGAAAGAAAAATTCAATGCGGATTTTGCACCCGTTCAGCTTCCAATCGGACAGGCCAATGATTTTTCCGGCATTGTGGACATGCTTGAACAAAAGGCCTACCAATACGATGCCGGCGGTAAAGCCACGGAAATTCCCGTTCCCGGTCAACTGGCCGAAAGCATTGCCGAACACCGGGAAAAACTGGTTGAAGCGGCCGTGGAGGCCGATGACGAGCTGATGATGAAATACCTGGAAGGCGAAGCGCTTTCCATTGAGGAATTGAAAACGGGACTGGCCAAGGGCGTAGCCTCGGCCAAAGTAATACCCGTGCTTTGCGGTTCGGCCACCCGTAATATGGCCATAACCAACCTGCTGGACTTTCTGATTCATTATGCCCCGGCCCCGCGGGTGGAGGAGGGTAAACCTTTCTCCGGCCTGGTGTTTAAGACCCTCGCCGACCCTTATGTGGGTAAAATGAATTTTATCCGTGTATATACCGGCACATTGAAAAGCGATTCCACAGTGTTAAACAGCAATAAAGAAAAGACGGAAAAGATCGGCCAGATTCTTTATGTCAGGGGCAAGGCCACTGCGCCGGTCCAGGAAGTTCCGGCCGGAGACATGGCCGTACTGGTCAAGCTGCAGGAAACAGGCACCGGGGACACGCTGTGCGATAAAGAGCAACCGGTAAAGCTGGCCGGCATTGATTTCCCGCAACCCACCCTGACCGTGGCCATTCAGCCCAAAAGCAAGGGCGACGAGGATAAGCTGGGCAACTCCCTGGCCAGGTTGCTGGAAGAGGATCCCACCGTACGGGTGGAAAAGAATGTCGAAACCAAGCAGACCCTGCTTACCGGTATGGGCGAAATGCACCTGGACATCCTGCTCGAAAAACTGAAACGGAGGTTCGGTGTGGATGTAACCATGTCCTCCGCCCGGGTGCCTTACCGGGAAACCATCCGCAGTGAAGTGAAGGTGGAAGGCAAGCACAAAAAGCAAACCGGCGGACACGGGCAATATGGTCACGTCTGGTTGCGCCTGGAACCACTGCCCGACAAGCCGTTTGAATTTACGGAGGAAATATTCGGCGGTTCAGTGCCGAAACAATATATCCCGGCAGTGGAAAAGGGCGTCCGGGAAGCAATGACCGAAGGCGTGCTGGCCGGATATCCGGTTACCGGGGTGAAGGTGGTTCTGTACGACGGTTCCTACCACCCGGTGGATTCATCCGAACTGGCCTTTAAAATAGCCACCTCCCTGGCCTTCAAGAAGGGCTGTCAACAAGCCAAACCGGTACTGCTCGAACCAATCATGGAAGTTGAGGTCACAGTGCCGGAAAGCTACATGGGCGATATCATCAGCGACTTCAACAGCGCCAAACGGGGACGGATCCTGGGCATGGAACCGGACGGCAAAAACACCCGGGTCAAGGCGATCGTACCCCTGGCGGAAATGTACCGTTACGCCATTGATCTGAAGTCCATGACCCAGGGCCGGGGTTCTTTTCACATGGTATTTTCTGGTTATGAGGAAGTACCCGCCCGTCTGGCGGAAGAAATCATCAAAAACGCCAAAACAGAAACTGAACCGGATAAATAATAATAGAAATGCATTTTAAAAAAAGCAGGCTTCTAAGCCTGCTTTTTTATTATCTATATTGTCATAAAATAGTTGCACAGGTTTATGCTGAGCATCTCCTTGAGAAGAGAATTTCTCACCATGGGCAAGGTTTGCCCAGATTATTCATATTTCAAAAACCAAAAAATATTTATCAAAACCTTTCACCCAGGCAGGAAAACTTAAAATTATGTCAAAGTATACAGTATACTTTCTTTTCAGAACATTTGATGTTGCCCAACCAGTCGGAATTTGGCCTATTTCAACAATTTACTATAATATGCTATGCATTCCTAGGACAGCAATGCAGGCACGGGGAGGTGTATTAGAAAGGGAAAGGCTGGAAAACGAAAATCATTTAATTACTATGTAGGATACTATGCAGGAAGGAGAATGAAATCATGAAGCCTTCAAATTATCGCTGGATTATCATTGGAATGGTTTTTCTGATTACAGTCATTAACTATGTTGACCGTTCGGCGATAGCTTTTGCCATGCCGATTCTGAGCAAACTGTTTCATTTAAATGAAGAGCACATTGGTTTGACACTAGGTGCCTTTAATATCGGTTATGCGGCATTATGCTTTTTTGGTGGATTAATGGTAGATAAGTGGGGATCACGTAAGGTTTGGCTAATTGCCGCACTGATCTGGTCCGTAAGCATTTTCTCCACGGCCTTTGCAGCTGGTTTCGCTTTCCTGTTCACCGTCCGTTTGTTCCTCGGACTGGCGGAAGGGCCGAACTTTCCGGCCTTAAACCGCGTGGTCGGCGACTGGCTGCCCAGTAAGGAAAGAGCGGTCGCGCTGGCCAACGCCCTCGTATCCGTGCCGCTGGCGCTGATGCTCGGCGGCCCGATTGTATCTCAACTGGCCATCCACTTTTCCTGGCGGGGAATGTTCATGATCCTGGGCGGTCTGGGCATTATCTGGGCACCCTTGTGGTTCTTCTTGTTCCGTGATTTTCCGGAACACTCCGTGCACGTAAACGATGCCGAACTGTCCCATATCAGGGAGCAAAAAAAAGTTTCCCGGGATATCTCCGAACAGGCCATCAGAAAGCATCAGCATGCCAGCTCGCCGGGTATGTGGAGGTTTCTGCTGACCAACCCCACATTGCTTTCCAATGACTGGGCGTTCTTCGTTTTCGGCTACAACCTGTTTTTCTTCCTGGGCTGGCTGCCTACCTTCTTAAGTAAATCCTACGGCATGGATTTGCAGCATGTGGGCATGTTCACCATCCTGCCCTGGGCGTTGGCTTCAATCCTGCTTTATTTTGTTGGCCACCTGTCCGACCGGATCTTAAAATCAACTGGTAACCTGCGCCTGTCCCGTTCCTATCCAATCTGGATTTCGCAGTTGCTGGGCGCCCTGAGCTTGCTTCCTGTGATCATGTACCACTCACTGAGCCTGTCGTTGATCTCCATTTCCCTGGCGGTGGGATTCAACATGGCCTCCAATTCCACTTTCTACGCTGTCAATGTGGACATGATCAAAGAAAAATCAGGTACCGCCCTCGGAATTATGGATTTCTTCTTTGCTGTGGCCGGTCTGATTGCCTCCACACTGACGGGTTTTATTGTCCAGCTCAGCGGTTCCTTCCACGGCGCCTTCGTGCTGGTGATCATTCTGAACCTGACCTCGGTGTTCAGCGTCCTCTTATTCCACCGTCCCGACAACAGCACTCTGGAAAAAACAACCCGTACCAGCCACGCATTTTAGTCTGATGCCAAAATGGATCCATTACGCCATTTTCACCGGTTTCGCTAAAAAACGAAGGAGCCTCAAACCCTTGAGGCTCCTAACTTTCTTTGGCAGGGGAGACAGGACTTGAACCCGCAGCCTACGGTTTTGGAGACCGCCGCTCTACCAATTGAGCTACTCCCCTGTATGCCGTTTCCGGCAACAATTATTATATCTTATGGAATTGCTTCCGTCAAGACAATTCCAGATCTGAATTCAAGGCGTTTGAATAATGCCGCATATTCGGGCGGTCCGGGATTAAACCTTTTCCAGCACATTTGGGATACACAAATCGACCGGTCAACCGGGCGGGGATGACAGGGCATGTAAAAACTGCTAAGATATTATGAGGAAATAATAAAAAAGGAGGGGAATCCTGCCGCCGGGGCTGTTGTTCCCCAGCAAAGGCAATGGTTGCCGGCAGCCAGGCCGCAAATGCCATTAGAATTCCGTAAAATTATCAATCAAACCCGCTTTCACCACCCGCTCAAGGATTTTGCCCTGACCACCGTACCCAACGAAATCCGTTTTGATCCCTTAACCGGACAAGCGGTACGTATCATGTCCTTCCGGAGCATGAAACTGGAGCGTCATGACTGGACACCTTTTGTGGAGGAATCGCGGCGGAAGTTCTGTCCGTTTTGTCCACCGAAGATGGAGAAGGTCACCCCGCGGTTCCCGGAAGACATTGTTCCCGGTGGACGCCTGCAGGTGGGCCGGGCGGTGGTGGTGCCCAACCTGACACCCTATGAATTGTATTCGGCTGTAACAATCATGTCACCCGAACATTACCTGTCCATGCCCGCACTGACGGCTGAAATCATTAGCGATAGCGTGTGTGCCGCCCTTGATTTTCTAAAACTGGCTGAAGCGGCGGATCCCGGCGGGGCCAGGTATGGCTCCATAAACTGGAACTATATGCCCTATTCCGGCGGATCGTTGATCCACCCCCATTTGCAGATTCTGTCCGGACCGGCGCCATGCCGTTACGATGCCGGGCTGATCCGGTGCGGCAGGGAATATCTGCTTCAGAATGGACGCAATTACTGGTCCGATTTAATCAATACGGAAATAAAAAATAATGAACGTTATCTGGGCCAAACCGGCAACACCCACTGGCTGGTCACATTTGCCCCACGCGCATTATGTGACGTTACCGCCGTTATGCCGGAAAAAACGACCATCAACGACCTCACCCGACGCGATATAGACGATCTAGCAGCCGGGCTGCGTAAAGTGATCGAATTTTATGACGAAATCAATATCGCCAGTTTTAATGCCGCTCTTTATCTGGCCCGGCGGGAAGATGAGGGTTTTTGGGTCACCGCCCGCATTGTCGGCCGGTACACCATCTTCCCCCTGGTGGGCAGCGATTACAGTCATTTGCAGGTGATGCATGATGAACCGTGGACACTGCATATACCGGAGGAACTCACCCGTCAGCTTAAGCCCCGGTTCAATTGAATGCAAGACCCCCCGGGTTGCCCGCTTTATGCGGGCAACCTTTTTGCTGTCTTGATTTAATGCACACTCCGCCAGGCAGGAATTCAAAATCCGCCGGCGAATTAAAAAAGGAGGAGTGGTGTGTCCATTTAATATTCGGAGGTGGAGCCCTTGACACGCTGTATAATGTGCGGGCGGGAAATTGAACCGGAGGAGTTCAAGCCGGATCCATATGATGAAGATGACGATGAAATGCCGCGTAAGAAAGCGGTGTTAATCTGCCAATTATGTGAAGCTAAACTTCGCCACGAGGCGGACGACACCCGGAAAAACCCCAAACCCATGTAAACCCGGAACAGCGCCGCCGGATACTCTTTTAGCAGCAAAATTTGCGGCAGGGAGGAGAATTCAGTTGCAACACAGGCTTCGTTATGTTATTTCCGTCCTGGCAGCCGCTGTTATACTGCTACTCGCGCTGGTACACTGGGGGGCGCGCTTCTATACCGATTGGCTCTGGTTCGGATCGGTACACTACCAGCAGGTGTTCCTGACTATTCTACTTTCGGCAGTGGGCTTGCGGCTGGCGGTGTGGGCGCTTGTTTTTGCCGTCCTGTTTGCCAACCTGTTTTTCACCCGCCGGCCAATTGTCAACGCGGCCGGAACCGCCCGCCGGATACAGGAGGGGGATGTAGTCACCCTGGTTCAACCGTCCTGGAGCCGGTTGATTGCCCCCCGGACGGTGACTTTATTATTTGCCGCCGCAAGCCTGATACTGGCCTTTTTGATCAGTGAGCCGGCCGCGGGAAACTGGCTGGCTTTCCAGCAATTCTTACACCCGGCCGTTTTTAATATCCAGGAGCCCATATTCCACCGTGATGCCGGTTTTTATGTTTTCCGCTTGCCATTTTTAATCTTGCTTTACCGCCTCTTACTATGGACGGCGGCCCTGTCCCTGCTTTTGGTCTCCGCTATCTATGTACTTTCCGGCGCGGCAAGCGGGGGAGTAAGGGATATATTGAATTCACCGTCCGCCCGCCGTCACTTGTCCATTTTGCTGGCCATCTTGCTGTTTATCCGTGCCTGGGGATACCGGCTGGACCAGTACCTGCTGCTCTACTCGGAGCATGGTGTGGTTTACGGAGCGGGCTACACAGACATACATGCCCGTCTGGTGGCATATAAGATTTTACTGGTATTATGTCTTTCCAGTGCTGCAATACTGCTGATCAATATTGTCTTAGGCCGTCTGCGCCCACTCATCTACAGTATTGGCATCCTGGTGGTGGCGGCTATTGTTTTAAACGGTATTTACCCCGCGCTGATGCAGAAATTTCTCGTCCTGCCCACCGAGCAGGATAAAGAACGGCCGTACATCGAAAACGGCATCAAGTTCACCCGTCTGACCTATGATTTAAATAACATCGAGAGCCGGTTGTTTCCTGCGGGTGGCACGTTAACTCCGCCGGACATCAAGAACAACGAAGATACCATAAAAAATATCCGCTTATGGGATTACCGGCCGCTGCAGCAGACGTACAGCCAGCTTCAGGAGATGCGCCTGTATTACGAGTTCAAGGGCATCGACGTGGACCGCTATACAATTGACGGTCATTACCGCCAGGTGATGCTGGCGGCACGGGAATTAAACCAGGAACAACTACCTGAACAGGCCAAAACCTGGGTAAACGAGCATCTCAAATACACCCACGGCTATGGTATCGTAATGAGTCCGGTTAACGAGATAAACAGCGACGGGTTGCCCCGGTTGTTGATCAAGGACATCCCGCCGGTTACCGGTACCGACTTGAAAATAACCCGGCCGGAAATCTACTACGGCGAGTCAACCGATAACTATGTAGCGGTAAACGCCCGCGGCCAGGAGTTCGACTATCCAAAGGGCAACGACAACGCCTGGTGCACCTATCAGGGGCATAGCGGGGTGGATGTACACTCTTTCTGGCGCCGGCTGATGTTTGCCTTGTCCTTTAGCGACTATAAATTGCTTCTGTCCGGCGACATTACCAACAGCAGCAAGCTGCTTTATTACCGGAACATAAAACAGCGGGTACCCAAAATAGTTCCTTTTCTGACCTATGACAGTGATCCATATATTGTTTTAAATAACGGCCGGCTTTACTGGATATGGGACGCCTACACGACCACCGGCATGTTTCCTTATGCCGAACCTGCCAAACCGGGTTTTAATTACATTCGTAACGCTGTCAAAGTGGCCGTGGACGCCTATAACGGCGACGTAACCTACTATGCCGCCGACCCCGGGGATCCCATCCTGCAGTCTTATAGCCATATTTTCCCGGGGTTGTTTAAACCGCTGGCAAATATGCCCGCCGGTTTGAGAAGCCACTTGCGCTATCCGGAAGATATGTTCATGATTCAAGCGCAAAAATACGCCACCTACCATATGACGGACTACCGTGTTTTCTATAACAAGGAAGACAAATGGAACCTGCCCACGGAAGTGTCCGGCACCAATAACGAAGAACAGCCAATGGAGCCCTATTACACCATCGCACGGCTACCGGGGGACAAACAGCCGGAATTCATTCAAATTTTACCTTTCACACCGCAAAACAAGAAGAACATGGTTGCCTGGCTGGCCGGACGGTCCGACGGCAGCAAATACGGAAAACTGCTGGTTTACGAATTTCCCAAACAGCAACTGGTTTATGGACCGGCCCAGGTTGAAGCACGCATCGACCAGGACACCACCATTTCCCAGCAGCTTTCCCTGTGGAGCCAGCGTGGCTCCACGGTATACCGTGGCAACCTGATGATCATTCCGGTCAAGGACTCCCTGATTTATGTAGAACCACTCTACCTGCAGGCGGAACAAAGCAAAATACCCGAGCTGAGCCGCGTAGTGGTGGCCCTCGGCGACCAGGTGGTCATGGAACCCACCCTGGAACAGGCTTTAAACCGCATTTTCAACGGCCAGTTGACCCAAACCGGAAACAACGTCCCCGGCATACCGCCCGCAACCGGTGAGTCAGTGTCCGGACTGGCTGAAAAAGCCAATCAAATATATAACCAGGCGCTGACCCGTTTAAAGGCAGGTGACTGGGCCGGCTACGGCGAAAGTATGCAACAGCTTAAAACCATACTGCTGGAACTGCAGTTAAAAACAAAATAATTTTATCAGCCGGATGTTGCTTGTGCCAGAAAGCAATCATTCCGCAAGGGAGGGAGAAGTTATGTTTTTCAGCCACTGGTGGCAGGGTATCGTGTTTGGTTTTTTTACCACGGTGGTCATGCTGGGTATCGGGTATTTTTTCACTGCCATGTGGGACAAATACGAAGAGCCCAAAAAGGCGCCATTGAATGAATGCGAAATGCACCATTAAACAAAGCAAATTTACCACGCATATAATCACTTCTTTAGTGAAAATTACCGGTTCTGGCACCGGTAATTTTTTTAAAAGGGGGTTTACATAATGCCACATATTGTAATCGAAGATAACGTATATTTTTATGCCTCCGGTAAACCGGACGGAAAGGAACCGGCACAGGGTGTTGTATTCGTGCACGGGGCGGGAGGCAGTCACCGTCACTGGCTGCCCCAGTTGCAAGCGCTAAAACGCGATTACCTTGTTTATGCCGTGGATCTGCCCGGACATGGCCGTTCCGGCGGACGGGCCTGCGATCAAATTGCCGCTTACCGCGAATTTATCCGTGCCTTTGCCGCGCAGATGCTGCCTGACCGGCCGTTTTACCTGGCCGGGCATTCCATGGGCGGAGCGATTGCCCTGGACTTTGCCCGTTATTATCCCCTGCTTTTAAAAGGGATCATTTTGGTGGGCACCGGCGCCCGCTTACGGGTGCTGCCGGCTATGCTGGAGGCCTTCCGCCGCGGGGAAAGCTACGATCTAACCGCATTGGCCTACAGTAACGAAGCACCGGACTTACTGCTGCGCTCCGCCCGGGAAGAGCTGGCCGGCGTCCCTCCGGCGGTGCTGTTGGCCGATTATACTGCTTGCGACCATTTTGATTTGATGCCGGAGTTGTCCACGATCAACGTACCGGCGCTGGTGATCAGCGCCGACCGCGATCAGCTCACACCTCTTAAATACGGACGCTATCTGGCGGACACCCTTCCCCGGGCCGAACTGGCCGTGGTGCACGGTGCCGGACACATGATGATGCTTGAAGAACCCGCCCGGGTCAATGATATTCTGCGGCATTTCCTGACGGCAGGATAAACCTGTTAAACGGCGTATAAAAGAGGGATAATAGAAATAATTTTGATGAGGGGGCCTAATCATGACCGTCAAGATTAAACGGCTGGGTGTATTAACCGGCGGCGGCGACGCACCGGGGTTGAATGCCGTGATCCGGGCAGTGGTAAAAACCGCCATCCGGGAATATGACCTGTCCGTATTAGGATTTCTCAACGGATTCGGCGGTTTGATCAAAAACCAGACCCGCGAAATGACCGAGCAGGATGTGGTGGGCATTTTACCCCGGGGCGGCACCATCCTGGGCACAACCAACCGGGACAACCCTTTTCACTATCCGGTGGTTAAAGGCAAGGAAAAAGTTTATGTAGACATATCGGACCGGATTTTCGAAAATGTTAGCATCCACCAGGTGGATGCCCTGGTGGTGATCGGCGGCGATGGCAGTTTGGCCATCGCCAAGGAGCTTTACGAGCGGGGACTGCCGGTGGTGGGAGTACCGAAAACCATAGACAACGACCTGATGGATACGGATCAAACTTTCGGTTTTGACACCGCACTGACCACGGCTACGGAAGCTCTGGACAAACTGCACACCACCGCTGAATCTCATCACCGGATCATGGTGCTCGAAGTTATGGGCCGTTACGCCGGCTGGATCGCCCTGGAGGCCGGGCTGGCCGGCGGTGCGGACGTGATTTTAATTCCGGAACTGCCCTACCGTATCGAACAGGTAATCGGCAAAATAAATCAACGGGAACAACAGGGGAAAAAGTTCAGTATCGTGGTCGTGGCCGAGGGAGCCAAACCATTAAACGGCGAACAGGTGGTCCAAAAAAGGGTGGAGGAC
The DNA here is from genome assembly GCF_001655685.1 of Desulfotomaculum copahuensis. Lineage (GTDB taxonomy): Bacteria > Bacillota > Desulfotomaculia > Desulfotomaculales > Desulfovirgulaceae > Desulfotomaculum_G > Desulfotomaculum_G copahuensis. The sequence goes on from NZ_LYVF01000164.1 coordinate 28,144, forward strand.
AGTTTCGACCCGGTTCGCCTGGGCGGCATCGGGCAGGTGGTGGCACGGCAACTGGAAGAAGCCACCGGCAAAGAAGCCCGGGTAACCGTGCTGGGACACCTGCAACGGGGCGGTTCACCGACCGCTTTTGACCGCATCCTGGCCACCCGTTACGGCACCGGTGCGGTGAAACTGGTAATGGAGGGCCGTTTCGGTGAAATGGTCTGCTTGCACGGTACTGAAATCACCTCGGTACCACTGGCTGAAACCGGTGGACGCACCCGCCAGGTACCCCTGGACAGTGATCTTTTACATTCCGCCAGGAAACTGGGTATTTGTCTGGGTGACAACAAGGAAGGGGAGTGCAAATAATGTGCCTGGGGAAAAGCGACTGGGAGAAAGCTTTTGAATTTCATGGCCATATTTGCCCGGGCCTGGCCATCGGCTTCCGGGCCACCCAACTGGCCTTGCATGAACTAGGAGCCGGACGCTCAATTGATGAAGAAATGGTGGCCCTGGTGGAAAATAAAGCCTGCGGGGTAGATGCCCTGCAGGTGCTCACCGGGTGTACATTCGGCAAGGGCAACCTGTTTTTTCACGATTACGGCAAGCACGTATATACCATAGCCCACCGGAGTGAGAACCGGGGGGTGCGCATAGCAGTCAAATATGGCGCCTTCGACCGCCCAGAACTTGCCCGCCTGCGTCAACTGGCGGCTTCCGGGCAGGCCGGACCGGAAGAAAAGCGGCAGTTGGCAAAATTGCAGCAGGAATTCATTGAAAATATTCTCAACGCCGGGCGGGACTGTTTTGATATCAGCAGGGTGGATCTGGATCTGCCGCCAAAGGCACAAATCCATCAGTCTATCCGGTGCGCTTCTTGCGGTGAAGCAGTAATGGAGACACGCACCAGAAATATTAACGGTAAATTGTTATGCATACCATGTGCAGAAAAGTTGACATAACATATTAAGAGGCAGAGCAGCAGTGCGGTTTAACGCCAAAGATGCACCCGTGCGGTGCGTATCAAACCACGAAAAACTTTTCCGGCCGGCAAGTTAGACGACCGGCCAGATTACTTGATTTAACAGCAGCTTAAATAGATTGCCCCGGCTCCATTCCCGGATGTATAATGAAAAAAAACACGGAACGGGGTGGATGAAATGATCAGGGTGGAAATCCCCGGGCGCGGTCTACTGGTCATTGAACATCTGGTGCTGGATTTCAATGGTACCATGGCCAAAGATGGCGTCCTGATACCGGGGGTGGAGGAAAGGTTGAACAGGCTGGCCGGACAGCTTACAGTGCATGTGCTTACGGCGGATACTTTCGGCACCGGGCGGGAGGCCTGCCGGAATATAAAAGCTGCGGTGCATTTGCTGGAACCGGGGGAAGGGGGCAGTCAAAAGGAAAAGTTTATTAACCGGCTGGGCGCAGAACAAACGGTAACTGTCGGCAATGGAGCAAATGACTCGCTTATGCTGGCCGCGGCCGCGCTGGGTATCATTGTACTGGGACCGGAAGGGACTTCGGTGCGGTCGCTGCAGTCGGCCGACGTAGTGGTGACGGACATCAATGACGGGTTGGACATGCTTTTGCACCCGAAAAGGCTGGTAGCGACCCTGCGCACTTAAAATCACGACAGTTCAAGCCGAAAGGAGAGAAGGTCTGACCGGGAAAAAGACCTGGCATGGCCATTGCAGCCAGGTGTAAAAGAACACGGTGCAGGCCGCGCCCAAATGGTTCATAACTATACTGAAGAAGCGGTAAGAAGGGCTCTGCCGGATGTGCTGCAGGAATACCGGCTTGCCCATCCGGATACCTGCGACTGCCAGCGTTGCCGGGAAGACATTCTGGCGCTCAGCTTGAATCAGTTGCCGCCGCATTATGTGGCCTCGAACGAAGGCACCATTTTCACCAAGGTCAGTTTTGACCAAATCGGCGGCAAGGCGCAAGTTATCGCTGCCATTACCAATGCCATAAAAACTGTTTCCGCCCATCCGCGACATTGAAGAGGGGAGCGGTATGTTTTACGAAGAACCTGTTTTCCGTCCACCCAGCGAAGCCAACAGTCTGATACTACAGGCTACCACCGGATGTGCACATAACGCCTGTGCTTTCTGCGGCATGTACAAGGGTAAAATGTTCCGGGTACGCAGCCGGGAGGAAATCCAGCGGGACATAAATGAAGCCGCAGCGGTAACAGGCGGACGGGTAAAACGCTTATTCCTGGCCGACGGAGACGTTCTGGCCATGGAAACCGGTGACTTGCTGGATCTGCTGTCCCGGCTGAACCGGGCTTTTCCATATCTGGAACGGGTGGCCGGTTATGCCGGACCGCGCGATTTGCTGGCCAAAACGCCGGCCGAACTGTCCCGGCTCCGGAAGGCAGGACTGCAACTTCTTTATCTGGGAGTCGAAAGCGGCCACGATCAAATTTTAAAAAAGATGGCCAAAGGAGTGGACGCCGCCGGCATGATCCGCGCCGGGCGCGCCGCCATAGAAGCCGGCTTCACTCTTTCGGTAACTGTGATTACCGGGCTGGGTGGCCGGGAACAATCACTCGATCACGCCCGGGCCACCGCCCGGGTGATCAACGCCATCAACCCGCACTTTCTGTCCGCCCTCACATTGATGGTGCTGGAAAACACTTCTTTATACCATCAAATCAAAGCGGGGAAATTCACCCTGCTGACACCCCTTGAATCACTGCGGGAAATTGCCTGGCTACTGGAAGACATTAATCTGAGCGGATGCCTGTTCCGCTCCAACCATGCTTCAAACTACCTTCCTTTAAAGGGTAAGCTCAATGATGACCGGGAAAAGCTGCTCGCACTGCTGAAACAAGCAATAAAAGAGCCGGGCCGGGCTGGATTGCGTCCGGAATTTTTGCGCGGACTCTAAAACAGCAAAAAGTCAATAAAACCGAATCACTCCCATATTTTTACAAGGAAGAAATCCCTCCGCCGCCGTAATATTAAATATGAAAAATGGCGGGGGGATGGTCCAGATGTTTGGAAATTACAGCCGGTACGGGCGCGTTCCATGTTCTTTGCCGTTTCTATTGTTTATGGTTGCCGTCTTGACTTTATTATCCCTGGCCGGCACGGTGCGGATAGATACCGGCCGGGCGGCGCCGGCCAAAACCCCGGAGCAGGAAATTTGGACGGTGGTACAGGGTGCGGTAACGGATCAAGCCTGGTGGCGGGCCGGCAGCGAGACGGAAGTGAAATCCATCTTGAGCCGTTACTACGGAGGACCTTTGTTGGAGGATTTGAGCCGCAATGTTTGGGATTTTATCTCCCGGCCAACCGACTGGTACTGGAAACCCGGCCTGGAAGGTGGACGGGTTCAACTGCTGAGCGGTGAAACGGCACGGGTGGAGGCGCGATTAACCGATCAGGATGTACGTACAGGCGTGATCCGGCACGGAAAAGCGACCTATCTTTTAAAAAAAGAGCGTACCGGGTGGCGGATTACATCAGCCGGCTACCACTGGGAAAAAGAAAATGCAGAAGGGGATTGAGAATGCGATATTTTAACATGGATATGATATAATAATATCAAATCCATTTTCAGGAAGGGTGTCAAACCGCTTTGAAAATAGGCGTGTTCACTGACAGCTACCGTCCATATACCAGTGGCGTTGTCCGTTCCATCGAAACTTTCACCAGTGAACTTACCTCTTTGGGTCATGACATTTTTATCTTTGCGCCGAGCTATCCGAATTGTCAAAAGGAAAACCGGGTATTCCGGTTTGCTTCCATCCCGGCCCCGACCAACCCGGACTTTACCCTGGCACTGCCTTTTTCCCTGCAATTACGTCAGACCATGCGCCGTTGGGAGCCCGAGATCATTCACGTGCATTCCCCTTTTCTGCTCGGGCGGTTAGGGGCACATTTCGCAAAGCAAATGGGCGTACCACTGGTCTTCACATTTCACACCCTTTATGATCAATACGTGCATTATGTACCCTTTGCCCGGGAGGTCACCCGGGAACTGACCCGGCGCTTTTGCCGTGACTTTTGCAATCAGTGCGACCTGGTCATTGTACCCACCGGCGTGATTGGTGAGCATTTAATAAAAATGGGCGTCCGTACGGCGGTGAAAAAAATACCCACCGGCATCAAGCTGGAAGAGTTTTCGGCCGGCAACAAACAATGGCTGAGGCATAAGTATAAAATCGCGCCGGAAGAAAAAATCCTTCTGTTTGTGGGCCGGCTGGGGCAGGAAAAAAACATCGGCTACATTCTGGATAACTTCGCCGCAATCGTAGCGGAACTGCCGGCAACCCGGCTGGTTATTGTGGGAGGGGGGCCGGAAGAAGAAGCGATTAAAAAGCAAACAGACAGACTTGGTTTAAAAAACCAGGTGATTTTGACCGGCACATTACCGCGCTCCGAGGTGATAAACTGTTATTGCGGCGCCGATATTTTCATCTTCGGCTCCAAAACGGAAACCCAGGGACTGGTACTGGCCGAGGCCAAAGCAGCCGGTCTGCCGGTAGTGGCCGTCAGGGCCTTTGGAGCCATGGAGATGGTGCGTGACGGAGAAGACGGTTTCCTGACCGAGGCCGGCGACCGGAAGGCATTCATCAAAGGAGTGCAACAACTGCTTACCGACCGGGAATTATATCAGCGCATGTCCAAACAGGCACTGCTTAATGCCGGTACGCTGTCCTCACGTCAAAGCGCCCTTAGCCTGCTGGTAAGTTTCGACGAACTGATCAAGACGAAAGAAAAATACCGGAAAGCGCGGTAGATATTACCGTACTGTACCCGCTCCACCCGGTGCGGGGGGTGACTTGATTGCGATAACAGATGATGAACCGTTCAAACCGATTACGGCCAGGTATTCCTGCCCGGTGGCATTGTCGCGAATCACGGTAAAACCGCCCAGGTTTTTTGTTTCCCCGTGTTCATAGATAATTTCGAACCGCGACGGCTGACCTGGTTGCGTGCCTGCAGTTTGATTTGACTGTGCATCCCCGGCAATCACCGGTGAGCGGAGCAAATAACCAGGCATACTCTGAGCGCTGGAACAGCCGCCCGTCATTGACAGCAAAAAGAAAAACGGCACCAGTACTAAAACGGATCCGGCAAACGCGCCGCCGGGTCTTTTTTTGTTCTCCGGCATAATTTTCTCCAACCCCCGCGACTAATGTTATTCCATATATATTTTCTTTCAACAAAACAATAAAAAAACCCTTGCCGGACATGGTTCGAACGTTAGAAATATTATTTGCGGAGGTGCTGGAGAAGATGATCGGTCAGCTGCCCTTAGTTTACATAATACTTATTATGGGTACCAATATCGAACAAAAACAGCTACTACTCCCTTATTATTTTAGCCACTATTATTTTTAACCACTTTTTCATGTTTTTCATGCTCATGTTTTTCATTCCCATGTTTTTCATTCCAAGGAAGGATAATGTCATCAATCGGAATGTCGTTATAATCGGCCAGTTCCAGACACTTGGCGCAGTTGTCACACGTTTTGGCCGGATCCAGCTCACAAACAAAACAAGAACAACAATTGTCGCAGACTTTATCCTCTTCAAGTATACACATTTTGGTAATTTGCTTTAATTTGTACTTGTCTATTCTGACCAATTCAAACCAGCCCTCTGTCGGATCTATTTTGCAGGTTCCCATTTTAATTAATTTTATTTGATTTTAAAAAAAAGATCAGCAGTTATTCCGTCAATGGACTAAACTCCCCGGCGAAAGGAAAAATATCAATCTCAAATTACAATAATAATCCCTCTTCCCAATCCCCTTCGCAATTTGTTTACATAATATTAAAGAGAGCAAAAAAATGGGCTGCAGAATTAACTGCAGCTCTTCTATGTGAAGAAGGAGGTAGTGGGCTTATTGAAATCATGCAGGCACTGCAACAGGAAACCGGCTGTGGTGCGTTGCGCCAGAGGCAGTAAAACCGCCGTTGCTTCCCGGTAACCCTGTTCCCCGCGGCTCACGGCAACCTGGGCCATGAATTCCCGGGCCACCCGGGCGTTGGCATCGATCCAAGCGCCGCCGGGCGGGGCCAGATCATAACAGCCTGCATTATCCGCCGGGAAAAACTGAAAATGATGCTGTACCCATCTTTCATAACGTTGGTGACCGCCAAAGGCAATTCCCCTGGCATGATGCGGAACACAAAGATCCTGAACCAGATGAGCCGCCGCACCCAGGTAGAAAAAAGCCTGCTTAAATTTGCGCTGTTCCCAGCATAGCCTGGCCCTGGCAACATAATGTTCACATTCACTTCCGGCATCCGGCCAGGGACCAAGGCCGTTTCCTGATTCCGGCTTCAAATAATGGGCAAAACATTTCCAGCCGCGGTCAGCCCAGCAGTTTCCTTTATTTAAACAAACCAGATAGCTGCCGGTAATTTCCGCTTCTTCTTCCCAGCCGTCATTGAGCATAATCTTAATGGCCTGGCGGTTACAAAAGGCGTGCGTGATGCCGCCCCGGTCAACCAGATTTTGTATCGGATCGGCAACGGCCAGAAACATTTTTGCCGCCACCCAAGACGAATTCCCAATCAAATTCGGTAGTCCTCCCCATCCGGCCTGGCAGGAAAACAAACCTCGCTATTATCTTAACCAGGACAAGGTTTGATTAATCCACCCGGGCAGCCGGTAAAAAAAACTACCAATTCCCCCAATCCATTACCTTGTCTATCCGGCCTTACTAAAAAGCTCCGCCTTGACAAACAACTCCGCGGATAATTGAAGGAATGAAAACAATACTCGCTCCCTGACATTGGATAACTCTATCCTGCGTCCGCTGTTTTGCATTTCACTCAAAAGTTCAAAGAGCTCTATCGCACCTGCACGATCAATATACTCAAGTTCAGCAAGATCAATTACCAGTCTGCTGTTTTCCCGGCAAGCTTTTTCCAATGCGGTGCGAACTTTTTTAAAATGATGATTGACTATGATACCACCGATAAATATATGGTCATCATTCTGCCAAATCTTTACCAAGATAAACGCCTCTTTTCCTTATCTCCTTTTCGGTAATATTGTATAACAGCAAGATTAAGGTACAAGGCATAATTCATTAATTATTTATTAAAATTGAGATCAGATTAAGAAGTTTTGCTCAGGCACTTGCCCTGCTGTTGCAGAAACAACCATATGCCATCAAGCGATGCATTCAATATACAATTCTCCTGAATTCCTGCTTCAACTGCCACAGACAAAGCCCGGTCACACTGACCGACCGAATAGCAATTATGAGCGTCGCTGTTAATGGCCACCAGCGTACCGCAGCGCGCGGCCAGACGGGCCAGGTGGCGGCAACGGGGGCTGCTGCCCGGACGGCTGTGGCAAAGGGAGCTGTTATTAATTTCCAACGCTTTTCCAGCCAGGCGGGCCGCATTAACCACTTTGTCCATATCTACCGGATAGGCCGGATTTCCTGGATGGGCAATGATGTGTACATATGGATTCTGCATGGCTCCGATCAGCGCCCTGGTGTTGGCCTCCACGGAATCACCCGGGTAACCGCAACCATCATGAAAGCCGGCCACCACCAGATCAAGACTTTTAAGCATCCGCTCGGGCATGTCCAGTCCACCGCAGAGGTCAATAATATTTGCTTCGACCCCCTTTAAAACATGGACGCCGTTAATCTGATCCGGTAGACAAGCCAGCTGGCTGAAATAATACTCATGCGGGCCGCCGGGCATACGCAGGCCATGATCCGTCACCGCGATCATTTTCAAGCCGGCAGCGGCAGCCGAATCAACCATTTCCCCAAGAGTGCTGAAGGCGTGTCCGCTGGCAATGGTATGTGTATGCAAATCAGCCACCAGTTTCATTGTTTCACCCTTCCCCCGCCCCGCGTTTTATCAAAATATTAGCCGGTCAACGTTAATACCCGATTAAGCCGGCATTAATTCTGCATTAATTTTTTCTTCTTCCGGCCCTTCCTGTTTGTCTACATTAAAACGACCCAGGTCCTGCTGCATCCGGTCGGCCATGGCAGCCAACCTGGCCGCCATGGCCGCAATATCCCGGGCCGATACCTGCGTTTCAGCGTTAGTTGCCGTTCCGGCAATGAGCCGGACTGTCTGCACTGCTTCCCTGGTACCCAGAATGATTTCCTGTGCCGCCGAGGCAATAGCGGCTATTTTTTCACCGGTACCGGCAACTGCGTGATCAATCTGCCGGAGTGACTCCTCAGCAAGGTTGACCGTTTCCACCCCTTGATCCGCCACTTTCAAACCTTCTTCCACCCGCTCCGTCACCAGGCGGCTGCCTTCCTGAATGGTATCAATAATTCTGGCCACTTCCGCCGTGGCCTGGTTTGTTTCCTCGGCGAGCCGGCGCACCTCTTCCGCCACCACGGCAAAGCCCCGTCCCTGCATTCCGGCCCGGGCCGCTTCAATCGAGGCGTTCAACGAAAGCAAGTGTGTCTGCCTGGAAATGTTATTGATTATGTCAACTATTTTACCAATTTCCTGGATCTGCAGCTCCAGATCATGCATGGCCGATGCAGTGGAAGAAATCAATTCCCGGTTCTCACCGATCTTCCCGACTACTGTCTTCAACGATAGCATCCCGTCCCCCGCCAGGCGCATCATTTCTTCGCTGGACTGCTTGGCCTGCATGACCTGCCCGGTTACATTCTCTACGGTGGCAGCCATTTCTTCCACGCCCCCCTCCGTCTCCAGGGCAAATTTAACCTGGTTGTCCGCCACCCGGTTCATCCGGCGACTGGTTTCATGCAATTCACCGGCGGTATCACGGAATTGCCCGAACAAACGGCCCAGTTCATATAACATAGCGTTCAACCTGTCTCCCAGAATGCTGAACTCGCGGCCGGCGTTCAATTTGCCCGCCCGTACGGTGAAATCACCCTTGCTCGCCCGATCCATGACACCGGTCAAATGGTTCAACGGACCGGCAAACTTATTTGCCCCGACGGCGCAAATAATCAGCGTGGCCAGTATGCTGGCCAGGGCCACAACGACGATCAAATTGCGCAATTCGCTGATCGGTTGCAGATAATCCTTTTCCGCCAGGCCAACGACATAAGTCCAATTGTTGCCCGGAATGTGTTGATAGGCGACCCGCCATTGCTTACCCGCCATCTGAACTGTTTCCAGTCCGCTCCGGCGGGTGAGCATGGTGGCGACCAAACGGCCGGGCAGTTTGAAGCCACCTTTATCCTGCTGCCCTGATGAAAGCAGGATTTTTCCCTGCGGATCGAGAATTTGCAGCTGCGCCTGCATGCCCTGGCTGCTAAAGGAATTTGCTTCCGCATTCAATAAATAGCCTGCCTTGCGGGTCAATTCGCGCTTGTCTACCGTAGTTGTAAATATATCCACCTTTTCCGACAGGTTACGGGCTGAAACTAGCAACCGGTCGTCGGTGTACCGTTCCAGCCATTGTTTACCGCCCCAATATGTAACTGCGCCCAGTGTCCCCATCACAATCACAATTAACAAGGTAAAGGCAAACAAAATGCGAAATTGAAAACTGACCCCGCCATGCGCTTTTTTTTTAAAAAGGCGGGCAATGTTACGCCCGGCAAATTGGTTGCCAGCGGAGGTAAAAAATCCGGCCGTTGATGAAAAGAGCTTCATCCGGCCGGATGAATATTTATCCATATCATCCACCTCTTTATCAGTGCTGAAACATCAGGAGCACAAGCTCTAACTAAGCTGCTGTCATCCGGCGATGGATTACCCGTCCGAGCCAGCGCGCGGAAAGGTTGAAGATGAGTACCACCAGCACCAGCACGGCTGCGGAACCGTCCGCCACCCGGCGTACGTCGGGGATCAACGACTCGGAATTGATTTTCCAGATGTGTACAGCCAGTGTTTCCGCCGGCCGGAAGGGATTTAACGGCGACAGATGGCTGAACGGGTTGAAATCAGCAAAATTCAACGGCGGGCTGCTCATGCCCGAGGTATAGAGCAAAGCCGCGGCCTCCCCGAATACCCGCCCGGCCGCTATAATACCGCCGGTAAGCAGGCCTGGAAAAGCGGAAGGAATGATTACCCGCCACATCGTCTGCCAGCGCGCTGCACCAAGGGCCAGACTGGCTTCCCGTAATTCCGGCGGCACGCTGCGGATGGCTTCTTCCGAAACACGCACCATCAAGGGCAAATTGATCACCGCCAGGGCCAGCGCCCCGGACATCAACGTGTAGCCCCAACCGGTCATGTTGACAAATATGAGCAGTCCGAACAGGCCAACCACAATGGAAGGCAGCGAGGATAATGTTTCGATGCATAAACGGATGCTCTCCGTAACCCTGCTCTGGCTGGCATATTCAGCCAGATAGATTCCAGCCAGCAATCCGACGGGAACGGTAATCAGCATGGCTAATAACAACAGGTAGAAAGAGTTGAAAATCTGCGGGCCGATACCGCCGCCAGCCAGCATATTCTGAGGCGGCGAAGTTAAAAAGTGCCAACTGATATCTTTTAATCCATGAATCAGGATATAGCCGAGCAGAAACCCCAAAATCAACAGCACCAGCAGGGCGCCGGCCCAAAACATGACTGTGGCCAGCCGGTCGGCAAGACGGTTGTTCATTTAACCATCCCCCTTTTGACCACCAACCGGATGGTCAGGATAAAGAAGAATGACATAATCAACAAGATCAACCCCATGCTCCACAGGGCGTTGTTCCACATCGAGCCCATGATCGTATAGCCCATATCCATAGTGATGGCGCTAGTCAAAGTCATAATCGGCGACAAAATAGAGTGCGGAATTTCCCGGGTATTGCCGATGACCATCTGTACGGCCAGCGCCTCGCCAAAAGCACGCGCCAGGCCGAGCACCACGCCGGTGATAATCCCGGTCCGCGCCGCCGGCACCAGCACCATCCGGATGGTTTGCCAGCGGGTGGACCCCAGGGCCAGTGCCGCTTCCTTCCACTGTCCGGGCAGCGCCTTCAGGCTGTCGGCCGATACACTGATTACCGTGGGCAAAATCATTACCGACAACACTAGAAACCCGGCCAGCAAACTGAACCCGGTGAACCCCTGTCCGCCGGAATGGATGCGGATGAATGGCACCAGCATGCTCAGGCCGATCCAGCCATAAACAACCGAGGGAATGCCGGCCAGAATTTCAATTGCCGGCTGCAACACCCGCTGTCCCCAGCCGGGCGCAATTTCTACCATGAAAACAGAAACAATCACGCTTAACGGCGTGCTGAGCAGCACCGCCAGCAAAGATACCAGTACGGAACCAATAATCATGGTGGCCGCACCAACCAGCGGTCCGCCCTGGGCGGCCGGCCGGTCCGGATACCATTGCAGCCCGAGTAAAAAAGACCTAATACTTACGCCATTGACGGTAAATATGGCCAGACCTTTGACGGCTATAAAATATATAATGGCCAGTGTGATTAGAATTACTGCGGCGGCACAGGAAAAAGCCAGCCCGCGGCCGATAATTTCACCATACCTTCTCCTCTTCGCCGTAAGAGATTTTCCCGCTCCGGAGACCGGATTGCCGGCCTGCTCTATTTTTTCTACATCCAGAACCGGGGTCATAGTTTTTTCCATCCCCACAACCTCCTCGCTAATCAGGGGACAGTCCGCCAATATCAACGGGCGGGGTGGCCGGATCACCCGGCCGCTTGCCCCGCCTGGTTTGCTTCTACCAGTTATTTCTGAGTCACTTTGCCCTGAGCGTCACGTTCCACTTTCATCTGGGTAATCGGTATATAACCCATCTTGGAAACCAGCTGGTCCTGCACATCCGGGCCGACCATGTAGTCCAGGAAAGCTTTGGCCAATCCGGTGGGTTCACCCTTGGTATACATGTGCTCGTAGGACCAGACCGGATACTTGCCGGCAATCACATTATCCACCGTCGGCTCGACGTCGTTGATTTTAATCGCTTTAATGGTTTTATCAACATAAGACATGGCCAGGTAGGAAATGGCACCCGGGGTTTCCGCCACCATCTTGCGCACAGTGCCGGATGAATCCTGTTCCATACCGGGAGCGGTTTCTTCCACTCCATCCAGGGCAAATTTCTTAAATGTGGCGCGGGTACCTGATCCTTTGGGCCGGTGAATAACCGTAATCTTCTGATCCGGACCGCCCACCTGCTTCCAGTTGGTCACCTTGCCGGTAAAGATATCCTGCAGCTGTTTTGTGGTCAGATTGCCCACTGTGACACCGGGGTTGACCACACAGGTCATGGCAACTACGCACACTCTATGATCGACCAGTTGTGACGCATCCAAACCGCTCTTTTCCTCGGCAAAGATATCCGAGTCACCGATGTTCGCCGCGCCCTGAGCGACCTGAGACAGCCCGGTGCCGCTACCGCCGCCCTGCACCACGATTTGCGCCTTGGGATTCTTGCTCATATACTGGGTGGCCGCCTGTTCCACCAGTGGCTGCAGGGCAGTGGAACCAACCGCTGTAACGGAACCCGATACTTCAGCTTGTCCACCGGACGATTGTTGCGGGCTCTGTTTGGGTTGATTTTGATTGCCGCAACCGGCCAGGGCTACCACCAGCGCAAGAACGCAGGCTGCCACCAGCATCCATTTAGTTTTTTTACCCAACTGGACATCCCCCTCTTAAATTAAATGAAAGTTTTTTCTATCTCAAGCAACGGTCCGCCCGTTGCATCATTTTCCCCTCCTGCCATCGGACGCCAGGACAAAGATTGTCGCTAACTGGCCAAATTTTCATTCTGATAATATTTTAGGCATTATTTGTTAACCCGGGATTAGCTGAGTGTTAGGGTGCGGTTAAGTTTGTGTTAACCCGGCGTTAATCTTCACGGAACCGGTAGCCCACTCCCCGCACGGTCTCAATAAAATGGGGATGGCCCGGATCCGTTTCGATTTTTTGACGCAGGTAGCGGATATGTACGTCAACCGTCCTGGTTTCCCGCACCGAATCAAAGCCCCAAATCCTTTCCAGCAGGGTGTCCCGGGTGAAGACACGCCCGGGATGCCCTGCCAGCAACAGTAATATTTCAAATTCCTTCGGGGAAAGCTCCAGCTTCCGCCCGTTTAACAAAGCTTCGTATTTTTCCGGGTGGATGACCAGCTCACCATGGCGGATCTCTTTGACCGGTCCCACGACACGCCGGTCATTGCGGCGCAGGTTTGCCTTCACCCGGGCCAGCAGTTCACGGGGACTGAACGGTTTGGTGATGTAGTCGTCGGCGCCCATCTCAAGGCCTAAAACCCTGTCCACCACATCCCCCCGGGCACTGAGCATCAAAACGGGCACATGCGCCGTTGCCGGTTGCATGCGTAAGCGGCGGCAAATTTCAAATCCGTCCTGCCCCGGCAGCATCACATCAAGGATGATCAAGTCCGGACTGTTCTCAGCCAGCAGGTTTAAAGCCTGCATACCATCTTCCGCTGTGAGCACGCGGTACCCTTCCTTTTCCAGTGCGAAGCGTATGAGTTCCAGTATACTGCCTTCATCATCCACCACCATAATGGTTGGCATGCCACAGGCCACCTTCCGGCACAGGAAGTTGTTAACCTTTTCCCGCATTAAACTATAATGGGATGATGTTAAACTGATGTTACCAGCTTTTTAATTTTTGGTTAAAGCGGGAAAATGCTTGCACTGCTGCAAAAAAAACACCGGCAGAAAACTGCCGGTTTCATGCAGACATATGTTTGACTTGTTTGTTTTTTCGTCAGGCCGGGTAAAACTCGCTGCCCCGGGCGGCCAGATCCAGATCCACATTTATTTTTTTAGCCAGGCGCTCCTTAAGGAACTGAGGCGCCACCTGCGGGAAGAGGGCCACCGAGACGACGTCTTCCTCCTTTTGCATATACGGGGCGGCCTCCTTGCGCGCCTCCGGCAGGCCGGGTTCCAGCAGGTCGGCCGGCCGGCAGGTGATCGGCTGTTCATCACCAATGATCATTTTACGTACCGCCTCGTCCACCGGTGCCGGCGGCTGGCCGTAATAACCACGCATATACTGTTTTACTTCACTGGTGGGCATTTTATACCGGCCCAGCAACACATTCAACACCGCCTGGGTGCCGACGATCTGGGAAGAAGGTGTAACCAGCGGTGGATAGCCGAACTCCCGGCGCACCCGGGGCAACTCCTCCAGCACTTCCGGCAGGCGATCCAGCGCATTTTGCTGACTCAGTTGCGAAATAAAGTTGGACATCATGCCACCGGGAATCTGGTAAATCATCACGTTCGTATCCACACTGTTGGAGGCCACATCAAACTGGGCGTAATGCTTGCGCACCTCCTTGAAATATTCCGCGATCTCAGTCAACTTTTTCAGATCCAGGCCGGTGTCATAAGGTGTATCTTTCAACGCGGCAACCATGGTTTCAATGGCCGGTTGGGAAGTCTGCAGGGCCATAGTGGAAATGGCGCAATCAATGATGTCCACACCGGCGTCGATCGCCCGCAGGTAGGTCATGGCGGCCATACCGCTGGTATAGTGGCAGTGCAGCTGAACCGGGATGTCCAGCTCTTCCTTCCAGGCCTTGATGATATCATAAGCCGGCTGGGGGGCCAGGATGCCGGCCATGTCTTTCAAGCAAATTGAATCGGCGCCCATATCAGCCAGGATTTTAGCCGTTTTTACATAATACTCCAGGTTGTGCACCGGGCTGATTGTGTAAACCACCGTGGCCTGGGCGTGAGCGCCCTCTTGCTTGACCACTTCAATCGACTTTTCCATATTGCGCACATCGTTCAAGGCGTCAAAAATGCGGAAGATATCCAGCCCGTTATAGACGGTTTTTTTGATGAATTCGATCAGTACGTCATCGGGATAATGTTTGTAGCCGACCACGTTTTGCCCCCGCAAAAGCATCTGTAGCGGTGTTTTCAGGTGGCGGCGCAAAACGCGCAGCCGCTCCCAGGGGTCCTCGTTCAGGAAGCGCATGCAGGAGTCAAAAGTGGCCCCGCCCCACACCTCCAGGGAGTGGAAGCCAATCTGGTCGACTTTTTCACATATGGGCAGCATGTGTTCGATGCGCATACGGGTGGCCAGCAACGACTGATGTCCGTCCCGCATGGTGGTATCGGTGATTTTCACTTTCCGTGCGGTCATGTTCTATCCTCCCCCGCCAGCAATATTTTTAAGGGGCATTTTATTGTTCCAGTCCGGCCAGCAACTTGCGCACCGCCTGCGCGGATTTGTCCAGGGCGGCTTTTTCCCCGTCCGACAGGTCGATTTCAATAATCTTCTCCACTCCGCTGCCGCCGATGATCGCCGGCACGCCCATGTAAATTCCATCCTGGCCGTATTCTCCCTGCAGGTAGGCGGCGACGGGCAGAATGCGTTTTTTGTCCTTGAGCACCGCTTCGGCCATCTGGACCACTGAAGCACCGGGGGCGTAGTAGGCGCTGCCCGACTTCAGATAGTTGACAATCTCCGCCCCGCCCTTGCGGGTGCGTTCCACCATGGCTGCCAGACGGTCGGCGGGAATCAGCTTCTCCACCGGAATACCGCCCACGTAAGTGTAGCGGACCAGCGGCACCATGTCGTCCCCGTGGCCGCCCATCACGAAAGTGGTCACATCTTCAAAGGACACCCCCAGTTCCAGGGCGATAAAGGTGCGGAAGCGGGCCGAATCGAGCACCCCGGACATCCCGAAGACCCGGTTGGCCGGGAAGCCGCTGGCCTGCAAGGCCACATACGCCATTACGTCCAGCGGGTTGGTGACGACAATGATAAAAGCGTCCGGTGAATATTTGACTATCTGCCCGGTTACCGTTTTAACAATTTTGCAGTTGGTGGCAAGCAAATCATCCCGGCTCATACCGGGTTTGCGGGCGATGCCGGCGGTGATCACCACCACATCCGAACCGGCGGTGTCTTCATAGTTATTGGTGCCGGTGATCAGAGCGTCAAACCCCTCCACCGGCGCCGCTTCCATCAAATCCAGCGCCTTGCCCTGGGGAATGCCTTCCACCACGTCGATCAGGACAATATCCCCCAGTTCCTTGGCGGCAGCCCAGTGGGCACAGGTGGCGCCGACGTTCCCGGCGCCGACAATGGTAATTTTATTTCGTTTCAAGCAAAATCCCTCCCGACTATAAGTTCAATGGCCCCGGCGCCGTCCGCAGTCTTCCGCGGACAAACGGACGGCGCATGACAATTGGCGGCCGGCCCTAGGCGATGACCACCAGCAGTTCCCCGTTTTGAACCGTCTGCCCCTGCTTCACGGCTACCTCTTTAACAGTACCGTCCACGGGGGCGGGAATCTCGTTTTCCATCTTCATCGCTTCCAGGATCAACAGCACATCGCCGGCCTTGACCGGATCGCCGGGTTTCACCTTGACGGCGTTAATATTTCCGGGCATCGGCGCGGTTACCGTTCCGGCACCCTGCGGCGCGGCCGGCCTGGGTGCGGCCGGGGCGGCGGCGGGAGCCGCCGGTACGGCCGCAGGCGGCGCAACCGGCGCCGCCGCGGGTGCAGCCGGCGGCGGCGCCGCCGGCCGGACCGGCATTGTCCTGACATTGTCCGGAGCTGCGCTTCCCGCTTCCTCCACCGTTACTTCAAAAGACTCGCCGTTCACAATCACATTAAATTTTTTCATCCTAAATATCCCTCCTCGGTTGACCTGATACACTGACACTGATCAGGCGCCAAAACGCCAGCGCAGGTTGTGGCTGCGCATCAATTCCATCAATCCGGCCTGCCGCCAGCGGTTTTCCTGTTCCTGACGGCAGATGCGCGTAATCCGCCCGCTGGCGGCCAGTTGCCCGCCGGCGGCCAGAGCGGCGGTAATGGCGGCCACTATTTCCGGACGGATTTTTTGCTTTTCCCCGGTCATCAGTTTCCCCCCCTGATCAATAATATTGCAGCCGTCCGCTACAAGGGCAGGTTGCCGTGCTTCTTGGCCGGCCTGGTTTCCCGCTTGGTGGACAGGGATTGCAAAGTGGCAATCAACCGCGCGCGGGTGTCCCGGGGATCGATAACGTCCTCCACATAGCCGCGGGCACAGGCAATGTAGGGGTTGGCGAATTTATCCCGGTACTCGGCGGTCAATCTGGCCCGCGCTTCCATCGGATTGTCCGCGCCGGCAATTTCATTGCGGTGAATGATGTTCACCGCGCCCTCCGGCCCCATGACGGCGATTTCCGCGCTGGGCCAGGCAAATACGGCGTCAGCGCGCAGGGAACTGCTGCACATGGCCAGATAAGCACCACCGTATGCCTTGCGCAAAATGATGGTGATTTTGGGCACGGTGGCTTCGGAATAGGCGTAAAGCATCTTGGCCCCGTGGCGGATGATGCCGCCGTACTCCTGAGCCGTGCCGGGCAGAAAGCCGGGCACGTCCATAAAAGTGAGCAATGGCAGGTTGAAGGCGTCACAGAAACGCACAAAGCGGCTGATTTTATCCGAGACATTGATATCCAGGCAACCGGCCAGGAATTCCGGCTGGTTGGCGATTACGCCCACCGCCTGGCCGTTCAGCCGCGCAAATCCAACCACGCCGTTACGTGCATATAAAGGCTGTACCTCGAGCAGTTCCCCGCCGTCCACAATCAGGCGGATGATCTTGCGTACGTCGTAAGCCTGATTCGGGTTGTCCGGAATAATGTTCAACAGTTCCGCCGGGTCGCCCGGAGGCTCCACGGGCTGATAACAGGGCGCTTCTTCCAGGTTGTTGGAGGGCAGGTAACTCAACAGCAACCGGACCATGGCCAGACAGCCTGCTTCATTTTCAGCGATGAAATGAGCCACCCCGCTGGTCTGGTTGTGAGTCAGCGCCCCGCCCAATGTCTCCATGCTCACTTCTTCACCGGTGACGGCCTTGATCACCTGCGGCCCGGTAATAAACATCTGTCCGGTACCCTGCACCATGAAGATGAAGTCGGTCAGCGCCGGCGAGTAAACCGCCCCCCCGGCGGACGGCCCCATGATCACGGAAAGCTGGGGAATCACTCCGGAGGCGATGGTATTCCGGAAAAAAATCTCCCCGTAGCCGTTCAGGGCGTCCACACCCTCCTGGATGCGCGCCCCGCCGGAATCGTTCAGCCCGATCACCGGGGCGCCGGTTTTCATGGCCAGATCGAGCACCCGGCAGATCTTGGCGGCGTGGATGGCGCCCAGGGAACCGCCGGCCACGGTGAAGTCCTGGGCAAAGACATATACCTTGCGGCCGTCAATCAATCCGTAGCCGGTAACCACGCCCTCACCGGGGTTTTTCAGGTTGCTGATATCGGGATCACCGGCAAATGTATTGATCTCCACAAAAGTACCGGCATCAAAGAGCATGTCGATACGTTCCCGGGCGGTCATTTTCCCCGTGGCGTGCTGTTTTTCCACCCGTTTGGGACCGCCGCCGGCCTGTATTTGTTGACGCAGTTGATTCAGTTGTTCCAGTTTATCCTGCATGCCCACATTATTTCCCTCCCCTGACTAATCGCGTTGGCACAATTCCACCAGCACGCCCCCGGTGGCTTTGGGGTGAAGGAAGGCGATCCAGGCACCCCCCGCCCCCTGGCGCGGTTTTTCGTCAATCAGGCGCACGCCCTGCGCTTTGAGTTCAGCCAGCTTTTCGGCCAGGTTGGCCACCCGGAAGGCAATGTGCTGGATGCCTTCGCCGTTTTTTTCGATAAAACGGGCGATCGGTCCGTCCGGGGTGGTGGATTCGAGTAATTCCACCTCGCTGTCACCGGTGGGTAAAAAGGCCACCTTCACTTTTTGATCCGCCACCTCTTCCGTATCCGTTACAGTAAGGCCGAGCACACCCTCGTAAAACTCCCTGGCCCGGTTCAAATCCCTGACGGCAATACCAATATGATCAATTTTCTCAACCATTATAACCCTCCTCTCCCGGGTCCGCCGCCCGTTCAGGCAGGCACCCTCTCCCGGATGAAACTAATCACATCTTTGGTCAACGTGCCCGGTCCAAAAATTTCCACCACGCCGGCTTCCCTGAGCACCGGGATATCTTCGTCGGGAATCACCCCGCCGCCCAGCACCAGCACATCGGCGGCGTTCTGCCGGCGCAGTCCTTCCACCACCAGCGGAAAGAGATGCAGGTGGGCGCCGGAAAGGCTGCTCAAAGCCACCACCTGGACATCTTCCTGCAATGCGGCTTCCACTATTTGTTCGGGAGTCTGCCGCAAACCGGTATAGATCACTTCCATCCCGGCGTCCCGCAAAGCCTGGGCAATGACCTTGGCACCCCTGTCATGACCGTCCAGGCCCGGTTTGGCCACCAGGACGCGAATCGGCCTTGCACTCATCTACCTTTCCTCCTTGCCCTAAAATATTATCTGCTGACGGTATTCACCAAAAACATCCCGCAGCACATCGCATATTTCGCCCAGTGTGGCATAGGCATTGACCGCCTCGACAAACAGCGGCATCAGGTTTTCGCTGGTGTCGGCCGCCTCCTTCAAGCGGTCCAGGATGGCGCTCACCCGGGCATTGTCCCGCCGTGCCCGCAACGCCTCCAACTTGGCCGTCTGGCGCTCACCCACCGCCGGATCCACCTTGAGCAGATCTTTGGGCTTCTCTTCGGTCACCTGGAACTTGTTCATCCCGATGACCACCTTGCTGCCGCTTTCAATATCCTGTTGATACCGGTAGGCGCTTTTCTGGATCTCCCGCTGCATAAATTCAATTGCTTCCGGGGCGCCACCCAGTTCGTCTATTTTTTCAATGTAGGCACGGGCACGCTTTTCAATTTGATCAGTCATGCTTTCCACAAAATAGGAACCGCCCAGCGGATCAACCGTATCGGTTACTCCGATTTCATAACCGATTACCTGCTGGGTGCGCAGGGCAATCAGCACGGAATGGGCGCTGGGCAGGGCCAGTGCCTCGTCACGGGAGTTGGTGTGCAGGGACTGGGTGCCGCCCAGCACGGCGCTCAAGGCCTGGAAGGCCACCCGCATGATGTTCACATCGGGTTGCTGCGCGGTCAGCGTGCAGCCGGCTGTCTGGGTGTGGAAGCGCAGCATGAGGGATTTGGTATTTCTGGCTCCGAAGCGCTCCTTCATAATCCGTGCCCATAAACGGCGGGCGGCACGGAATTTGGCCACTTCCTCAAAGAAATTGAGATGGGCGTTGAAGAAGAAAGACAGGCGCGGCGCAAAGTCATCCACATTCAATCCGGCGTCAATGGCCGCCTGTACGTAGGCGATACCGTCGGCCAGAGTGAAGGCCACCTCCTGGACGGCTGTCGAGCCGGCCTCACGGATGTGGTAGCCGCTGATGCTGATCGTATTCCACTGGGGTATTTCTTTGGCGCAGTAGGCAAAAACATCCGTAATCAAACGCATGGAGGGACCGGGCGGGAAAATATACGTCCCCCGGGCAATGTATTCCTTCAAAATGTCATTTTGAATGGTCCCCTTTAATTTGTCCGGGGCAACCCCCTGCTTGGCGGCCACTGCAATATACATGGCCAGCAGAACCGCCGCCGGGGAATTGATGGTCATGGATGTGCTTACTTTATCCAGCGGTATCCCGGCAAACAGCGTTTCCATGTCTTCCAGGGAGTCGATGGCCACCCCCACTTTGCCCACCTCGCCGCGGGAAAGCGGATGGTTTGAGTCGTATCCAATCTGGGTGGGCAAATCAAAGGCCACGGACAGGCCGGTCTGCCCCTGTTCCAACAGATAGCGGAAACGTTCATTTGTCTCTTCCGCCGTACCGAAACCGGCGTACTGGCGCATCGTCCACAGGCGCCCCCGGTACATGTTGGGCTGCACCCCGCGGGTGAAGGGATAAGCACCGGGGTAACCCAGATCTTGTTCAAAATCCTGTCCGGCCAAATCCAGCGGAGTGTACAAGGGTTCAATCTCCACCCCCGCATCGGTGGTGAAACTTTCCTGCCGTTCGGGCCGCTTTTTGCATTGCCCGGCCAGCTTTTCCCGGTATTCCCGCTCGGTAATCCGGAGCTGGTCCAGTTTGTCCCGGTCGAACATCGGATCTCTCCTTCCTGGCAAACACTTTATTAAAAGGTGGCGGCAAAACTAACCAAGCGCTTCTTTAATCAAGGCCGGCACTTCAAAAGGCAGCACGGCCACCCGGGCGCCGGCCGCGGTCAGCGCCTGCACTTTGCCTTCAAAGGTGCCCTTGCCGCGCTCAATGATCGCTCCGGCATGCCCCATGCGCTTTCCGGGCGGCGCGCTCTTGCCGGCGATATAGGCCACCACCGGCTTGCGCATCTTTTTAATAAACCGGGCGGCATCCTCCTCGGCATTGCCGCCGATTTCGCCCACCAGAACCACCGCCCTGGTTTCCGGGTCCTTTTCAAATTTCTCCAGCACATCCACAAAAGACAACCCGACCACCCGGTCGCCGCCCAGACCGATCACCGTGGACTGCCCCAGACCGTTGGCCGTCAGGTTGCCCACAATTTCATAAGTGAGGGTGCCACTGCGGGCAACAACGCCGATATGCCCGGGCACAAAGAACTGGTTGGGAGGAATGCCGATTTTACACCGCCCGGAGGAAACAATACCGAAAGTATTCGGCCCGATTACTATGGTACCCCGCCGGCGGGCAAAAGCAACGATCTCCAGTTCGTCATGCACCGGAATATGTTCGGTGACAATCACCACCACCTTGATCCCCGCATCAATGGCTTCCAGCGCCGCATCCTTGGCAAACGGCGCCGGGATGAACAATACCGAGGCATCCACTTGATGCGCTTCCACCGCTGCGTTTACCGTATCATAAACCGGTACTCCCGCCGCTTCCCGGCCGCCCTTGCCTGGGGACACACCGCCTACCACGCGCGTGCCGTAGGCCAGCATCTGCCGGGTATGGAAAAGCCCCTGGTTGCCCGTGACGCCCTGAACAATAACGTTGGTTTTTTCATCGATAATAATAGCCACCAATCAAACACTCCTTTACCGGCAATAATTAGTTCGGTTCAAGACCGGGCCAGCTCCACCGCCTTGGCCGCGGCCTCATGCATCACCTGATAGGCTTCAATGCCGTTGTCCCGCAGGATGCGTACACCCTCTTCCTCATTGGTGCCTACCAGGCGGATCACCACCGGCACGGGAATGCCCCGCTCCTGCTTCACCTTGGCAAAAGCAGCCGCCACATCGTCGCAGCGGGTAATGCCGCCAAAGATGTTGATCAAAATAACCCGCGGATTGGTGGATAACAATATTTCCAGCGCCTTGGCCGTAGCCTCCATGCCCGTACCGCCGCCAGCGTCCAGGAAATTGGCCGGCCGGCCGCCGTAGTGCTGGATAATATCCAGCGTACCCATGGTGATGCCGGCGCCGTTGGCCATCACCGCAATATTGCCGTCCAGCTGTACATAGGACAGGCCCAGGGCATGCGCTTGCCTTTCCGCCGGAGTACGTTCATCCACATAGGGGAGATCCTTTTGCCGGTACAGGGCGTCGTCGTCAATGGTCACCTTGGCGTCGGCGGCAACCAGTTTTTCCCCGCTTTGTACCAGCGGGTTTATTTCCACCAGTTCGGCGTCTTTTTCCCGGAATATGCGGTACAATAACGGCAGCAGGCGCTGCATTTCCCTGGCCAACTGACCGCTTAAACCAAGCCGGCGGCTGATGTCCCGGGCCAGATAGGGCTGAATACCCAGGTAAATGTCAATGTGCTCTTTGATGATGTATTCCGCGGGCACATCTTCAATGTCCATGCCCCCCTGGGCGGAGGCAATGAGCACCGGCCTTTTGGCCGCACCGTCGATAGTAATGGCCAGATAGAACTCGTGGTCTATCTGCAGCTTTTCCTCCACCAGCAGCATTTCCACCGGCAAACCCTGCACAGAAGTTCCCAATAAACCGCCGGCCTGCTCCCGGGCCTCCGCCGGATTATCGGCAAATTTAATCCCGCCGCCCTTGCCGCGCTTGCCGGACAGGATCTGCGACTTGATCACCACCGGTGCGCCGGTTTCCGCCGCCACGGCCGCCGCTTCATCAGCGCCGGTCACCATTTTACCGGCGGGTACCGGCACACCGTAGCGCGCAAACAGCTCCTTGCCCATGTATTCAAATAACTTCACCAACGTCTCCCCCCCTGAAATTCATGCTTGTTTCCTTCGCTCCGCGCCGCTGATATCCTGCCTTCCGGCCGGATACCAGATTTTTCGGACAACAGTAAAAATTCTAAAACCTGAAAAGCTCTAAAGCCAGTAAACAACCGGCTTCAGATGCACATCTACCTGGCGGCATATATTTTGGTGCCTTCTTCGTAAAGATCGCCGCCCAGCACATCATTAACCACGATCAGCGGGAAATCCTCCACCACCAGCTCATGAACGGCCTCCGGACCCAGTTCGGGGTAGGCGACGACCCGGCAGGCCTTGATCGAACGTGAAATCAAAGCGGCCGCTCCGCCCACGGCGGCAAAATAAACCGCCTTGTATTGTTTCATCGCCTTGATCACTTCCGGCGAACGCTTGCCCTTGCCAATCATTCCTTTCAGCCCAAGGGCAATCAGCCGCGGCGCATAAGGGTCCATCCGCCCGCTGGTGGTCGGACCGGCCGAACCGATCACCCGGCCCGGTTTGGCCGGTGAAGGACCGACGTAATAAATGACCTGTCCAACCAGGGGAATGGGCAGTTCCTTTCCCTGATCCAGCAATTCCACCATCTTCTTGTGCGCCGCATCCCGTCCGGTATAAATCGTGCCGCTTAAGAGCACCCGCTGGCCGATTCTTAAATTTTCCACCACCGCTTCGCTAAACGGTGTGGTCAGTTTGATTTGGGACAATCTCTCCACCTCCCGCTGCTCCTAAATTATGGCTTCCTTGTGCCGGCTGGCGTGACAGTTCAGGTTGACAGCCACCGGCAGGCTGGCGATATGGCAGGGATAGGTTTCGATATGCACGGCCAGGGCCGTAGTCAGTCCGCCCAGCCCTTGCGGACCGATACCGGTGGCGTTGACAGCCTCCAGCAATTCATTTTCCAGCGCCGCCAGCACCGGATCGGGACTGGGCCGCCCCACCGGCCGGAGTAAAGATTCCTTGGCTAATAAAGCCGCTTTTTCAAATGTGCCGCCGATCCCCACCCCGACCACAACCGGCGGGCATGGGTTGGGGCCGGCCGCCTTAACCGTTTCCAGCACGAAATTCTTCACTCCGGCCACACCCTCGGCCGGCTTGAGCATTTTGATCGCGCTCATGTTCTCGCTGCCGCCCCCTTTGGGCGCGACAACAATGCGCAATTTATCACCCGGCACAATACGGGTGTGAATCACGGCCGGCGTGTTGTCCCCGGTGTTCTTCCGGTTCAGGGGATCACCGACGATTGATTTGCGCAAATACCCTTCCACATACCCCCGGCGTACACCTTCATTTACTGCTTCATACAGATCGCCGCCGGTAACATGCACCTCCTGTCCCAGTTCCAGAAAAACCACGGCAAAACCGGTGTCCTGGCACATCGGCACAGACTCCTCGCGGGCAATTTCCGCGTTTTTCAGCAGCTGCTGCAGAATATCCCTGCCGGTCAGGGATATTTCCTGTTCGCCGGCATTCTTAATCGCTGTCAGAACATCTTCACCCAATTGGTAATTGGCCTGCTGACACAACCCGGCAACGGTCCCGGTAATTTCGCTCGCCGGTATGTTGCGCACACAATTCCCCCCTTAAGTAAACCATGCTATACACTTCTAAATGAATTTAACCTAGCAAAAACAATACCAGGACCCGAAAATGCAGCTATATCCATAAAAAGCAGGTCGCTTATAATTTATGGAATAAGAGAGCTGCGGTTGATTGTTTACACCTATTAGAACGAACAGGCCAAAAAAAGTCCCCTATACAGGGAATGCAAGCGTAATCCGGTCTCTTTAAAGATCTTAGAATAGATCTAAAAACTATAAGGCTATCTGTTGTCTAATTCCGTCCGGAACTTTTTCAGCTTGTTATACAGAGTGGCCAGGGAGATATTCAATACCTGGGCGGCACGCCTCTTGCCTTCCACTGAATTGCCAAACTTGGCCATCGCTTTTTTGATCAGAAGCTGTTCCATCTGGTCGATCGGAATCAAATCAATGTCCCGTTCCGGAGTTGCATTGAACTGGCTGACATGCTGCATCAAATGTTCTTTGGTCAAAATATCTTCATCAACAGTAACCATCACCCGTTCAATTACATTTTCCAGTTCACGGATGTTGCCCGGCCAGTCATACCCCAATAAAATCTCCTCGGCATCCCGGGTTAGGCCCTTAACCTTTTTACCCAGCTTGCGGTTTAGCTTGATCAATAAATTGTTCACCAGTACGGGCAGGTCATCCTTGCGCATGCGCAGCGGCGGAATGGTAAATTCTACTACGTTCAGCCGGTAATAGAGATCCTCCCGGAATTTGCCCAGCCGGATCAGTTCCCGTAAATTGCGGTTGGTGGCCGCAATTACACGCACATCAACATGAATGGTCTGGTTGCCGCCTACCCGCTCAAATTCCATTTCCTGCAAAACACGCAGCAGCTTCCCCTGCAGGCTGAGGTTCATGTCACCGATTTCGTCCAAAAAGATGGTCCCGCCGTGGGCCAGCTCAAATTTGCCGATTTTAGACTTGACCGCCCCCGTAAATGCGCCCTTGGCATAACCGAAAAATTCGCTTTCCAGCAGGGTCTCCGGAATGGCGGCGCAGTTTACTTTGATGAACGGTTTCTCCCGCCGCGGGCTGGTATGGTGAATGGCGTGGGCAAAAAGCTCCTTGCCGGTGCCGCTTTCACCCAGCAATAAGACGGTGGAGTTGCTGCGGGCGGCACGTTCGGCCAACTGGATGCAGCGGCGCAACTCCGCACTGGTACCCAGGATATCCACAAAACTGTACTTGCTGGTGGTCACCTGTCCGAACTTGTCGGACAGGTTTTCAATGATGGAAGTGCGCTGGCGCAGTTCGTCCATCAATTTCATGATGTCTGTAAAATGTTGAAATACGACCACCACTCCTTCCAACCGGCCGTCAATCATAATCGGCGCCGCATTGGAAATCACCTCGGCGCTGCTGCCGCCTACAGTGGTCCGGAATCCGGTCACGGAACGGCCGGTGCGCAAAGCGGTGGCCAGGGCGCCGTCCGGTGAGGCGTCAAAAATGTTCTGTCCGATCCGCTCCTCTTCCGGTATACCGGTAATCCGGGTAAAGGCCGGGTTGACATATTTGATTACTCCATTGCGATCGGCCACCTCAATCGCTTCCTGCACCGAATCCAGGATCGCTCCCAACTCGCTTTGTACCTGCCGGGCCTGAACCAGTTTTTCATGATCCTTGAGCATGCACTCCAGCAACTGCACCGGCTGCCGGCAAAGCAGAATTTTATCCTTGAACAGCCGGTGGAGCTTGTCTTCAATCAAAGGATCCCCTGTGGTATCAATAATTATATCAAGCGCAGACAGGTGCTTCAGGGCGGACAAATCCGCCGAAACAAAGATGCCCCTGGCGGCAGCCGCTTCCAACATCGGCGGGCTGATCCGGCTGCCGGCCAGACCGGCGATTTCTATTTCCTCAAAGCTGTTTAACGCCCGGAAAAGTGCATAACCACTGTTATTGGCACAAATTATAGCCACTGCCAGTTTACCCATAATTCCACCTTCTACAACTGAATCAAGATTAATTAGAGAAGTTCGACGATTTAACGGCCATTCCTTCTAAAAAATAAAATAAAAATATTCGAACAGGCGTTTTACAAACATAAATACTATGGTATAATGATAAAAAAATGGAAAGGGTGTTCAGCGATGGCAGGAAATCAACTTACTCCCCGCGAGGAAAGCATTTTAAAAATGATTCAGGAGAGTGTCCGTACCCGGGGCTATCCCCCTTCCGTCCGGGAAATCGGACAGGCGGTGGGTTTAAGCTCCAGTTCCACTGTACACAACTATCTGCGCCGGTTGGAGACAAAAGGATACTTGCGCCGGGATCCGACCAAACCCAGGGCGCTGGAACTGCTGGATGAAAACCGCCCGGCGGCCCTCCCGCCGCTGAAAATCCTGCCGGTATTGGGCCGGGTCGCGGCCGGCATGCCCCTGCTGGCGGTGGAAAATCAGGAGGAAATCTTTCCCCTGCCGGTGAGTTTTACGGGGGAAGGTGAGTTTTTCATGCTTACCGTACGTGGTGACAGCATGATTGAAGCCGGCATCTTTAACGGTGATCTGGTGGTGGTCAAACGTCAGTCCGCTGCCGACAACGGTGATATTGTGGTCGCCCTGTTGGACGATGAAGCCACCGTGAAAAGGTTTTTCCGGGAAAATGATCATATCCGATTGCAGCCGGAAAACAGTGCCATGTCTCCCATCCTGGTGAAAAGCACGATTATTTTGGGCAAAGTAACCGGTCTGCTGCGCAAGATCTAAAAAATTGCCGCCCCGGCACTTTAAAAACCGCTCATCAACAACGGCAAACTGTGTCAATAGTCAAAAAAAACCGGGTCAGCAGCCCGGTTTAAATTTGTTAATCATATACCCAGATAAACATCTTTGATGTATTTATTGTTCAACAGTTCGGCACTCGCACCGCTCAGAACAATTCGTCCATTTTCGATCACATAGGCGCGATGGCATACTTCCAGCACCTGCATGACGTTTTGTTCCACCAGCAGCACTGTTATGCCCTGCTGATTGATATCCTTAATCAGCTGAAACATATGCTTAACCAGAACCGGGGCCAGGCCGAGAGAGGGCTCGTCAAACATGATCAACCGCGGCAGGGCCATCAGGCCGCGGCCGATGGCCAGCATTTGCTGTTGTCCGCCGCTTAACGTGCCGGCCATCTGATTTTGTTTTTCCTTCAGCACCGGGAATAGAGTGAACACCCATTCCAGCGTTTCTTTCCGTTTTTGTCTGGCCGGGGGGGAGAGCGAACCAATCTCCAGGTTTTCTTTCACCGTCATTTCCGGGAACAACCTTCTCCCCTCGGGAACATGTGCTATCCCCAGAGCGGGAATTTTGTGCCCGGGAACGCGCGTGATATTCCGGCCGGAAAACTCGATTTCCCCTTCTTGAGGATGAAGCAGGCCGGAAATGCTGTTCAGCATGGTTGTTTTACCTGCCCCGTTGGCCCCCAGCAGGGCGACCAGTTCCCCTTCCCCGACGGAAAAGCTGACATCCCACAGAATATGCACATCGCCGTAAGCAACGTGAACATGATTTACTCTAAGCATAGTGATCACCCAAATATGCTTTGATTACTTCGGGGTGGTTGATTACCTCACGGGGTTCACCCTGGGTGATTTCCCGCCCGAAGTTGATGGCTACTATTTTTTCAGAAGTGCCCATAATTACTTTCATTTTGTGTTCCACGATAATAATGGCGATGCCGGAACGGCTGATTTTTTTAATAACTTCAATAGCCTCCTCTGTTTCTTTGGGATTAAGACCGGCGGCCGTTTCATCCAATAGCAACAATTCCGGATCAGTGGACAGCGCCCGGGCTATTTCCAAACGTTTGCGATCAGCGATGGTCAGCTTTTTGGCATCCAGATCGCGCTTGTTGATCAAATTACAGAACTCAAGTATTTCCAAGGCCCGGGCACGGGCTTGGGAGGTGGAACCGGTGTGTAAAAAGGCGCCGGCCATCACATTATCCAAAACGCTCATTCTTTTCAGGGGTTTTACGACCTGAAAGGTGCGGG
This sequence comes from Desulfotomaculum copahuensis, assembly GCF_001655685.1. Taxonomy (GTDB): domain Bacteria; phylum Bacillota; class Desulfotomaculia; order Desulfotomaculales; family Desulfovirgulaceae; genus Desulfotomaculum_G; species Desulfotomaculum_G copahuensis. The sequence goes on from NZ_LYVF01000164.1 coordinate 56,654, forward strand.
CAATGCCCAACGCGCATATCTTGTGGGTCGGCAGGGAGTCGATGCGCTTTCCCTTGAAGTATATTTCACCTGCCGTAAGGGGAAAAAAATTGTTGATGAGATTAAAAATGGTAGTTTTGCCGGATCCATTCGGGCCGATTAATCCGATTACCTGTCCTTTTTCCAGGGAAAAGCTGATCTCATGCACAGCGCACAGCCCGCCGAAGTTTTTCACAATCCGTCTAACCTCGAAGAAGGCCACTTTTTTCGCCTCCGTTCATTTTTCTGAGCGCCATTTTCCTCAACCCGTCCAGTTCGCCGACAATGCCATTAGGCAGGAACATAATCACCAGACAGACCAGAATACCAAAGGCCAGTACGCTGGCTGCGCCCATCCGGGTGCGGAAAACCTCGCTCAACAAAATATAAATGGCCGCTCCTACGGCCGGGCCCCACAAAGTGGCCACCCCGCCCAGCATAACAACCAGAATGATCATTACCGATACATTGGCCAGGGAAAAAACCACGTTGGGATCGATAAAAGCGATATAATTCATGTAAAAGGCGCCGGTTAAACCGGTAATGAAAGCACTTGGCAAAAAAGCGAAAAGCTTGTATCTGGTGGTGGGTATGCCCAGTGATTCCGCAGCATCCTGATCTTCACGGATGGAAATGAAATAATAGCCGAACCTGGATTTGATCAGTAAGCCGGTAATGGTCAGGGAAAGAAAAAACAGACCCAGGGCCATATAGTAATAGGGTAATTTCATGGTGATTTTGGGAATAATCATAATTCCTTTGGCTCCATTGGTAAAAGTAACCCAGTTGATGAAAACCAAACGGAATATTTCCCCCAGGGCGAGCATGGCCAGGGCAAAATAGGGTCCCCGCAAGCGGAAGCAAATCAAGCCGACCGGAATACTGATCAATGTGCTGACCAGCGGTCCCAGCAAAAGCCCCCACCAGGGTGAAATGTTGTAATGCAGGGCCAGGATCCCCGCTGTGTAAGCACCCAGTCCGAAAAAAGCGGCATGTCCAAAGGAAACCTGGCCGGCGTAGCCGCCCAGCAGGTTCCAGGCAGTGCCGAGGGCGGCCCAGATCAGAATGGTGATTAAGATGTGCTGATGATAGGGGGCGCGGAAAACAAGCGGCAATAAAATGGCAACTATCGCTACAGTGATATTGATCAATACTTTTTTCATCGCTGTTTCACCTCTTCACCAGGCTTTTGATTCCGCCGGGCATGAACAGGAGCACCAGTAAAAAGACTACCAGCCCGACCACATCCTTGTAGCCCATGGAGATGTAAGTGGCTCCCAGCGACTCGGCGATACCCAGGGTCAACCCTCCCAAAAGGGCACCGGCGGTGCTGCCCATGCCGCCCAGGATGGTGATGATGAACGCCTTGGCGGTGAATAAATGACCGATGTCGGGCCACAGATAAAACATCGGCAGCAACAGGGAGCCGCCGGCGGCAGCAAAGGCCGAGCCCAGGCCAAAAGTAATCATGGTCACCCGGGAAACGTTGACACCCATGTAAACCGCCGCATCCCTGTCCTGGGCGGTTGCTCTGATGGTCATACCGAGATCCGTCCGATTCAAAAAGAGATGCAGTAAATATGTGAAAACCATGGCAATGACAAAGCCGATGGTCATGGGCACACTGACCGACATTTTTCCCAAAAACACCGTTTTCCCCGAGAAGCCAGTACTTACGGAAAGATAATCGGATTTAAATATAAAACGGATAACTTCAGTCAACACCAGCGAGATACCCACTGTCAGCAACACCTGGTTTTCCGGCAGGATGGAATCCACTTCAACCAGCCGGTTAATCATATACCTTTGAATCAGACTGCCGAGTACGAACAGGAGCAGCATCGATATGAACATTCCGGCATATGGATTAATATGCCAGAGCACGAAACAAATATAAGTTACATACATGCCCACCATGACCAAGGCCCCATGGGCCAGATTGACAATCTTCATTACCCCCATAATCAGGGTCATCCCGATGGCAATCAGGGCGTACATGCCGCCGAGCAAAAAACCGCTGATTAGTGTCTGTCCCAGTAAGTGCATAATTTAAGCCCCCTGTCCTGAAAAAACAAACCCGGGATGGTTTGATATTACCGCGCCTTGACGCATGACAGCAGCAAAAGCGAATCGTTTTAAAAGACAGGGGGGAGATCCCCCCTGCCGGCGGTGTTACCTTTCGTTCCATTTGGGTACCGGGAAAACATACTTGGCCGTGGATACATCCTGCGGCCAGATTACCTGCAGATTGCCCTTGAGCCATTGCACAACATAAGTGTTTGGTTTATCCTGGTTGGTGTACCCATCCCAGTCCTCAAACTTGATTGGTCCCATGATGGTCATCAGATCGGTTTCCTTGAGCGACTTTTGAATGCCCGCCGGTGTCAACTCCTTGGCCCTTTGCATCGCATCAGCAATCACATACATGGTGGCATAGGCCTGAGCGCCGTGATAATCAGGCTCCTTGTTGTATTTCTCTTTATATTTAGTGAAATAATCCTTTGCTCCCGGCCATTTGACATTGGGAATCCAGAGTGTGGTGGAGGCTACGTAATCAGAGGCATTGCCGGCGTTTTCCTTGAACTCGGGCATGGTATAACCCGCGCCGCCACCGATAAATAATTTGGTGTTCAGGTTCAGTTCCTTCATTTGCTTGACAATCATCGCCGCATCCATCACGTAGGAAACAGCAAAGACGATGTCCGGATTGCTTTTGCCCATGTTGGCCAGCATCGGCTTAAAGTCTATGGCGCCGGATTCATAGGATTGGTCAAAGACAATATTAATCCCCTTTTTCTGACAGGCGGTACGAAAAGCTTTGGCCGAACTGGTGCCGAAATCGGTATTTTCGTAAATGATGGCCGCCGTCTTTGGTTTGATTACCTTATCCATCATATCCCACAGGGCTTCCGTGTACTTGCTGGCCGGGGCGGCGGCACCGCGGAAGACCCACTGCCAGCCCTGTTTGGTGATGTCATCAGCCGAACCGGTAACCACCAAAAACGGTACGCCCATGGTTTGCGCCGAACCGGCAATTACCTTGGTGCAGGAACTGCTGTAGCCGCCGCTCAGCATGGCCACTTTGTCCTGGTTGATCAACTTTTCCGCCGCCGACTTGGCTACATCCTGCTTGCTTTGATCGTCTTCAAACATCAGTTTGATTTCCTTGCCGCCAACGCTGGTTTTACCTGCCGCCTTCAATTCATCGTAAGCCAGCTGGAAAGAGTTCTTTTCCATGGTGCCAAACATGGCCTCGCTACCGGTCAAAGGCAAAATGACCCCAATTTTTACTTCACCGGCCGCACTGCTTTTGCTGCTATTTCCGCAGCCGCCGGTCAACATGACGGTAAAAACCAGTATCACCGCCAGCACTATGGAGGAAATCTTTTTCACGTCAGTCCACCCCTTCTTCTAAATGGTTAACCTGGTTAAATCTACTCCGGGGTTAAAATTCAGACAAGTGCCAAACGACCAACTCTTCAGATAACGTCATTCAGCGCACCGGCTTTTTGACACCCCCCTTCCCGGACCATTTCCCCCGGGGTGAAAGCGGCATACCGGAAACCACACCGGCACCTCCCGGCGCAGGTCTGATCCGCTCCGGCCATCCACACCCGGGCGTAACTTGCAACTGATAGGTAAAATTCTATAAATTTGCGCAAATACCTGCCCGGTGGGAAAAAATATGCCCACGACCAGCGTGGACATGAGATGTGACGGCAATCTTCCGGCGGGGGCATTTTTCCCGGAAACGCGCCTTTTGTATAAATATCCCCCTCTACATACCCGCAACATAACGGCGGCATTCCGGCAGTGGAAGTTATTCCGTTTTCAACAACAAGCGGCATACTTCACCGGCAGTAATATACTCAATAAATGCTTTGGTTACAAAGCTGCCCAACCAGTCCTGGCCATGGGTCACGTAAAAACGGCGCGTCAGATCCAGGCCGTCCACGTCGTTTACCCGGTGCACCCGCCCCAGGGCCAGAAGGTCGTTTGCCGCCCAAAGCGAGACAACGCTTGCCCCCCTTCCGGCCTGTACAGCCGTAATCACAGCCCGGGTGCTGCCCAGTTCCATGACCACCCGGCTCTTATCCAACGCATAGCCCTTTTCGTTCAGCTTGCTTTCCAATGTGCGCCGGGTACCGGATCCCGGTTCACGCAATATCAGCGGCCCGGCCAGCAATTCCTCCACCGTTGCGGACTGCCGCCCGTACAGAGGGTGCCCGGGCGGGACAATCAGCACCAGTTCGTCGCCCAACCAGGGCAGGCAGGTCAATCCTTCGCCCGCCACCGGCGCACCGGTGATACCCAGATCAATTTCCCGCTCTTTCAACCAGCGGTCAACCTGACCGCTGCCGGCTACTTTCAAGGTCACCTGCACTCCCGGATGATGCTCTTTAAAACCCCCGATCAACAGGGGTAACAAATACTCACCGGGAATGGTACTGGCCCCGACCAGCAGGTGACCGGTTTGCAGACCACGCAATCCGGCCAGTCCTTCCTTGATCTTCTGATAATGGCGCAACATTTGCCGGGCTTCCGGATAGAGCAAATGACCGGCTTCGGTGAGGATTACCTTTTTATCCCCGCGCAGGAACAAGGTGGCGCCCAGGCTTTCTTCCAGCGACTTGATTTGAAAACTGACGGCCGGCTGGCTCATGTACAACTGCCGGGCCGCCCGGGTGAAACTCTGCAGTTCGGCCACCCGCACAAAGGCTTCCAGTTGCTTAAAATTCATTCCTTCCTACCCCGCCGACAGTACCGCCCGGGCCGCCTCCAATACGGCCAGGCGTACGTATTCTTTGGATAAACCGCCCTGCATGTAGACCACATAAGGTTCTCTCACCGGGGCATCGGCGCTCAATTCAATTGAGGCGCCCTGGACAAAAGTTCCGGCGGCCATAATCACCGGATCGCCGTAACCCGGCATGTCCCAGGGCTTGGGCTGAACATGGGCGTCTACCGGCGAAGCACCCTGTATGGCCCGGCAAAAAGCCTCCAACCGCCGGGGCGAACCCAGTGTAATGGCCTGGATGATGTCGGTGCGCGGTTCCCCGGCCGCGGGATAAACCGGAAAACCCAGCCGTTCAAAAAGCCGGGCGGCAAAGACAGCTCCTTTCAACGCTTCCGCCACCACATGCGGGGCCAGGAAAAGGCCCTGGAACATCAGCCGCTGAAAGTCCGGCGCCGGACCCACTTCGGCTCCGATGCCGGGAGCCGTCCAGCGGTTGGCGGCCATCTCCACGTAACGGCGGCGTCCGGCCACATAACCGCCGCCGGGCGCCAGACCGCCGCCCGGATTCTTGATCAGCGAACCGGCCACCAGGTCGGCCCCGGCCGCGGACGGCTCCATTTCTTCCACAAATTCTCCGTAGCAGTTGTCGACAAAGATTACCGCCCCGGGCTGTTTATCCCGGATCAGCCCGATCAGCCGCTGCATACTTTTCATATCCAGGGACGGGCGCAGGCTGTACCCCCGGGAACGCTGCAGCATCACCATACGGGTGCGTGGATTGAGCGCCGCCGCAATCCCCGCCGGATCGATCTCCCCGCCGGGCAGCAGATCCACCTGACGGTAGATGACACCCATCTCTTTCAATGAACCCGGGGCCTCCCCCCGCAGGCCGATCATTTCTTCCAGTGTATCATATGGGGTTCCCTGCACGGCCAGCAATTCATCGCCCGGGCGCAGCACGCCGAAAAGGCACAGGGCAATGGCATGGGTGCCGCTGACGATTTGACCGCGCACCAGTGCGCTCTCCGCACCGAACACCCGGGCATACACCGCTTCCAGCGCCTCCCGGCCGGCATCGCCGTAGCCATACCCGGTGCCGCCGCGCAAATGATAGTCGCTTACCCGCACCTCATGAAAAGCCGCCAGTATACGGGCATGATTCTGCAGCGCCCGTTCGTCCACCGTACGGTAATAAGGAATCACTTCCTGCTCCACTTCTCCGGCCAGAGCCGCTAAATCGATCAATGCCCTCACTTCTCCTATTTCGCATCTACGACCATGATTTTTTTGCACACAACTCACAGATAAAAAAGGTTGGTGGTCGTACCCCGTCGCTCCAATGCTCCGGGCCCGGCGAAAAAAAGTTTTCTTGTAAAACTAAGCTTCTGACCGCAGCGGCATCTGGTCGCTCCTCCGGTACGACCATCATCTTCATGAGCGGCCATTTTCATATACATATTTCCCCGCACGGACATCTGAATTTCACCCGCCCGGCGTGAACAAAAATATTTTACACCTTTTTCCGGCTTCCTGCTTGAAAAATTTTATCTTTCCGGCCCGGCCCCGCCCGCACGCAAAAGGGGCCGGTGCGCTTTTTGGGAATACAGCGCACCGGCCTGATCATATTTTTTCACATTAACGGCCATGTCTTTTAGAACACAACCCAGGAATGAAAAAGGTCTTTTTCATATTATAATCCCAGGTAAGCCTCCTGCAGCTTCCGGTCCGCCAGCAACTCACCGGCCGGGGCGGACAGGCTGATCCGGCCCCCCTCCAGCACATAGCCCCGGTCCGCCCGGAGCAGCGCCTCCTCCACATCCTGCTCCACCAGCAGGACGGTTGTGCCCTGTTCCCGGATCTGCAACACCAGGTCGAGCAGCATTTCGACCACCACCGGGGCCAGTCCCAGGCTCATTTCATCCAGAAGAAGCAGCGCAGGCCGGGACATCAACGAACGCCCCAGGGCGCACATCTGCTGTTCCCCGCCGCTCAAGGTACCCGCCGTTTGCCGGCGCCGCTCGCCCAGGCGGGGGAAAAGGCCGTAAATCCTTTCCAGATCCGCTTTTATTTCGCCGTCCCGGCGCAGAAAAGCACCCATAAGCAGGTTTTCCTCCACGGACATGCCGGCGAAAAGCCTTCTTCCCTGGGGGGTCATGTTGATGCCCAGACCGACTATTCGGTCGGTGGCCAGGCCGGTCAACTCCCGCCCGCGATAGGTGATGCTGCCCGACCAGGGGGCGAGCAGGCCCATGATCGTGCGCAACAGGGTTGTTTTACCAGCGCCGTTGACACCGATCAGAGCCACAATTTCACCGGCGTTGACCTCCAGGCTGAGATCCCAGATTATTGCCGTATCACCATATCCGGCTTTTAAATGGCTGATTTTTAACACCCGCTCACCCCCCCGGAGCCATTCGCCGCCGCTGTTTCCCGGTTCTGCACATAACGGCGGCCCAGGTAGGCTTCCTGCACCCGGCTCAACCCGACCACCTGCTCCGGCGGGCCGTCGGCAATCAGGCTGCCCTGGTGCAGTACGAGCACCCGGTCCGAAATGCCCATGATTACCCGCATCAGGTGTTCAATAACCAACATGGTGACGCCCCGGTCACGCAGGACCCGCAAAATCTGGATCGCCCGGTCCAGTTCGGCCGGGTTCAAGCCGGCCATCACCTCGTCCAGCAGCAGCAGTTTCGGTTTCAAGGCCAGCGCCCGGGCCAGCTGCAGGCGCTTTTGCTCCGGCAGGGACAGGTCCCGGCCCGGTACACCCGCCTTTGTCTCCAGTTCGCAAAGCTGCATGATGCCGTCAACTTCCGTCTCCAGCTTGCGTCCGCGTAGTCCGCCGGTCCAGCCGGCCAGACGGATGTTTTCACGCAGGGTCAAGTCGTTGAAGATACGGGTGACCTGAAAGGTGCGTACCAGCCCCAGCCGGGCGATGCGCCAGACCGGCAGGTGATCAACCCGGAGCGAGTGGAAATAGATTTCCCCCCGGTTTGGCCGGTCCGCCCCGCCGATCAGGTTGACCAGCGTGCTTTTGCCGGCGCCGTTGGGTCCGATCAGACCGGTAATACTGCCTTCAGTGAGGGAAAAAGAAATGCCTTCCAGCACCTGCAGGCCGCCGAAACTCTTGCCGACTTCCCGCACTTCCAGAATATCCATTCAACCGCGCAAGGGACGGGCTCCCCGGCGCTCCCCCCCTTTCGCCGGCCGGTGCACGCCCAGGATGCCCCGGGGCAAAAAGAGCACCACCGCCATAATACCCAGTCCCAGCAGCAAGGAAGAGGCGTTTTTGGAAAATGACATGGCCAGCTGGGTGAGCACGCCGATGATCACGGCGCCCAATACCGGGCCGGCCACTGTTCCCGCCCCGCCCATCAAGGTCATCACCAGCATGAAAACGGTGATGCCCGGATCAAAAACAGTGGGCGGATCGATGTAACTCTGCCAGAGGGCGTAAACCACCCCCACCATGGCCCCCAAAACAGCGGAAAGGGCAAAGGCCGTGCTTTTGGCCAGCACCGTATTCACCCCCACGGACTGGGCCGCCAGTTCGTCGGACTTGATGGCCAGCAGGATGTTGCCGAAATGGGAATTGATGATCAAATAGGTGCCGGCGGCGGCCAGCACGGCGATACCAAGCATCAGGTAATAAAATATTTTTCCCGAACCCAAAAGGGGCAGGGAAAAACCCTGTCCGCCGCCCAGAAAGTTGACATTGGTCACCACCGCCATGGTGGCTTCGGCCAGGGCCAGGGTGGCGATGGAAAAATAATGTCCCCGCAGGCGCAGCAGCGGCAGGCCCAGCACCAGGCCGAACAACCCGCTGCCCAGCACGGCCGCCAGGGCGGCATCAATATAAGGCCAGTGCAAATTGACGCTCAGCGCCGCCGCCAGTACGGCGCCCAATCCGAAAAAGGCCACATTGCCGAAGGAGGGATAGCCGGTCAGCCCTCCGATCAAATTCCAACTGGAAGCCAGGGCGGCATACATGGCAATACCGGTGGCCACCTGAATGAGATAATCATTGGATGTCAGCGGCAGTAAAAGCGCCGCCAGGACCACCACTGCAAACAGGGCGTAATTAACGCGTTTGCTCATCGCGCCGCCCTCCCCAGTACGCCGGTGGGGCGTATAATCAATACCAGCAGCAACAGCCCGAAGGTAATCACATTGACATAAGTGGGGCCGAAGACTACGGAACCCACCGCCTCCAGGAGGCCCAGGATCAATCCGCCCGCCAGCGGCCCCCAGGACGTGCCCACACCGCCCAGGATGGTTACCACAAAGGCGCCCACTGTCAGCGGGCCGCCGGCCGCCGGGGAGAATGTGTTGCTTAAACCGAAAAAGACGCCGCCCACCGCGGCCAGGCCGGAACCCAGCCCAAAGGTGAGGGCGTAGACGGCGGGTATTTTGATCCCCATCAGGCGGGCGGACTCCCGCTCCATGGCGGTGGCCCGGATTGCCCGGCCGGTGCGGCTGTATTCCAGGAACAGCCACAGTAAAACCGACAATACAATCAGGAAAAGCAGGGCCAGCAAACGCACCACGGGCAGCTCGATTCCCGCCAGGTGCAGGGATGCGTTGGCATAGCCGGTGTTGATCGATTTGTAATCGGCGCTGAACAAAAGAATCATCAAGTTGGCCAGCACAAAATCCATCCCGAATGTCAGTAGCAGGGTCATAAACAGGTTGGCGCTGATCACCCGGTTGATAATCCACAACTGCAACAAATAACCGGCGGCAAAAAACAATAAAAAGATTAACGGCAGGGAAAGAAAAGGATCAATACCCAGGCTGTTCAGCAATGTCAGGGCCAGGTAGGCCGCCAGAATCTGAAATGAGCCGTGGGCCAGGTTGATTAAATCCATTACCCCCCACTGCAGGGAAAAGGCCAGCGCCGAAATGCCCAGCACCCCTCCCTGTAAAATGCCGTTTACGATGATCTGCCCCCACAGATGCATGGTCTCTCCCGGAAAAGCCGGCTTGTCCGGCTGTCCGGAATTCCCTCCCCTCGCTGATGTTAGACGGTTGAGTGGAGCCGTTTGAGTCGCGCTCAAACGGCTCTGGAATGATTAGCGCTTGCTCCAGGGGGGCAAGGGGATATCCTTGATGTTCTTGTCAAAGGGAGCCGGCCAAACGGTGACAGCCTTGCCGTTTTGAATCTGGATCACTGGCAGGACCAGCCCTTTGATGCTCCCATTGGGCTCAATGGTAAAGCTGCCGTCGAACAGGTGCACCGTACCCAGACCGGCCAGGGCATCCCGCACTTTTTGCGGGTCCGCCGAACCGGCCTTCTGGATGGCCAACCCCATCATTTCCGCCGCAGCCGAGGCCATGGCGGCATGATAGTCGGGCTCGGTGCCGAAAGACTGCTTGTAAAGGGCGGCGTACTGTGCCGCCGTGCCGAATACGTCATCCTTGTACGGCAAATCCGGCGTCCACAGGCTGGCACCCAGCACACCCTCGGCATCCTTGCCCAGGTTCTGGGCAAACGCCGGCATGGTCGGTCCCACCGTGAAGGCCATCGCCTTGAAGTTGACGTTCATCTGTTTGGCTTGTTTGACCAGTTGCACCGCTTCTTCAAAGTGGCCGGTGCCAATCAACGCATCGGCTTTCTTTTGGGCGATCTGAGTCAGCTGTGAAGAAAGATCGGTGGCCCCGGACGGGTACTGGGCACTGTATACCACATCGAAGCCGTGGCTTTTGGCGTAGGCCTCGCCGCCCTGATCCGCCTCCTGGGAAAAGAGATCATCGGCATGCAGGAAGGCCACTGTTTTTATACCCCTGCCCTTGAGCAGATCCAGCACCGAACCCAGGTATTCACCGGAATAGGGGTAGCTGGAAAAGATGTACTTGTAACCCCGCTCAAAAATCTTTTTGGCTCCCCCGCCGGCGGCGATCATCGGCACTTTATGGCTTTCGGCCACGGTGCTGGCGGCAAAAATATTCGGCGAGGCGTACGGGCTGAGGAACAGCTTGATGCCGTCCTGGGTAATCATCTGTTCGGTCAATGATTTGTCGTTATCCGGCTTGCTCTGGTCATCCTTGAAAACCAGGTTGATTTTATACCGCTTGCCGCCCACCAGCAGGCCGCCCTGCTTGTTCACCACGTCCTGCCACAGGGTATAACCGTCATGGACCAGTTTTCCCTCGTTGGCCAGCGCCCCCGTAGCGGCATCCGGCGCGCCGATGGTAATGGTATCGGCTGCCGACGCGTTGGAAGTGTTTTGTTTCGCCCCCTGGGAACCGCAACCGGCCAGTGCCGCAACCAGCAGCAGTGATACGGCCATGAACAATCCGGTCAGTTTTACCGATTTGCGCACCAAACATCCCTTCCTTTCAAAAGCTACAATTTCTAGACATGCTGACACTACCTCCGGTCAAAATGCATGCAAATTCCGCCTTCCGGTCACCTCCCAGCTCCTGCGTGAAATTCCCCCAAACCCCATGCAGGAACCAAAACCACTTGATTCAGGAAGGAATGTAAACTTACCCAAGTCGCAATTTTCTGTCATTGTTAAACGGATCATTTCTCTACATAATGCAGTATTCCTGCATTAAAACGGTAAAAATATAAACCGGCGGCCAGGCCGCCGGCAATATCCGCTCCAAATATGTTACATAATTTGGATGCTTTCCGCATTTATTTTTGGGCCTGATCTCCGGCTGGTTTCAGGCGGCAGAGAAAATGGCGCAGAACTTTCGGTTCATATGTGAATTCCAAACCCCGCACCTGGTCGCGCCGCCGCCAAATTTCCGCCAGCGCATCGACAACGTAATCCATATGACGGTCGGTGTAAACCCGGCGCGGGATGGTCAGACGCATAAACTCAACGCCGGCCTTTTTTTGTTCACCTGTGCGGGGGTCACGCCCGAGAAGCAGGGAACCCACTTCAACCGCCCGCACACCTGATTCGATGTAGAGCTCGATGCAGAGCGCCTGAGCGGGGAATTGCCCGGCCGGTATGTGGGGTAGAAATTTACCGGCGTCTACAAAAACGGCGTGGCCGCCCACGGGCCATTGAATTGGGATACCGCACCGGCGCAATTCCTGACCGAGATATTCTACCTGTCCGATCCGGCTTTCCAGGTAATCCACATCCAAACCTTCCTGGAGTCCAACGGCCAGAGCTTCCATATCCCGGCCGGAAAGACCGCCGTAAGTTATGAACCCTTCCATCGGGACACAGCTAGCAGCCGCCGCCTGATAAAGCTCCTCATCCTCTTTAATGCCAATCAGGCCGCCCATGTTGACGATCGCATCCTTTTTGGCGCTCATCGTAAAGAAATCCGCCAGGGCATACATCTCACGGACAATTTCTTTTATGCTTTTGCCGGCATAACCGGACTCACGTTTTTTGATAAAGTAAGCATTTTCGGCAAAACGGGCCGAATCAATATTTATCTTCAGGCCGTATTTATCCGCAATCGCACGCACCCCGCGCATATTTTCCATTGATACGGGCTGCCCCCCGGCCGAGTTACAGGTGATGGTTATATTGATAAAGGCAATATTTTCCGCTCCTTTTTCCCTGATAAAGTGCTCCATTTTGTCCAGATCCACATTTCCCTTAAACGGATGTTCCTTCCCCGTGTCAAAAGCATCATCAATAACCAGGTCTGCAGGAATCATACCGTTCAGTTCGATATGCGCTATAGTCGTGTCAAAGTGCATGTTGCCAATCACATATTGTTTCTGACGGCGCATCAAGTGGGGAAAAAGAACTTGCTCCGCCCCGCGGCCCTGGTGGGTCGGAATGACGAAATTAAAATTAAAAATGTCTTTTACGGCATCTTTGACTTTGAAGAATGATCTGCTGCCGGCATAAGCCTCGTCACCAAGCATCAATGCTGACCACTGACGGTCACTCATGGCGCCCGTGCCGGAATCCGTAAGCAGATCGATATAGACATCCTCCGATTTGAGAAGAAACGGATTATATCCGGCCTCCTTGATTTTTTGCATTCGTTCCGCACGGGAAATCATACGAATCGGCTCCACCATCTTGATGCGATAGGGTTCGGCTTTTCTGGCCACATTGCTCTCCTCCTTTATATCAGAAAAACTTTAACATTTCGTTTCTCAAAATGCATTTGTGCAAAAACCATGCCAGTCCGGCAGGCCCCGCAACCGGGCGCTCCCGGCAAAGATATTTATCACTGCCGCGGCAATAAAAAAGCGCTGAAATAATTCAGCGCCGGACAATTTATCTTTATGCTGCCCTGGAACCGGCCCGCGCCTTGCTTTCAGCCGCCTTTTTGGCCTTAAATCCAAGCCAGAGAACAAGAATCCAGAACGGCAAAACATAAACCGCCTGTTTCATACTGTCTATGGTAAACATTAGGGCAATAATCATGACAAGAAAGACAAGGGCCAGGTAATTCGTCCAGGGATGCCCCGGGGTTTTAAAGACAAGTTTTTCCGCCTCTTTCCCTTTGGCCTGCCGGAACTTGAGGTTGGTAATGATAATGCTCGCCCAGTTGATGACGGCCGCAATCACCGCCACCGAAAGCAAATACATAAAAACTTTCCCCGGAATCAAATAATTGAGCAGAACAGCGACCAGAGTCAAAGCAGAGGAGATCAGTATCCCAATCAGCGGCACCCCTTTCCGGTTGAGCCTTGCGATAAACCGCGGCGCATTACCTTGCACGGCCAGACTGTACAACATGCGTCCGTTGCTGTAAATACCACTGTTATATACCGAAAGTGCCGCGGTCAGGACAACAACATTTAAAATTGCCGCCGCCGCTGGAATACCGATTTTAGAAAAGATCTGGACAAACGGGCTTCCGTCCAAACCGACCTTATTCCAGGGATAAATTATCATCATGATACTTAGCGCGCCAACATAGAAAATGAGAATACGCCACATAACCTGGTTAATCGCCCGGGGAATGGTTTTCTGCGGATTCTCGGCCTCGCCGGCCGTGATCCCGATCAGTTCGATCCCGCCAAAGCTAAACATGACGACAACCAGAGATTGAAAGAATCCCCATGTTCCATTCGGGAAGAAGCCGCCGTGTATCCAAAGGTTATGGAAACCAGTAGCCCGGCCGTTGATCCCGGTAAAAATTAAAAGAATTCCGAGAACAATCATGCCGAGAATAGCCGCAACTTTGATGATGGCAAACCAGAATTCAAATTCACCGTACATTTTCACGTTAGCAAGGTTGGCCATGGTGATAAGAACCAGAAAAACCAGCGCAGATACCCAGTGCGGTACAGCTGGAAACCAGTAATTAACATAAATCCCCACCGCCGTCAGTTCGGCCATACTGACTATTATATAGTTAAACCAGTAATTCCAGCCGGACAGGAAGCCGGGAAACTCTCCCCAGTATTTATAGGCGTAGTAACTAAATGATCCGGATACGGGCTCGTCCACTGACATTTCTCCCAGCATCCGCATGATTAAAAATATGACCACTCCGCCTGCAACGTAGGAAAGTGTGATTGCCGGACCGGCCAGTTTGATTGTTTCAGCCGACCCGTAAAACAGTCCGGTGCCAATGGCCCCGCCCAGGGCAATCATCTGGATATGCCGGTTCTTAAGCCCCCTCTGCATAGAGCCGGGTTCGCTCATACCCATATTACCATCCTTTCTTTCGCAATGATTTGAGGCTGCCTACCCGGAAAGAAATAGTGCAAGTCTTATGCCAATTTAAAAATAATACAGAAAGGTGGATCTGCCCGGCACGATAAAAAAAGTTGACAAGATTTTTTTACAGTGATAAAAATTTTTATCACTGCTCAAGGCCATACTTTTTCATTTTGTTCAGGATGGTGGTATTGGAAACACCCAGCACCCTTCCGGCCTGACGCGAGGACTTGCAGGTTTTCAAAACTTTTTCCAGAACCTGTTTTTCTACTTGCGCGACAATATCTTTTAGCGGCGGCCATTCCCCGTTAACCGGGATGTGCAGGGAAAAATATTTATTATCCAGGGACCCGTTAAATTTTGAACGGCACAAGTCCTCCCACTCGTAAAGAAGATCCGGATTAACTTCTGTAACATCGGTAACGTTTACAATCCTCTCCAGCATATTTTCCAGCTGGCGGACATTGCCCGGCCAGGGCAGGGACATCAGCAGCTCAAGGCTCTCCCTGGTCAAATGGATCCCCTTTTTGCCGTGTTTGACCGCGATATTACGCAGAAGGTGTTGGGCAATAATGGGGATATCTTCCTTTCGTTCACGCAAGGGCGGTATTTTAAGCGGAATAACATTGAGGCGGTAATATAAATCCTCACGAAATTCTCCCCTTTCAATCATTTCTTCTAAATCGCGGTGGGTGGCGGCAAGAATGCGGACATCAACCGGAATCTCCTTCGCACCGCCGACCCGCCGGATGGTCCCCTCCTGCAGGACACGCAGCAGGCGAACCTGCATTTGGGGTGAAATTTCACCGATTTCATCAAGAAAAAGGGTGCCGCGCCTGGCGTTTTCAAACAGGCCTTTCTTCCCGCCCCGGTTTGCCCCGGTAAAAGCGCCTTCCTCATAGCCAAAAAGCTCGCTCTCAAGCAGAGTGTCCGGCAGCGCCGCACAATTTACGGCGATAAACGGTCCGGAAGCACGGGAACTTTCGTGGTGGATGGCCCGGGCAAAGAGTTCCTTACCGGTACCGCTTTCCCCGCGCAAAAGAATGGTGGAACTACCCCTGGCTACGATTTTAGCCGTCTCCACCAGTTTCTTCATGGCCGGACTGTGGTGGATGATACTGTCAAAAGTTATTGCCCTGCTGCGCTCAACCCGGGAGAGAATCTCCTCCACCTGACGATAATCTTTGATGGTGGAAACCGCCCCGATGATTTGACCCCTGTCATTAAGGACCGGCCGGTCGCTTGTTAAAAAACGAATGATCTTATTACCTGTATTGATTTTGCATTCCTTTAAACTGTGGGATTTCCCGCTTTTTAGCGTTGTCAAAAGCGGCGGCTCCGCACGGAAAAGCTCTTCCACGTCCTGCCCGGTGGCCCTGTCAACACTTGAGTGCAAGATGCGGCAGGCAACTTCGTTGATATGGGTTATTTTCCCTTCACGGTTAATGGCCACGATTCCCTCACTCACGGAATTTAGAATGGTGCGCAGCTCATGTTCCCGTTCTTCATAAGGCATATGTTCCCTGAAACGTATCCCCAGCACTCCATCGACTTTTTTCAGTTCATCAAATAATTTATTGACACAGCCGGGTAAGGAGCGGAATTTGATCATCATACCTTTTTCCGGAACCGCTTCCATACTGATTTTATCAATATTATTCTTTTCGAATAACTCGAAAATATCATACCCCAGTCCGGGGCGGTCCCGAAAATCAATCTGTATCACAAACTCCTGGTGACTCACCGCTTTTTCACCTTCTCCCCAAATATCAGCCTTACGTACTGCCATTACTCTCAATGCTATTATTTTATATAACTATATCAGCGGACGAAAATGGCTGCAATATGCCCCCTGTTAATACCAAAAAAAGGGGGGCCTACAGGCCCTCCTTTGTCAATGATCCGGCAGCTACTGCCCCCTTTCCCGCGCCCGGTCCAGATCCTCCCTGGTAATGCTCATCAACTCCTGGCGGCTCAAATGGGCCCGGCCCACCAGCCGCACGGCCTGCTGGCGCATGGCCCGTTCAATCAGGTTGCGCACCAGCCGGGCGTTGCCGCTGTGCTCGTGCCGGAGACGCTCGGCTTCCAGCATCTGACGCAGCTCTTCCCGGGCGCCCGGCGACAGTGCGTACTGCCTTTTGCTCAGCATCAAATCGGCAATGGCCAGCAAATCCTGGGTGCTGTAATCGGGAAATGAAATCTGGAGCGGAAAACGGGAGCGCAGGCCGGGGTTGGATTCAATAAACCATTCCATCTCCTGCCGGTAACCGGCCAGAATCAAAACCAGGTTTTCCCGGTGATCCTCCATCCCTTTGACCAGAGCGTCAATGGCCTCCTTGCCGAAGTCCTTGTCCCCGCCCCGGGCCAGGGAATAGGCTTCATCAATGAACAATATGCCGCCCAGCGCCTTTTTGATCTGTTCGCGGGTCTTTTGAGCCGTATGTCCGATATATTCGCCCACCAGATCGGCCCGTTCCACTTCCACCAGATGCCCTTTGGGCAAAACACCCACCTCTTTGAACAGACGGCCGATAATCCGGGCGACCGTGGTTTTGCCGGTGCCGGGGTTGCCCTTGAAGATCATGTGCAGCACCTGCGGTTCGGTGACCAGTTTTTCTTTTTGCCGGCGCCGCTGAATCTCAACGTAGGCGTAAATTTCTGCGATCAGCTTTTTTACGCCCTGCAGTCCGACCAGAGTACGCAGTTCCTGCATGATTTCCTGCACCCGCTGACTGTCCGGCCCCGGTTGGCTTTTCTCAGGTTCGTGATTGGCGGGAACAACGGTCAGTCTCCTCCTGCCGCTCCCGTCCGTACTGTCCGGTTCACTGCCCTGATTCTGCCAAATCCTTACTTTCATCAAGCATCACTCACCTCACCGGCATGTTCACTTTTATTTATACGCGGCAAAGCGGACATCATTGCGCAAAAAAAAAAGGCCTCCCGCCGGGAGGCCGCAGCCGCCATCAGTCTAACTGGTTTTCGGCTCGGCAAAAGAGGTATTTACCGGGCGCACCGGGCTGATGGTGGAGATGGCGTGCTTGTAAACCATCATCTGCTTGCCGTCGCTTTCCAGAATAACGGTGAAATTATCAAACCCGCGGACCATTCCCTTCAACTGAAAGCCATTGACCAGGAAGATGGTCACCGGGATGCTCTCTTTACGTACCTGGTTTAAAAAAGCATCCTGTAAATTTATTTGCGGTTTAGTCATTAGAGGTCCCCCCATATGGAAATTTTTTTCTACTCACTTCTTCGACGCACCCGGCCATACTCCTGCCAGCCGTTGATTAATTTCTTGGGCCATTGCCGCCGGGCCGGAGTATGCTTCCACATCCAGCCAGGTGATCCGCTTATCCGCCCGGAACCAGGTGTATTGCCTTTTGGCAAAACGCCTGGTGTTTTTTTTCAACAGCTCCACCGCCTCTTCCCGGGAACACTCCCCGCGCAGAAAGGCGGCTATTTCTTTGTAACCCAGCCCCTGCATGGCCGGAAGCTGCGGACCGTAGCCGCGGTTTAACAGGCCCTTCACTTCCTCGATCAGGCCGGCACCGAGCATTTCTTCCACCCGGGCCTCAACGCGCCGGTAAAGGGCCGCCCGTTCCATCGCCAGACCGAACATCACCGGACGGTAATCATTTTTTCCTTCGTTCCGGTCACGAAAAGCAGACATGCTCCGGCCGGTCAGATGATGTACTTCCAGTGCCCGGATCACCCGTTTCAAATTGTTCGGATGGATCCGGACCGCCGCTCCGGCATCCACCGCCGCCAGCAGGCGGTGCACCGCGGACGGCCCCTCCCGGACGGCCAACTCCTGCATTTGCCGCCTGAACGCGGGATCAACGCCGGCCGGAGTGAAGGTGAAATGATCAATAACGGCACGGATGTATAATCCAGTGCCGCCCGCCAGTAATGGCAGCTTGCCCCGCCGGTGAATGTCTTCAATACAGTCCCGGGCCTGCCGCTGGTAAAGGGCCACATTATAATCCTGATCCGGATCAACCACATCGATCAGATGATGCGGGATGCCGCGCCGTTCGGCCATGGAAGGCTTGGCCGTGCCGATGTCCATGCCCCGGTAGACCAGCATGGAATCGGCGGAAACCACTTCCCCGTTCAACTGCCCGGCCAAAGCCACCGCCAGGGCGGTTTTGCCCGTAGCCGTGGGACCGGCGATGACCAGCAGGGGGATGGATATTTCCGTCACCGGCATCCCCCCCCTGTTTCAATCACCCCGTAAGCCACCGGCGAGTAGCGGCCCCCTTCAATCCGGTCCACCCCCAGACGGGCAAACTCGGCGCTGCCCCGGCGTTCTTTGATGACCACCCGCCGCCGGGCCACCCGCCGGGCCAGTTCGACCGCCCGCAAACTCAAGGGGGCGGGATCGGCCAGCAGGCGCAGCGGTTCAATGGCGGCGGAACGGCGGCGCGGCCGGCGGAACATGGGATCAAAATAAACCAGGTCAAAACTGTTTGCCGGCAATCCGGTCAGACAGGACCGGTGATCACAGGTGAGCACCTCCACCCGGCGCATGGCCGGCAGCAGGCCCGGCACGTGCTCCACGCCGTAATGGGCAAGGCCGTACGCCACCAGCGCCGCCAGCAGCGGCGAAGCTTCCAGACCGGTCACCCGGCCGTCCGCACCGCTGACAAAAGAAGCCACAACCGCGTCTGTGCCCAAACCCAAAGTGCAATCCAAAATGGCGTCTCCTGGCAGCAGTTCCATGGCCTTAATCATTTGGTCAGTTTTCCCGGCCAGCAAACCCTTTATACGCAAAACGGCCAGGCTGGGATGAAAAAATACCTCTTCCCCGGCGCTGATATATGCCACCCGCCGGTATGATACAACCAGGGCGCCGGACGCACCGTACCGGCCGGTGAGCTCCTCCAGGGAGCGGTTTTCCCGGGGCACCACCGGCAGGTTCAACAAACGGCCGAAATAACCGGCCAGTTCGGCCTGCTCCGGACCGGACCGCAGCGCCGTGGTGACAATGCATTGAACAGTCACAAATTTCCTCCGTAATTGAAGAATATCCGTTATTACGTAGCGTCAGATGCGCTTGAAGCGGTGGGCCAGCTCGTGCCCGGAAATCAGTACCACCGTCGGCCGTCCGTGCGGGCAGGTAAAGGGGGTTTCCGTCCGGGCCAGTTGCTCCAGCAGGGAGAGCATGGCCTCAACAGATAACCGGGCGCCGGATTTCACCGCCGCCCGGCAGGCCGCTTCCGCGGCCAGGTGATGCAGCAGGTCACGGCGGGATGGCGATCGTCCAGGGACGGCCAGAGCGGCCAGCACATCCCGGAAATAGGACTCCGGATCGGGAAATTCCACCGGTAGCCCGCGCACCAAAACTGCGCCGCCGCTCAAGTGCTCCAGTACAAACCCGAGCGCATCAAACAGCTCCTTATGCCCGGCCAACAGTTCCTCCTCGCGCAGGCTCAACTGCAGCAGCACCGGTTCCACCAGCATCTGAGCGGCTGTCCCCCGTGTTTCCATAGTGTTCATCATCTGCTCATAAAACACCCGTTCATGGGCGGCATGCTGATCGATCACATAAAGGCCGTTTTCTCCGGCGGCCAGGATATAGGTGGGCGGCAGCTGGCCCAGCACCTGCAAAACAGGAAAATCGCGCCCGGGGGCCGTATTTGCGGCAGTCTCCCCGCCGGCCCCCGCGAACCCGGCCGGCGGGGCATCTCCGGCCGAAAAAAAGGCCGCCGGTTCGGCCAGGGAAAGACGCAGCTGTTTCGCCTCCAGGCGGGCGGCCGGGATGATTACTGCCAAATCCCGTCCATCCGCCGGCGCCTCCGCAGTCCTTTTCATTTCCACCGGCGCCCGGTTGCCGGCTGCCGGCGGCATTTCCAGCGCCGCCGGCGCATCCGGCGACTTTTGCCGGTTGCTGTCCGCCGGGCATGACTTTTCCCCAGCTCCTGCCAGCGTGCCGGGGATGACCAGACCGGTCTGCAATGACTCCCGCACCGCCCGGGTGATCAGGGCGGCCAATTCCCGTTCCCGGAAAAGCCTGATCTCCAATTTAGCCGGATGCACATTGACGTCCACCAGTGACGGGTCCAGGGATATATACAGCACGGCCACCGGAAAACGGCCGGCGGGCAACAGGGTGTGGTAGGCCTCCTGAACCGCCGCGGCAGCCAGCGGGCTGTGTACGTAACGGCCGTTGATAAAAACAGTAATCTGGCGGCGGGAACTGCGATGCAGGGAGGGCAGTCCGGCAAAACCCTCAACCTGCGCCAGTTCCGTCCGCCGCTCGAACGGCACCATCTCCCGGACGAGTGAAATCCCCAGCACAACCGCCAGGGCATCCTTTATCCGGCCGTTACCCGGCGTGCGAAAGACTTCCCTTCCGTTGTGGGTAAAAACGATGCTTACATCCGGTCTGGCCATCGCCAGATAGCCGGCGGCATCACCGGCCAGCCCCCCCTCGGTACCCGGTGATTTCATATATTTGCGCCGGGCCGGGGTGTTGTAAAACAACCTGCTGACCGTAATGCCGGTGCCCGGGGCCAGGGCCGCCGGACCGCAGGCTGTTTCCCGCCCCCCCTGCAATTCCAGGCGGATACCCTCCACCCGGCCGGCCGGACGGGTTTTTAAAAGCACGTGGCTGACCGCGGCGATGCTGGCCAGGGCTTCCCCCCGGAAACCAAAGGTCCGCACCCGTTCCAGGTCGGCGGCCGAGTGGATTTTGCTGGTGGCGTAACGCTGAAAGGCCAGACGGGCATCCTCTTCCTCCATACCGCAGCCGTTGTCGGTAACGGTTATCTTCTCCAGGCCGCCGCCGGCAATCTCCACCGTGATCACGCCCGCCCCGGCGTCCAGGGCGTTTTCCATCAACTCCTTGACCACGGAAGCCGGTCTCTCCACTACCTCCCCGGCCGCAATCTGATTGGCCGTCAATTCGTCCAGCAAAACAATCCGGGACAAGCCTACTCCCCTGCCTTTGGCCCTTCTGACACCCATTCCTGTCCTTTCTCCCGTTCAAAGGCCAGACAGGTGTCGGTGGATTTATCCTGCATATAAACGTAAGCAAAATGGGACATTTTTTCTTTAGCCTGCTCATAGGCCTCATAAGCCTCGCCCTGGCAGGCGGCACAGGCGCTGAACGGCACGGAAACGCAAAATACACGCAACGGCCGGCCGTAACCACGGTCGGCCCGGGAATCAATGGTGATATATCCCGGGCAGGACGGGCAGAGACGCACTTTTTCCTGCTGTTCTTCTTCGATATAATCAGTGTCGTAATAAATTTGCTTGCGCCGTTGATAGAAGGTACCGGCACCGAAGATTTTTTCCAAATCCACCTGATCCCTGGTTTCCCAGACAGATAACAACTGTTCCACCATCCGTTGCACTCTGGCCACCCGTTCGGGGCTGTCCTGAAATTGGGACGGCCAGTTTTCCGGCTCGCGTACATAGGAGTAGTCCTGTCCGGCCAGGGCGAGCAAGATGGCCAGATTAACATAGGGCAGCGCCGTTTCAATGGCGTAGCCGCCTTCCAGTACGGCCAGATGGGGATTCAGCTTGCGGGTGAACTCGGCGTAGCCCCGGGCGGTAAAACGCATACTGCCCAGGGGGTCTGTGAAATGGTTGTCCTGCCCAGCCGAGTTGATGATGAATTCCGGCTGAAAATCCTTGACCACGGGTAAGACCAGATTATCAACCACGTAGTGGAAGGTCTCGTCCCCCAACCCCGGCGGCAGCGGGATGTTCAGCGTACGGGCATAAGCCCCCGGGCCGCCCAATTCGGTGGTGAAGCCGGTGCCCGGGTAAATAGTGCGCCCGTCCTGGTGAAAGGAAATAAACAGCACGTCCGGATCGTGATAAAAGATGTCCTGCGTGCCGTCTCCGTGATGCACGTCCGAATCCACAATCGCCACCCGGCGGATGCCGTGACGGCGGCGCAGGTACTCGACCAGAATGGCCTCATTGTTGATGTTGCAAAACCCGCGGTTGCCGTGCACCACCCGCATGGCATGGTGCCCCGGCGGCCGGACCAGGGCGAAGCCGTTTTTGATTTCACCGTTGAAAATACTGTCCCCCAAAAGAGTAGCTGAACCGGCGGCAATCAAATGCGCCTCGGTGACCTGGCTCTGCACCCGCGGTACACAAAAGTGCACCCGGGCGATGTCATGGGTGGTGACCAACCGGGGAGCGTACTCGATAATCGAGGGAAGATCAAGCACTCCTTCTTCAAAAATTTGATCCCTGGTATACAGCAAACGCTCTTCCCGTTCCGGGTGGGTGGGGGAGATGGCCCAGTCGAAGGCAGGGAAAAAGATCAGTCCGGTGCGTTTATTCCTCAAAGCCGGTTCCTCCCCTGTTGACATAATGCAAAATACCCCTTTCGGTCTGCACGGTAATATCGATTAAACGCCCCACGGTCACCCAATCCCGCACCATATTGAAAACGTCCCGCCGGGTCACCTCCACCCGGCCCAGATCACCGTCCAGACCGTAACGGGCGGCACGTTTGGCCAGCCAGTTCTTGGCCAGCTCGAGCGCCTTGTCTTCCCCGAAGGGGTGCTCCTCCAGCCGTGCTTGATAACCTTCCTCCTGAATACTGTAAACTCCCTGTTCGGTATCGGCATGCAAAGTGACCTGCAGGGTGGGCCGGGCCACCGCCGCTCCGATCGCGTTGGCCACCGGCGCATAGGGCGGGATCACCGGATCACAGCCCAGCCGAGCGGCAATCTGGGAAACAAAACCGGCCGCCCCGCCACCCACGCCGACCACCGTCTGCGGCCGCACTTTCTTCTTCTGCAATACCTCCCATACCCGGTAGGCCGGCTCCTGTTCCCAGCGGAAAAACATACCCTCTATTTCCCGGGCGATGGTTTCCACTACCAGGCTGGTGACCCGGCCGGCCACCTCGCCGGCCGGCAGTCCCAGCGGCGCCCCGATGGTGTCCATGGCTTCGCGTGCTTTTTCCACATCCCCCAGCCTGGTCAAACCGAGCACCCGCAGGGCGTCGGTGGGTGTGGGCAGCGGACCGCCCAGGCAATAGGGCAGGCCAAGCCGTTCGGAATAGACAATGATTTCCTTGCCCACCCGTTCAACCACGCTGTCACCGCCCACAGGCACGGATTTTACCGCCAGGGCGCGCACATGGGTGGGCATGTCGTCCACCGTGGCTCCCCGGGAGGCCAGCAGCGGCTGCCCGGACAGGATCAGGGCCAGATCGGTGGTGGTGCCGCCGATATCCACCACTACCGAGGTTTCGCCGGGCGGGGTCAACGCCTGCACACCCAATGTGCTGGCCGCCGGGCCGCTGAAAATGGTTTCCACCGGCACTTCCAGCGAACTTTCCAGGGGCAGGGTGCCGCCATCGGCTTTCAGGATGAACACATTACCCCCGATTCCCCGCTGCTGCAAGGCTTGCTGCACCGAACGGACAAAGAATTCATATTTTTCCCGGGTGGCACAGGTGAGATAGGTGGTGACCACCCGGCGGGGGAAGTTGAGCTGACCGGCCACCCGGTGTCCCAGTTCCTGGTGCATGTTCGGGTAGTTCCAGCGCATCCTGGCCTCCACTTCTTTTTCGTGACGGTTGTTGCGGGAAGAAAATTTGCCTACCACCGCTATCTTGTGGTAACCTTTGCCGGCCAGCGCATGGGCGGCATCGTCAACCTGACGCAGGTTGAGTGGAATTACTTCCCGGCCCCGGTAATCAATCGCCCCGTTGATAATATATACATCGGTCGGGTAACGGTAACGCTGATGGCTCAAGCCGGGGCCGGGCATCAAAATCATGCCCACCGGATCATATTTCTTTCCGGCAATCAAGTTGGTAATCATGGTGGTGCTGAACACCACCCGCTCCACGGTTTCTGCCGACACTCCCCGCAGGATCATGTCCAGTGCCTCCAGGAGAGTGGCCAGCAAATCATCCCGGGTAGGCACCTTGGCCGAAGCCCGGACCAGCCCCTGCTCCAGCAACACCGCATCGGTACAGGTCCCGCCCACATCCACACCAATGTACACACGCGCACCTCCTGCCTATGAGCCGCCGGCTCAAAAATCCGCCCGGCATTCCCGGACGGCGTTTTCATCCCCCCGGGTCAACATTTCATGCCAGCGCACAATGAAATTTAGCGCCTCCAGTGGTGTAATATCCAGCGCGTTCAATGAGGCCAGTTCTGTCAGCACCGCCCCGGCCGTCACCGGCACATCCCGGACGCCGCCATCCCGGGCGGCGTCCGGTGTTTCCAGGACCACGGCCGTATTTTCCGCACTCTCGCGCCGGCATTCCAGCGCCAACAAAATTTCCCGCGCCCGTTCCACTATTCCCGCCGGCAGGCCGGCCAACCGGGCCACCTGGATGCCGTAGCTGCGGTCTGCCCGGCCGGGCAGCACCCGGCGTAAAAAAACCACTTCCTCACCCTGCTCCTGTACCTTCACAGTATAATTTCTGACCCCCGGCAAACAATCCAGATCAGTCAGTTCATGATAATGCGTGGAAAACAGCGTCTTGGCCCCGACCCGGCAGACCAGGTATTCCACCAGTGCCCGGGCAATGCTGATCCCGTCATAGGTGCTGGTGCCCCTTCCCACTTCGTCCATAATCACCAGACTGCGCCTGGTGGCTGAACTGACAATTGTCTGGCACTCGCTCATTTCCACCATAAAGGTGCTCTGCCCCGCCGCCAGGTCGTCGCTGGCCCCCACCCGGGTGAAAATGCGATCCACCACCCCGATTTGCGCCTGTGCCGCCGGGATGAAGCTGCCGGCTTGTGCCATCAGCACCAGCAAGGCCACCTGACGCATATATGTGCTCTTGCCGGCCATGTTTGGTCCGGTCAAAATAATCAGGCGCTCCCGGTCATCCAGGCGCACATCGTTGGGTACGAACTCCCCCCGGGCCAACACCTGTTCAATTACCGGATGGCGCCCCTCCCGGACAACCAGGCGATCGCAATCGTCCACCTGCGGGCGGACGTAATTTCCCTTCACCGCCGCCTCGGCCAGGGAATAAAGGGCATCGACGCAAGCCACCGCACCGGCTGTACGCTGGATGCGCCGCACCTGGCCGGCGACCTGTTCCCTGATTTCCGTAAACAGGCGGTACTCCAACTGCACCAGCCGGTCCTCGGCGCCTAAAATTGTTTCTTCAAGCTTTTTCAGTTCGGGGGTGATAAACCTTTCCACGTTGGCCAGGGTTTGCTTGCGGATGTAATCAGCGGGCACCAGTTCCAGGTTGGCGCGGGTGACCTCCAGGTAGTAGCCGAAGACCTTGTTAAATCCCACTTTCAAGGAACGGATGCCGGTACGCTCCTTTTCCGCCGCCTCCAACCCGGCCAGCCACTTTTTGCCGTCGCGGCTGGCCATCCGCAAACTGTCCACTTCAGAGTGATAACCGTCCCGGATCAGTCCGCCCTCACGCACGGAAACAGGCGGGTCCTCGTTCAAGGCGGTTTGCAACAGGCGGTACAGGTCCGTCATTTCGTCCATTTCGTCGCACATTCTTTTGAACAGGGCGGCACGTCCGCCGGCCAGCAGGCTTTTGATGGCCGGCAGGGCGGCCAGGGATCCTTTCAAGGCCAGTAGATCCCGGGCGTTGGCCGTACCGTAAACCACCCTGGCCGCCAGACGCTCCATATCATGCACACCGTTTAAAGCCCGGCGCAGGGCGTCACGCAAAAAAACATCGCCGGCCAGTTCCGCCACCGCGTCCAGGCGCTCGTTGATCTCCGCCGCCACCAGCAGGGGGCGTTCAATCCAGGTCTTTAACAGGCGCCCGCCCATAGCGGTTAGCGTATGGTCCAACACCCAGAGCAAAGTGCCCCAGCGTGAACCGTCCCGCAATGATGCGGTCAGCTCCAGGTTGCGCCGGGCGGCGGTATCCAGCATCATATATTGGCCGGCGCTGTATACCTGAATCCGGCCGAACTGCCGCAAATCATTTTTTTGTGTCCGGTTCAGGTAGGCCAGCAGTCCGCCGGCCGCCCGGACAGCCAGGGGACGGTTGTGCAGTCCGAAACGCTGCGCCCAGGCCGGACCGAAATGTTTATCCAGCATCCGCCCGGCGCCGTCGGGCAAAAAAACGGCCGCGTCACAAGTGGTAATCGCCGTTCTTAAACGGCTTTGCACCGCCGCCGCCAGCTTGTCACCATTATTTCCACCGGCCAGCAACACCTCGGCCGGTTCCAGGCGGGCCACCTCATCCAGTAGCATGGCGGCAGCCTTTTCACCCGTCAACTGGGTGGCCAAAAGCAAGCCGGTGGTTACATCGGCCGCTGCCAGGCCGAATTCCTTGTCCGCCCCGGCCACGGCCAGCAGGAAATTATGCCGCTTGTCCTCCAGACCCTCCAGTACGGTACCCGGAGTAACCACCCGGGTCACCTCCCGCCGGACTATGCCCCGGCCGGAACCCGCTTCTTCAATCTGGTCACATACCGCCACCTTGAAGCCCTTGGCGGTTAAACGGGAAATATATGTACCGGCGGCATGATAAGGTACGCCGCACATGGGCACCCGGCCGGCCTCGCCGGCCTCGCGACCGGTGAGGGTAATCTCCAGTTCCCTGGACGCCGTCAGGGCATCGTCGAAAAACATTTCATAAAAGTCGCCTAAACGAAAGAAAAGGATGGCGTCCTGATAATTCTGTTTAATCTGCAAATATTGTTTCATCATGGGGGTGAAAGCCACACCAATCCCTCCCGGCTTCATTATATCATAAAGCGCCGTCCGGCAAAAGAAAAACCCCGGTGACAAGCCGGGGTAATCTTCAAACCGTTCAATATGACATTTAAACATGACAGCCGCTGCAACTGCTGCAGCATTCGTCCGAGCAGCCTTCCTGCCGGCCGGAGATTGCTTCGCTGATAATATTGTTGATTTGCTCCAGCATGCCTTCGAAGTCCTGCTGAGCACGAAAGAAATCGACAATCAGGGGGTGTTCCATCATCCGCCGTTCCATTTCCTCGGCATCCTTTTTTTGACTCTCGGTCAGCTGATGCCCCTGGGATTGAATCATTTGAAAGGCTTTTTGCTTATCCTGAAACTCCTGGATGATTTCCTGCGCCCGGGAATCCCCGAGCATGGCCTCCTGAGCGTCGCGCATGGCGGCCAGTTCCGGGGAGCGGGCAATTTCATCCCCCAGCAGCCTGGCCTGTTCAATTACAGACACGTGCTATTCACCTCCCGTCATCACCAAGTTAATCATGTCGAATAAGTTTTACTAACGCCGTTCCGGCCCGAAAACACCGGAACAAGGCCGGTATAACCTCCGACAAGCTTTTATTCACCGCCACCGGCCGGAACGCCTTCCAGGTGGGTCAGGGTGGCCCCGGTAATCTTGACCGGCACCAACCGGCCCGCCGGTACCGGAGGACCCGGGAAAAAGGTCAGCCGGTTGGTTCTGGTGCGTCCGCTGAGCAGCCGTGGATTGGTTTTACTTGTTCCCTCCACCAGAATTTCCTCCACCGCTCCAATCCGCTCCCGGTTCAGAGCCAGGGAAATCTCATTCTGGCGGGCAATCAATCGCTGAATCCGGTCCCGCTTCACATCCTCCGGAACCTGCCCGGGCATGTCCGCGGCCGGCGTACCCGGACGCCGGTTGTAAATAAAGGTAAAGGCTGCGGCAAAACGCACCCGTTCCACCAAATCCATGGTTTGGGCAAAATCTTCCTCCGTTTCGCCGGGAAAGCCGGCCATAATATCCGTGCTCAGGGCGGCACCGGGCAGCGCCCGGCGGATCCGGTCCACCAATGCCAGGTAATAGGCGCGGTCGTAACCCCGGTGCATCATTTTCAACACCCGGTCGCTGCCCGCCTGCACCGGCAGGTGGATATGCTCGCAAACCAATGAACAGCCGGCTATTGTTTCAACCAACCGGTCGCTGAAATCCCGCGGATGGGAAGTCATAAAACGGATGCGGGCCAGCCCGGGCACTTCGTTTACCGCCGCCAGCAGACCAGCGAAGCTTGCCTCCCCGGGCAGATCCTTGCCGTAGGAATTTACATTTTGCCCGAGCAGGGTCACTTCCCGGTATCCCTGCTCCACCAGTCGCCGGATTTCATTCAGGATATCCTCCGCACGCCGGCTGCGTTCACGCCCCCGCACATAAGGCACAATACAATAAGTACAAAAATTATTACAGCCGTAGCTGATATTCACCCAGGCGCGCACCCCGGGCGTGCGGCGCACCGGCAGATCCTCCCTGACCGCGCCCGCCTGCGGCCAGATTTCCGCCACCGTCCGCCCGGCTTCCCCGGCCTGCGCCAGCAATTCCGGCAGGCGGTGCAGGTTGTGGGTGCCGAATATCAAATCCACGGCTGGAAACCGTTGTCTGATCTGTCCGGCCATGCCTTTCTGCTGGATCATACAACCGGCGATGCCAATCAGCATGCCGGGGCGGGCGGCCTTCAACCGGCAAAGCCGTCCCAAAAGGCCGAAAACCTTGTTTTCCGCTGTTTCCCGCACACAGCAGGTATTGACCAGAATTACGCCGGCCTCTTCAGGCGCGGACGCTTCCCGGTAACCCATGGCTTCCAGCATACCGGCCATGACCTCGGAATCATGGTCGTTCATCTGACAGCCGAAGCTGATTACCGCGTATGTTTGCGGCACGCTCATGGCAATACTCCTCCGCCGCTTATTATAACTTATTCCACCCGGGGAGGCAAATGGCCGGGACGCCGGATTTAAAGCACCCGGTCCGTGTTGAGCAACAGCCACAGGCGGTCGTTTTTCTTCACCACACCCCGCAGAAAGTCCGCTCCCTCGCCGGCCACCGCCGGTGATTCCATTTCATCCTCGTGATAACGGCCCACTTCCAGCACATTGTCCACAATCAAGCCTACTTTTTGTCCTTCCCTTTCCACCACGATGATCCGGGTGGCTTCGTTATAGCCGGCGACAGGCAAATCCATGCGCCGATTCAAATTGAGCACCGGCACAATGCTCCCCCGCAGGTTGATAATCCCTTCCACATACGGTTTGGTGTTCGGCACCCGGGTAATGCCGGTCATGCGGATAATCTCCTGAATCTCCTGGATGGGCAGGGCGTACTGTTGATCGTTCAACTGAAAAACCACCAGTTGTTCTTCCGGCACCTTGTATTCCCCTTCCTGATGCCCCGCCTTAAAGGCAGGGCAATGATGGCAAAGGTTTTGACACGGCCGGATGAAAATCCTTCCGGTTTTCTTCGCAACCGGTTATTTTTTCGTTTCTTCCTTGACCAGCTTGTCCTTCGGCGCTCCGCACGCCTTGCACTTGCCCGGCTTGCAACGGGATTCCACCACATTGCCGCATTCGGCGCATTTATAAACGGCCACCGCCTACACCTCCTTCTCCGGGTGATTACCCGTCATATTCCCCGCCGCCGCCCGGATTTCACGGATCGCGCGGGCCGGATCGCCATGGTTGAATACAGCCGAACCGGCCACCAGCACCCCGGCCCCGGCGGCGGCCACCAGCGGGGCGGTATCAGTCCCGATCCCCCCGTCCACCTCGATTTCCGCCGCCGCGCCGGCCCGGGCCAGCATCTCCCGCAGGCGTTCAATTTTGGGCACAACGCCGGATATAAAAACCTGCCCCCCGAACCCCGGATTTACAGTCATCACCAGCACCAGGTCCACCAGCGGCAAAACATATTTCAACGCTTCCTCCGGAGTGGCCGGGTTCAAAGCCACTCCGGCCCTGACCCCCCGTTCCCGGATCCGCGCCAGGGTGCGGTGCAGGTGCCGGCAGGCCTCCACATGCACCGTCACCAAATCGGCGCCGGCCTGAATAAAATCATCGATGTAGTTCTCCGGCCGTTCAATCATCAGATGCACATCAAAAACCAGTTTGCTTTCCGGTCGCAATGCGGCCACCACCGGCGGCCCGATGGTAATATTGGGCACAAAATGCCCATCCATCACATCAATATGCAGGTAATCGGCGCCGGCCTGTTCCACCCGCCGCACATCCGCGGCCAGGCGGGCAAAATCAGCCGACAGGATTGAAGGGGCAAGCTTGACCACGATCAGTATCTCCTCTCCTGGATGAGCACTTCCTGTAGTAAAATCTGGTAATTTTCATAACGCCAGGGGGCGATTTCCCCGGCCGCCACCGCTTCTTTCACCGCGCAGCCGGGCTCGCTCACATGCAGGCATCCGGTAAACCGGCACGCGGCCTGACGCCAGGCTATTTCAGGATAAAAACCGGCCAGTTCCTCCCGGGTCAGCTCCGGCAGGTACAGGCTGGAAAAACCGGGTGTGTCGGCCACCAGACCGCCCCCGGGCAGGGGCAGCAGTTCCACATGCCGGGTGGTGTGCTTTCCGCGGCCCAGTTTGCGGCTGATGGCGCCTGTTTTTAACGACCAGCCGGGGTTAAGCGCGTTCAAAAGGCTGCTTTTGCCCACCCCGGATGGACCGGCCAGCACAGAAATACCGGTTTGCAACTGTGCCTGCAACTCCCCGATGCCGTCACCGGTGACGGCGCTGGTGCAAAGCACCGTGTAGCCGGCCAGGCGGTAACCGGCAATCTGCTCCGCCGCCTCTCCCGGTCCGAGATCCATTTTGTTGAAACAGAGCAGCGGCAAAACACCGGCGGCTGCCGCCTGAATTAAAAAACGGTCGATCAGCAGGGGGTTGGGTGCCGGATCCCGGCCGGCGCCGGTGATCACGGCACGCTCCACATTGGCCACCGGCGGACGCACCAGCGCCGTCCGCCGGGGCAGTACCTGCTCGATTACACCGGCATTTTCCGGCCGCAAGGTGAATGACACCCGGTCGCCCACCAGCACCGGCTGTTTTTCCCGGCGCAATCGGCCGCGCAGGACGCATTCCCGCTGCTGTCCGTTTTCCCACACATAAAAGAACCCGCCATAGGCCTTGACGATTATCCCTTCAGGCATGCCCGGCACCTCGTGCTCATTAAGACACCGTTTGTTCTTTGATCATATTGTTGTCGAGAAACACCTTGATCGTTCCCCGGCCGTAATACTGCACCTTGTACACCACCACATCCCCGGGTGCCTGTGTGCTGTTGTAGACGTCCCGGGTACCCTGGCTGTCGGTGACGGATATTCTGACCTGGTGTTTTTTCCCGTCATTGGGCACATCCACTTCCACACTGGCTGCGTGCTTAATTGGCCCCGGTCCCCTGCTTATGGTCACCTGCACGGCCGTACCCGGGACAACCGCGGTGTTGGCCGCCGGGTTCTGGCTGATCACCTGGCCGCGCGGGTAGTCCGTACTGTCCGCCTGCTGCACATTGGGGTCCAGTTTCAAACCGGCGCCGGCAAGCGCTGTGCCGGCCTGATCCAGTGTCATGCCGGCCAGGGAGGGTACCTGTATTTGCTGCGGCTTACTCCCCTGGGACACATAGACAGTGACCGGCGTTCCAGGCGGCACCTGTTTGCCGGGCGCCGGGTCCTGCTGATAAATATATCCCTGGTCCACCTGGTCGCTGTACCCCTGCCGCACCGGATCGGCCAACTGCAGTCCCTTGTCCGCCAGTCGTGCACGTGCATCCTGCGGTGACAACTGGTACAGGTTGGGCACTTCCTTCAGCTCCTGACCGCTGCTCACCGTCAGTGTGATCGTGCGCGGCGGCTTGACCTTCGGGCTGTCCGGGCCGATGTCCTGGGCGATGACACGGCCCGCCTCCACCTTGTCGCTGGGTTCCTGGCGCACCACCGTATTCAGCCCCAACGCGGCCAGTTTGTTGACGGCATCGGCTTCAGGCTGGCCGATCACACTGGGCACCTGTATCTCCGGTACATTGAAATAGTTATGCCACCACAAGCCGGCGCCGGTGAAAAGACCGAGCAGCACCGCAGCCAGAATCACCCGGCCCAAATAACGTGGCAGCTGCCTGCGGGAGGGCCGGTGGCCGTTTTTTGTTTCGTTTTTGACCGGGGGTGTCAATACCCGGGTGGCCATATCGTCCATGGGAATAAACCGGGTGGTCTCACCGGTGTCTTCCATCAGGGCGTCTTCCAGCGCCCGGGACATTTCCCGCGCACTGGCGAAACGGCGGTCCGGGTTCTTCTGCATCGCCCGCATCACCGCCGCCGACAGGGCGGGGGGAACGGCCGGGTTGACCTGGTCCGGCGGCTGCGGCTCTTCCTGAATATGCTTGATGGCCACGGCAATCGGACTGTCACCGGCAAAAGGCACCCTGCCGGTAAGCATCTCATAAAGCACCACACCCAGGGCATACAGGTCGGACTTGGGTCCGGCCACTTCACCCCGCGCCTGTTCCGGCGAGAGGTAATGCACCGTGCCGACGATGGTGTCGGTCTGGGTGCAGGTGGCGGCCGTGGCTTCCCGGGCGATACCGAAATCAGTCAGCTTGGCCCGGCCGGTTTTGGTGATCAATATGTTATGCGGTTTCACATCGCGGTGCACAATATTGTTTTCGTGGGCGTGCTCCAGGGCGTCACAGACCTGCCGGGCGATCTCCCCCGCCCGCGCCGGCTCCAGCTTGCCCTCGCGCCGGATGATTGATTTCAAATCCTCGCCGTCGATGTATTCCATGACCAGATACTGCAGCCCGGCTTCCTGCCCCACGTCATAAATACTGACAATGTTCGGGTGGGACAGACTGGCCACCGCCTGGGCCTCCCGCCTGAAGCGGCGGGTAAAATCCTGATCGGAGGAAAACTCCGGACGCAGCGTCTTGATCGTCACCAGGCGGTTGAGAAAGGCGTCCCGGCCTTTGTAAACAATGGCCATGCCGCCGCCGCCCAGTTGTTCCAGGATTTCATAACGGTTGCCCAACAACTTGCCAATCAAATCCGGTCACCTCGTCCAGGTAGAAATTGCTTGCCCCTTTCAGCTTAAATACCCGGCACTGTCAACGCCGCCCGCATGATTTCCCGGGCTACCGGCGCGGCCGCCTCCCCACCGTAGCCGGCATTTTCCAGCACCACAGCCACGGCCACCCGGGGGGAACCGGCCGGTGCAAAGCCGGTGAACCAGGCATGGGGCGCACCGGCCGGATTTTCCGCCGTGCCGGTCTTGCCGGCCACGGTCACGCCGGGGATGGCGGCCGCCCGGCCGGTACCGCTGTTGACCACCGCCACCATGTCAGCGGTCATCTCGCGTGCCGCCTCCGGTGTGGTGGCCGTTAGCCAGGGCTGCGGCTTGTCGCGCAGCATCACTGCGCCGCCCGGCGCCCGCACCTCCGCCAGCAGGTGCGGGCGCATGATTACGCCCCGGTTGGCAATGGCAGCGGCAATCAGTGCCATCTGCAGGGGATTGACCAGCACATGCCCCTGCCCGATGGCGCTTGAGGCCAGCTGCGGCCGGCTCATCTGGGCGGCCGGGGTCAGACTGCCCGGCCGGTAGGCGATTTCCGGAATGCTGCCGGGACCGCTGTCCCACGGATTTTTGGTCAGGCCGAAGTCCACCGCGGTCTGGTAAAATTTTTCCTTTCCCAGGTCCAACCCCAGCGTGGCGAAGTAAGTGTTGCAGGAAACCGTCAGCGCCTGACGAAAGTTGACCACCCCGTGCACCGCATTATCCTTCAAATAAAAACCGTTTACGGTCAGGCCGCCCCGGCAGTCGATCACCTTTTGCGCCACGGCCGGGTTGGCGGCCAGCGCCCCGCTGCCGGTGACCAGTTTGAACACCGAACCGGGCGGATAAGCACCCTGGGCCGCCCGGTCCAGCAGGGGGGCGGCACTGTTGCTTTGCAACTGATCGTAAACGGTAACCGGTTTGCCGTTTTTCTCCCCGGTCACCTGATCAATATTGTTCGGGTCAAAGCTGGGACTGCTGGCCAGTGCCAGAATGTCCCCCGTCCGCGGATCCAGGGCGGCCACCGCCCCTTTCCGGCCGGCCAGCAACTGCATGGCCAGGTGCTGCAGCCGGGCATCCAGGGTGACCACCACATTATCGCCCGCCTGCTGGCGGCCCAGCAACCGGTCCAGCAGCGCCTTCACCTTGTCTTCATCGGTCATGCCCAAAAGATAGCGGTCATAGGCCGATTCGAGACCGGTCCGGCCGTAGCGCGGTGAAACGAATCCCACCACCTGGGCGGCATCCGCCCCCTGGGGGTAGATGCGCCGGAGGGTGTTGTTTTCGCGCTTGTTTTCGGCCAGGGGCACACCCTCCCGGTCATAAATAACGCCCCGGACTATTTTGGCCTCATAGGCGGCCAGGCGGCGGTTGTGCGGGTCGGCGGCCAGCGCCGGCCCCTGCAGAACGTTGATATAGCCCAGGTAAAACGACAACAGGATAAAACAGCTCAATAAAAGATAGGCCAGCCGGCGGATGTTAGTTTGCATGATACTCCCCTGCTTCGTGGGAAATAACTAATAACAAACCCAGAATGATAAAGTTGGCCACCAGCGAACTGCCGCCGTAACTGACAAAGGGGAGCGTCACCCCGGTCAGGGGCAGCAACTTGGTCACCCCGCCGATGATGATGAAGGCCTGCAGGCCCATCAGGGCGGTCAAACCGGCCGCCAGTAGGGCGGCAAAATCATTCCGGGCGGACAGGGCGATACGGAATCCCCGGTAAACAAAAAACATATACAAAACAATCACTGCCATACCGCCCAGCAAACCCGTTTCCTCCGTAATGGCGGCAAATATGAAATCGGTGTGCACTGCCGGAATATACCCGGGATGACCGGCGCCCAAACCGGCCCCGGTCATCCCGCCGGCGGCCAGGGCAAAAAGGGACTGCACCACCTGGTAGCCTGACGTTTCTACATAGCGCCAGGGATTGAGCCAGACCTCCACCCGCTGGCGCACGTGCCCGAACAACTGGAAACTGCCGGCCGCACCGGCCAGAAACAAAGCCAGCCCGAAAAAAACGTAGGCCACCCGGGCGGTGCTGATATAAACCATGGCCAGAAAAGTGCCGAAATAGATTAAAGCGGTGCCCAGATCTTTTTGGAAGATCAGCAGCAAAAGAGAAATACCCCACATGCCCAAAAGCGGTCCCCATTCCTGCGGACCGGGCAAGCCGATGCCCAGTACACTGCGCGTGCCCTCGCTCAAAACCAGCCTGTTTTCGGATAGGAAGGAGGCCAGAAAAAGGACGAGCAATATTTTCACAAACTCCGAAGGCTGGACCTGAAAACCGCCCAGGTTCAACCAACTCCGCGCCCCGCCCTGCTCCACGCCGAAAAAGATGGGCAGCAGCAGGGCCACCGCTCCGGCCAGGGCGTAAATATATTTATAATCGGCGAGCACCCGGTAATTGTGTAACAAAAAAGTGATCAGCAGCAGGACCACCAGTCCGGCCAGCAGCCAGACAAACTGGCGCCAGGCGTAAAAAGGGTTGATGCGGTAAAGAAAAACCAGGCTGGTCGCTGAAAATACAGCCACCAGGGGGAGCAGGAAAGGATCACCCCGGAACCCGGCCACCTGCCAGATCAGGCTTACGGTTATAAAAGCGACCGTACCGAGTACGGCGCCGGCCGGCGCCATCAGTCCGGACGCCGGATGCATCAGATACAGTACTGTCGCGCCGGCCAGCATGTACAACCCGACCACTGCGAGCAGCAAAAGCTCGCAGCGGCGGGGCTGACCGGCGGCTATTGCGGAATCATTGCCCCGGGCACCAATGAGCGATTTCATCCATTCCCGCATCTTCAGTCCACCGCCAGCAAGATAATGGTGATATTGTCCGTCCCGCCCCGGTCCAGGGCGGCCTGCACCAGGTCTTTTACCGCCTGCTCCGGGCCGTCCGCCCGGTAAGCCAGGAAGGCGATCTCCTCCGCCCGCAAATGTCCGGTCAGACCGTCGGTACATAATAAAATCATATCTTCTGCTGCCAGAGTGACTTCCAGGCAATCTACATCCACCTGGTTCCCGGTGCCCAGCGCGCGGGTAAGTACATTGCGGCGGGGGTGTTCACGCGCCTGTTCGGCCGTCAATCCGCCGCTTTTGACCAGTTCCTGGACCAGGGAATGATCCTCGGTCAACTGGCTGATCCGGCCCTGCCTTAAAAGATAGCCCCGGCTGTCGCCGACATGGGCCATGAACAGCCGGTCATCCCGGATTAAAGCGGCGCTCAGGGTCGTACCCATACCCCGGCACCCGGCCTCGCTCAAGGACAGCCGGTAAACCGCCCGGTTGGCCTCCTGCACGCCCCGGGCCAGCAATGCGCCGTCACCACCGGAAGTGTTCCGGTTAAGGCGCAGGTAACGTTCCAGTTCTTCCAAAGCCGTTTTACTGGCCACTTCCCCGGCCCGGTGACCGCCCATGCCGTCCGCCACCGCAAACAGCCCCAGATCCGGGCAGATACACAGGCTGTCCTCGTTGGTCCGGCGCACATAACCGGTTTCAGTCGCATGACTCCATTTCATAAGCCCACCTCACAAACTGAAAGGTAACCCCACCGATCCGCACCCGGTCTCCATCGGCCAGTACGGTGGGCCGCTCCAGGCGCACTTCGTTCAAATAAGTCCCGTTCAAACTGCCCAGATCCTCCAGCCAGTACTGTCCTTCACGGCTGAATATATGGGCGTGCTCCAGGGAAGCAAAAGGATCCGCAATGACCAGGTCGTTTTTGGTTCCCCGGCCCAGGGAGGTGTTCTCACCCAGGGGAAAATTCATACCCGCCTGCAGTCCGGGATCCGGGCTGGCCAGCACCACCAGCCGGCTGCCGCCGGAACCGGCGGACGGTTGCTGTTGCCGGCCGGACGGCACCGGGGCCGGTACCTGTCTGCCGGCATCCGCGGAAAGAACGGCTTCCTCGCGCAAACCCAGATACATCAGGCGCACCAGCAGGAAGAGAAAAAGGTAGAGTAAAAACAAAAAAAGGTAACGCAAAACAGCCAGCAATACGCCCAGCATCATGGCACCTCGAAAACGCACAGGGTGGTGCCGATTTTGATGGTATCACCCGGCGCCAAAACTTTGCTGTTCACCCGCACGCCATTGACATAAACGCCGTTGGTGCTGCCCAAATCGGTAATCACATATTCCCCCTGCCGGAAACTGATCTGGGCGTGGCGTCTGGACACACTCGTGTCGGCCAGCACCAGATCGCAGGTATCCCGCCGCCCGATCACCAGGGGGCGGTTCTCCAAAGTAAAAACCCTGCCCTGCTGCGGGCCGGCGGTAATCTCCAGCCGGGCCGCCGGCTTTTCCGGCACCGCCGGGACCGGTGCGGTATTGCGGGCGGGATAAAAACGCAGTGTATCTTCAAATGTTTCTTCCGCGGCGGCGCCGTCCTCATCCGCCTCTTTTGCTGGCCCCGCCGCGGCGGTGGTTCCGGGCGCAGCCGAGCCAAACGCCCCGGTCACCCGCAGCTGCCCCCCTTCCAGGGCCGGGTCGGCTTCCAGAGTTACCCGGGGCGGCGCCACCAGGGTGAAATTTTTTTCCGCGGCCTTTTGCACCAGGTAGTCTTCCAGCTCCCGGGCCAGCATGGGGGCAATGGACGACACCGCCCCGTAGTCTTCGGGATGCAGGAAAACTATGTACTCGTTGGGCACATAAACCCGGCTGATGCTGACCCGTTTGCGATCACGCATTTCCCGGGCCAGCCTTTTGGCCATTTCCAGGGGCTGCACCCGGCCTTTGAATTTATCCCGGAAAAAACCTTCAATGTATTTCTCCAAACTTCCTTCCAGGCCGGAAAAGAGTCCCATTGTTTCACCTCAATCCTTCATCATGCCGGCGGACCGCCGCCGCAACTGCCCGCAGGCGGCATCAATGTCGGCGCCCAGTTCGCGCCGCACTGTGGCATTGACCCCCTGCTCCCGCAGGATGCCCAGAAATTGACGCACCCGCTCCGGCGCACTGCGTTTAAAGCCGCGCCCGGCCACCGGATTAAACGGGATCAGGTTCACATGGCAGGGCAACCCGCGCAAAAGCCGGGCCAACTGGCACGCCTGGCCGGGCGCGTCATTGACGCCGGACAGCAGGGCGTACTCAAAGGTAATCCGGCGCCCGGTCAGAGCAGCATACTCCCGACAGGCCGGCAGCAGCTCCCCCAGCGGGTAGCGCCGGTTGACCGGCACCAGCCGGTCGCGCAGGCTGTCCGCCGGCGCATGCAGTGAAACAGCCAGGGTGATGGCCAGCCGGCGGCGGGCCAGTTCCCTGATCCGGGGTACCAGGCCGCAGGTGGACAGTGTGATATGCCGGTAACTGATATTCAAACCGTAAGAGGAGGTGATGTTTTCCAGAAAGCGCATTACCGGGTCGAAATTATCCAGCGGTTCACCGGAACCCATCAGCACCACATGACTTATTCTTTGCCCGCTGTCCCGTCCGATGGCCAGTACCTGGCCGTAAATTTCACCGGCCGAAAGCGGACGCACCAGGCCGCCCAGGGTGGAGGCACAAAAGCGGCAGCCCATACGACAACCCACCTGGGTGGAAACACAAGCCGACCGGCCGTAGGAATGGCGCATCAATACGCTTTCCACCGCCTGGCCGTCGGACAGCCCGAAAAGATACTTTACCGTGTCTTTGCGGCGGGAAACCTGCTTTTTGACCATACTCAGCCCGCCGATTACGGCTGTCTCCTGCAAGCGCTCACGCAACGCCAGGGGCAGGTCGGTCATTTCCGCCCAGGAAACGGCGCCCCTCTGAAAAAGCCAGCGGGCCAGTTGCCCGGCCCGGAAAGGGGGTTCCCCCAGTCCGGCCATAAATTCCGTCAACAGGGTCAGATTCATATCCATAAGCAGAGACTTCATTTTCCCGACTCCCGACGCTAACATTATACCACATGTTTTTACCGTTCAATCCATTTTCCGGTGCAGGCGGGCGATAAAAAAGCCGTCCGTATCATGCAGGTGGGGCAAAAGCTGTATGTAACCCTGTTTGAACGTCCCCTGCCGGTCCAGGCCGGACGGCAGCCAGGCCGTCAGATCCGCCGCCGCGAAATCCGGATGGGCGGCCAAAAAGGCGGCCACCTGTTCCTGGTTTTCGGCCCGGGAGATCGTGCAGGTGCTGTAAACCAGCACGCCGCCCGGTTTTACGCATCGCGCCGCGGCCGCCAGCATTTCCTTTTGCAGCAGGGCCAGGGTTTTAATCTCATCCTCCGTGCGGCGCCAGCGGATGTCGGGACGGCGGCGCAGCACGCCCAGGCCGGAGCAGGGAGCGTCCAGCAACACATAACCGGCCCGGCGGGCGAAACGCTCCCCCAGTTGCCGGGCGTCGGCCTCCAGTGTGCGCACGCAGGTTACGCCCAACCGGCGGCAGTTATCCGCAATCAGCTTCAGCTTGTGCCGGTGCAAATCGCAGGCGACAATCTCGCCCCGGTTCCCCATCAACTGGGCCAGATGGGTGGTCTTCCCGCCCGGCGCGGCGGCCAAATCAAGCACCAGCGCTCCGGGCACGGGGGAGAGGGCGCGCCCGGCCAGCATGGAAGCCTCGTCCTGCGCCTGAAACAACCCCTGCTCAAACGGGGGAAAATCGTGCAGGGAGGGAAAACCACCGGTAATAAGACCCTCCGGGGCATAACGGGTGTACTCCACCGTCAGTCCGGCCTGCTTCAACTTGACTGCCAGCTCTTCCCGGCTTGTTTTCAATGAATTTACCCGGATGGTGTTCGGTGCCGGCGTATTATCGGCCCGGCACAGCTCCCGGGTCTGTGCCGGGCCGAGTTCGGCCAGCCACCGGTGCACCAGCCAGCGCGGATGGGAATGAACCACTGTCAGGTGCGCCACCGGATCTTCTTCCCAGGCGGGAAAGGGGATTTCCTTCAGTCCCCGGGCCAGGCTGCGCAGCACGCCGTTGACGAAGCCGGCCGTACCCGGCCGTCCGTGCCGGCGGGCCAACCGGGCGGACTCATTGCACGCCGCCGGCGCCGGCACCCGGTCCATGAACATGAGCTGGTAGGCGCCCAGGCGCAAAATAATACGTACCGGCGGGGTTTGACCGGCCAGGGTGCGGCCGCGCAAAAAGTGCTCCAACGCCCAGTCCAAAGTATTGCGGGAGCGTAACACACCGTACACCAGTTGCGTGGCAAAGGCCCGGTCCAACCGGCCCGGATGAAAACGTTCCAACGCCCGGTCCAGGGCGATATTGACGTAGGCGTTCTTTTCCTCCACCGCCAAAAGGACCTGCCAGGCCAATTCCCTGGCGTCAATTCCGGCCAGCGTCAATCACTCCCCCGCAGGAATTCTCCAATCGCCGCCTCCACCTTTCCCAGATCGACCCGTGTATTCAAACAGGGTCCGCAAGGACGCTCATTGGTCACGCCCAGGACGGGAATGGGGCTGGCATCAAGAATGCCGCTGGTCAAATCCCGTTCGCAGGCGATGGCCACGATTGCAAGCGGCCGGTATTCCCGTACATATTTACGCGCCAGCGTCCCACCGGTGGCCATGCCGATGTGGATACCGTATTTCTCCCGCAGGTCAAGCAACCGGGTCACGTCACAACGGCCGCAACGGCGGCAGTTGTTGATATCGGTGGTGATTTTGTGCGGGCACTCGCTGCGCTGCAAGCAATGCGGCGCCAGCAGCAGCAGTTCCTCCGGCCGGGCTTTCAGGCGCCTGGCCCGGACCAACTGGTTGTTTACTTCAACAAAGGATCTTTTGATCCGGTCCGCGTCGATATGCATCACACAACCAAGCAGCAAGGCCAGCGGGAAAAACAAATGGACCACCACGCGCATCGGTCCCTGTAATGGAGCCGGAGTGCGCGCAACCAGCAGGGCATAGACGATACCGGCCAGTCCGCAGGCGGAAAACAACAGCGCCGCCGCCAGCAGGCCGATCATGACCAGCAGCAGCAACTGGTAAAGCAGCGGACGCCCCGGGTAAAAAAACAGATACCAGGCGGCCGCCGCCGCCAGTACCGCTGCCATCACGCTGAAGGCCAGCAGGCCCAGAAACAGGCGCTTGTGAACCTGGAACTGCTTCAGGCCGGCGGCATTCATCAACACTCACCACCCAGCACCGTGCCCGCGGACAGGGGACGGCCGCGCAGAAAAACAGACGCCGGCAGGCGCCGGCCGCCCTGCGCCTGTAGTTCCAGGATTTCCAGACAACCCTGTCCGGTCAGAACCAAAAGCTCCTCTCTGTTGGCGGTCAACACCTGTCCGGCCACGGCGTCCGCCACTGCGGAAGCCGCATCCCGCGGGAGCGCCCGCCAAATTTTGATCAGCCGCCCATCAAGACAGGTACGCGCCCCGGGCCGGGGATCCAGGCCGCGCACCTGGTCGGCTATGGCCCGGGCCGGCCGCTGCCAGTCGATTATTTCATCCTGCCGGGTCAGCGGCGGCGCATAGGTAGCCTGTGCATCGTCCTGGGGGCGGGGCGTGATCTTTCCCGCCGCCCAGCGGGGGAGGGTTTCCAGCAGCAATTCCGCCCCCAGACCGGCCAACCGGTCTTGCACCAGCCCGGTGGTATCCGTCCCGGTCACCGGTACGGCCTTTTGCAAAAGCACCGCGCCGGTGTCCAGACCTTCATTCATCAACATAATGCTGACCCCCGTCTCCCGCTCCCCGTTCATCACCGCGCGGTGAACGGGCGCCGCGCCGCGGTAGCGGGGCAAAAGGGAGGCATGGATGTTCAAACAGCCCAGGCGCGGCAGGTTCAAAACGGCCGGAGACAAAATCTGCCCGTAGGCCGCCACCACCACCACATCCGGTTCCAGGCGGGCCAGTTGGGCCAAAAAGGATGCCTCTTTTATCCGCTCCGGCTGCAGCACGGTCAGCCCGTGCTCCCGGGCCGCCTGTTTGACCGGTCCGGGCAGCAGTTTCTTACCCCGCCCGCGTGGCCGGTCCGGCTGCGTGACCACCGCCACCACCCGGTAACCGGCCCGGATCAGGGATTGCAGTGCCGGCACGGCAAAATCCGGGGTGCCCATGAAAACCACACGCATCATAACCGCCTCATGATTCATTTATTGCCATTTCCGTACAGATCAAGCCGCACAAAAGATAGCGCTTTCTCCCGGCCGCCGCCCGTTCCGGGGCGTCTTAACGGCGGCCCGGCTTCAGCTTGCGCACATTGACGGCCTTGTCAATAAACAAAATGCCATCCAGGTGATCAATTTCATGCTGAAACGCCCGGGCTTTGTATCCGGTGGCTTCATATGAAACTTCCCGGCCCTGGCGGTTCAGCCCCTTCACCTTTACCCAGGCGGCCCGGGTCACATCGCCGATTAAATCGGGAAAACTCAGGCAGCCCTCCACATCCGTCTCCTCTCCTTCAGACAGTACTATTTCCGGA
Organism: Desulfotomaculum copahuensis; assembly: GCF_001655685.1. Lineage (GTDB taxonomy): Bacteria > Bacillota > Desulfotomaculia > Desulfotomaculales > Desulfovirgulaceae > Desulfotomaculum_G > Desulfotomaculum_G copahuensis. The sequence goes on from NZ_LYVF01000164.1 coordinate 99,099, forward strand.
TTGATCAGCTCCACCAGGCCGTCTCCGGCATCCACGACCACCACCCGCTTGGCCACTCCCACCTGGGGAGCGGCCAGACCGACTCCTTTGGCGTCGTACATAGTCTCACGCATATTATCCAGGAGCTTGGTGATGTTGGCGTTAATCCTGGTCACCGGCCGGCATTTTTCCCTTAAGACGTCGTCCCCGTAAAGCACAACTTTATAAATGGCCATGGGGCCACCCCCTTTCTTCACATCATATTTTGCGGATCCAGATCCACCGCCACGGCAACTGTGCGCAACTGCCGCTCATACCCGGCCAGTCCGGCGGTCACAGCCTCTCTCAACTTTTGCGGCGCGTCGGCCCTGAGCACCAACTGCCAGCGAAAACGGTCCTTCACCCGGACCAGGGGGGCCGGCGCCGGCCCCATCACCTGCACCGCCCCGCCGGCGGCAAAGCCGGCCAGGGCCGCCGCCGCTTTTTCCACTTCCTCTTCACTGGCGCCGGTAAACAGCACCCGGCACAGATGGGAAAAAGGCGGATAGCCCAAAGCCCGCCGGATGGACATTTCCTGGCTGAAAAAGCCGCCGTAGTCATGCCGGCGGGCAGCGTCAACGGCGTAATGAGCGGGAGAATAGGTCTGCACAAGCACCTCGCCGCCCCGGTCACCACGCCCGGCCCGGCCGGCCACCTGGGTAAGCAGCTGAAATGTTCTCTCACTGGCCCGGAAATCGGGCATATGCAGGGTAGTATCGGCGTTGACCACGCCCACCAGCGTGACGCCCGGCATATCCAGGCCCTTGGCCACCATCTGCGTACCGATCAATATATCCGCTTCGCCCCGGCCGAAGGCATCCAGAATCTCCCGGTGGGAACCGCGCCGGCCGGTGGTGTCCTTATCCAGGCGCAGCACACGGGCGGCGGGAAACAGCCGGCGCACTTCCTGCTCCACTTTCTGCGTGCCGGTGCCGTAAAAACCCATTTGCCGGCCGGTGCAGGCCGGACAGCGGGAGGGAGCCAGCACGCTGTAATTGCAATAATGGCAGCGCAAACGGCCATTGGCGTGATAAGTAAGGGAAATATCACAATGCGGGCATTTGAGCACCAGCCCGCACTCGCGGCAGACGATAAAAGTAGCATAACCGCGCCGGTTCAAAAATAAAATGGCCTGCTCCTTGCGGCTGAGGCGCTCCGCCAGCGCTTCCTGCAAAGCCCCGCTGAAGATCCCCCGCCGGCCGGCACGGTATTCACGGCGCAAATCGACCACCCGCACCGGCGGCAAAGGCCGGCGCGCGATGCGGTAAGGCAGGTTGAGCAACCGGTAGGGACCGCCGGACAGCGTCCGGCAGTACGACTCCAGCGCCGGTGTGGCGCTGCCCAGCACGGCCACCGCGCCATACTGCCGGGCCAGGCGCAGGGCCACCGCCCGGGCGTGGTAACGGGGCGTTTCTTCCTGTTTGTATGAGGACTCGTGCTCTTCATCGACAATCACCAGCCCGGGGCGGTCCAAAGGGGCGAACACCGCGGAGCGGGCGCCCAGCACCACCGGCGCCGTGCCGTTTTGAATGCGCTGATATTCGTCATATCTTTCCCCCGCCGCCAGGCCGCTATGTAGCACGGCCACCCGCCCGCCGAAACGGCCGCGGAATACGTCCACCATCTGCGGCGTGAGGGCGATTTCCGGCACCAGGGCCACCGCCTGCCGGCCCCGCTCCAGGGCGGCGGCAATACCGCGCAGGTAAACCTCCGTTTTACCGCTGCCGGTAATCCCGTGCAGCAAAAAGACCTGTTCCTTTTCCCGATCCAGGGCGGCGGCAATCTCCCGTACCGCCTCCGCCTGCGGAACGTTCAGCACCGGCGGCGGCGACGGGCGCAGAGGTGTCCCGGCGACCGGATCCCGGCGCACCATTTGCTCCTCCACCTGCAGCCACCCCCGGGCCACCAGGCTGTTCACCAACCCGGGTGATACCCCGGCCCGGCGGGCCAACTCCATCCGGGTCAGTCCGGGGCTGTTCTGCGCCAGCTGCCAAACGGCGTTTTGTTTGGGTGTTTGCGGCGCACCGGAAACACCCGCGGCCGGCCACAGGCCGCGCACCCGGCGCGGACCGGCCGTTTGCAGCAGCGGCCAGATCATGGCCTGCAGCGCGCTGACCAGCGGACACAGGTAGTAGGCGGCCACCCAGCGGGCCAGCGCCAGTTGCCCCGGGGTAAACAATGGTCCTTTATCGAGCAGCGCCGCCACTTCTTTGATCCCGGACTCCTGCGGCGGTACGCCAAATCCGACCACATAGCCTTCCAGCTTGCGCCGTCCGAAGGGTACCAGCACCCGGCTGCCCGTCTCCACCTGCCCCTGCAGGCCGGCGGGCACCCGGTAATGAAAAATTTTGTCCACCCGGCGCAGGGCCAGGTTGACCAGTACTTCGGCAAACAAATAAAAATTTCACCTGCCATCCGTTGCTGCAGTTAATCACCCGCACGTCCGCCGTCACCCGCCGCGCCTTTCCCGGATGATTTGCCGCGTCCGTTGATATTAATACGCGGCACGCATTTTTCCACCGCGGCTACCTTGGCCCCGTTCCAGGTTACCGGATCACCCCATGACTTTACCGGCGGTGAAGAAAAACGGACCGGAAACATTTGTCCGGAAATGACAAGATCCGGTGCGGAATTCCCACCGGAGGACGAGGTGGCATCCGGGGCAAAAACCCCCGGCGCTCCCCGACGCCGGGGGGGTGCCGGACCGGGTGCGCCGCTCGGTTCCTTTTTTTTCCACTCGCGATAGCGGGGGGCATGCACAAGGGTAATGCCGCTTAAGGTTATTTCCTCCTCGCTGAGCTGACCGTTTTCAAAACGCCGCCGGATTTCCGCCCGGGGAACAAATGCTGAAAACTCGGCCGGTACGCGCAGATTGCTTCTCCGGGTCATGCTCACCACCACGTCGCCAATCCGGATTTCGGCCTGATCATCCTGGCGGTGACATTCCCCGTATCCCGCCCGGGGCGGGAGAAAGGACTGCGCCGGCTTGTTTGCCGGGAAGAATAACACGTAAATCACCCCCCGTCCTTATTTTACTCCGGAGAGTGCTTACAGGTGTACCATAATAAACCTTATTCCCTGCAACTTGACGGTTTCCCTGCCGGCCGGCCGGAAAAGTATTGACTGAAACCGTTAATATATTTACAATTAATATACATGAAAAAGGGAGCCGCCCCCTGCCGGATCATTTTCATTCCACCAAAGGAGCAAAACAATGCCGGCGTCTTCAGGCAATAAAAACCGTTATCATGCCATCCGACTGGTCATCGAATTGACCCGCACCATGGATCAGCTGGACGATTTGCTGGCCGGGCATTTTGCCCGTTTCAACCTGTCCCAGCCCAAATTCAACGCCCTGATGGAACTGCGCCTGGCCGGGGACGCCGGTCTGCCACTTTCCGAACTGGGTCAGCGCATGCTTGTTTCCCGCGCCAATATCACCGGTCTGGTGGACCGGCTGGAAAGGGACGGTCTGGTCACCCGGGAGGCGGATTCCGCCGACAGGCGGATCATCCGGGCCAGGATTACACCCCGGGCGCAGGAACTGCTGACATTCATGCTGCCCCTGCACAACGAACTGGTTTACCGGGCCATGTCATTCCTGACGGACGATGAACAGCAAGTCATGCTCGGCCTTTTGCTCAAGCTGCAACAGGGATGGCAGGGGCTGTAGAATAAACAAGGAGGTTTTTTTATGCAATGCGCCAGATGTAAAATGGAAATCGACGATCCCGGCGACTGCTACGATTATTATGGTCAAACACTTTGCGAGGACTGCTATGTAGCCGCCCTGGAACCGCCCAAACCGTGCGATCCGGCGGCGGTTTCCAGCGCCACCGCCACCCGCCGGCAAATGGGGCAGCGGGGGACCGAAGGGTTGACACCGTTGCAACAAAAAATATATCACTACCTCAAAGAAAAAGGGCCGGTGACCAGGGAAGCGCTGGCCGCAGCCCTGGACATCCCCCCCTGGGAACTGGAAAAACAGTTTGCCGTCCTGCGGCACTGTGAGCTGACCCGTGCTTTCAAAGAAGGCAACCAGGTTTTGGTGACCGTTTGGGAAAAACCGTAACACAGCCGGCCATGAACCGGCGTATCCGGCCGGGATGTTCACTCCCGGCCGGCGCGGCGCAGCTGCAGTACGGCATCCCAAATCTGGTGCGCCACGGACAGCTTGTCCAGACAGGGCAGGGGAACAACAGCCCCGCCGGGATAAACCAGTTTGACAATATTGGTGTCGCTGTCGAAGCCGGCCCCGGGCATGGTCACATCATTGGCCACCAGCAAATCGACATTCTTTTGCGCTGCTTTTTGACGGGCGTTGGCTTCCAGATCGCCGGTTTCCGCCGCAAACCCCACCACCGTCTGATGGGGTTGTTTTTGCCGGCCCAACGCAGCCAGGATGTCGGGTGTCCTTTCCAGTTCCAGGACAAGTAGTGCCTGATGCTTTTTGATTTTTTCCGCAGCCGCTTCCCGTGGCCGGTAATCGGCCACCGCCGCCGCCTTGGCCACCACATCCTGCTGCGGGAACAGCTCCATCACCGTCCGGTGCATCTCCTGCGCCGTTTCCACGCATACCACGCGCACACCGGCCGGCGCCTCCCGGCCGCGGGCGGCTGTCACCAGCGTCACCTGCGCCCCGCGTCTGACCGCGGCACGGGCAAGCGCATAACCCATTTTACCCGAGCTGCGGTTGGAAAGGTAGCGCACCGGATCTAGCGGTTCCCTGGTCCCGCCGGCGGTAACCAGCACCTTCAACCCCTTCATGTCCGGCGTGGTCAACAGCCGGACAATGTATTCCCGGATCACCGCCGGATCGGCCAGGCGTCCCCGTCCCTGCTCGCCGCAGGCCAGATGGCCGGTCTCCGGCCCGCAAACGGAGCAGCCTCTTTCCCGCAAACAGTTCAGATTGGCCTGCACCCGGGGGTGATCGTACATATGCACATTCATAGCGGGGCAGAAAAGCACCGGGCAGGTGGCGGCCAGCAGGGTGGTGCTGAGCAGGTCGTCACCCAGCCCGCAGGCCGCCTTGGCCAGAATATTGGCCGTCGCCGGCGCCACCACCAGCAGGTCCGCCCGGGCCAGTTCGATATGCGGCACATGCCAGCCGGGCGGACAGGCAAACAAATCCGTATGTACCGGATTACCCGTCAGGGTCTGAAATGTCAACGGCCGGATGAATTGCTGCGCCGCCGCGGTCATGATCACATGCACCTGCGCCCCGTCACGGACCAGGGCGCTGGCCAGTTCTGCGGCCTTGTAGGCCGCAATGCCTCCGCTCACCCCCAGGGTGATGCGCCGGTTTTCCAGCATAAAATTTTCCTCCGGACCTATTTCGGGTTGTTTTTCACCCGCCGGTATTTAATTTTGCCGGCGGCTATTTCCTGCAGGGCCATACTGACCGGTTTGCTGGGCAGGGTGTTTTCTTCTTCGCCGTCGGCGGTCAGTTCTCTCGCCCGCTTGGCGGCAATGACCACCAGCGTATACCGGCTATCGACTTTTTTCATCAACAGATCTAAAGAAGGCTGGTTCATAATAACCCCCTACCATCCCTGATACCACCGGGCGCGCCCGGGACGGCAGCGCTCGGCTGTTAAAATGGACCGGATGACGGATACGGCATCCTCCAACCGGTCATTTTGAACCACGTAATCATAACGGGAAAGCATCCGTACTTCCCGCTCCGCCCACTGCAGGCGCCTGGCGATTTCCTCCGGGGCATCACTGGCCCGCCCGCGCAGCCGCGCCGCCAATATTTCACGGGACGGCGGCAGGACAAAGAGCAGGACCGCATCCGGAATTTTCTCTTTAATCTGCAGGCCGCCCTGTACGTCAATTTCAAGCAGCACATCCGTCCCCCGGGACAGGGCGTCATCCACCGCCGCACGGGGGGTGCCGTAATAATAATCGTATACCCCGGCCCATTCCAACAGCTCGTCCTGCGCCATCATCTGTTCAAATCGTTCCCGGGAGACAAAAAAATAATCCACCCCGTCCACTTCCCGCGCTCTGGGCGGCCGGGTGGTGGCCGATACGGAAAGCTGCAGGCGGGGCTCTTCTTGCAACAGCATCCGGCAAATCGTGCCCTTGCCGGCGCCGGAAGGACCCGAGAGGACCAGAAGCATGCCTGGATGTGTAATCACCGCCGCCCGCCCCTAATCCAGAGGTTCTTCCGCCGGGACCGGCACCGGTTCCCGGCCGCCCAACCGGTGAGCCACTGTTTCCGGCTGCACCGCAGACAGAATCACATGATCACTGTCGGTAATAATCACGGCCCGGGTGCGCCGCCCGTAGGTAGCGTCCACCAGCATACCCCGGTCGCGGGCTTCGCTGATGATCCGTTTAATCGGCGCTGATTCGGGACTCACAATGGCGATAATGCGGTTGGCCGAAACAATATTGCCGAAGCCGATATTTATCAACCTGATCTCCATGGCCTTTCCCCCTTTTATCCGGCGCGACCGGGCTATTCGATATTCTGCACCTGTTCACGTATTTTTTCCAGCTCGCTTTTTACCTCCACCACCGCCCGTCCGATTTCAAGATCCCCCGCCTTGGAAGCTATGGTGTTAATTTCGCGGTTCATCTCCTGCAGCAGGAAATCCAGTTTGCGGCCCACGGCCTCTTCCGCGGCCAGGAAATTGCGCATCTGGGCCAGATGGCTGTACAGGCGCACCACTTCCTCGTTGATGTTCGAGCGCTCGGCAAAAAGGGCCGCCTCGGTGGCCAGGCGGGCTTCATCCAGTGGACCGCCGGCAAGCCATTCCGCCAGACGCTGTTTCAAACGGGTGTGATATTCTTTGACCACCTGCGGCGACCGGGCTTCAATCTGCCGGGTCAGTTCCTCGATCCGTGCCAGCCGCTCCAGCAAGTCCACCTGCAACCGGGCACCTTCCGCCCGGCGCATGGACATTAATCCGTCCACGGCCGCGGTCAGCGCCTGCTGCACAAAAGGCCACCATTCCTCCACGTCCGTAGCCGGTTCTTCCGTTACCAGCACCCCGGGCATGCCGAACAACCAGGTCGGGGAAACCTCCCCGGGCAGGGCCAACTCCGCCTGCAATTCTTTCATTGCCTTATAATACGATCCCGCCAGGCCTTTGTCAACTTTTACAAGCGGGCTTTGCTCCGCAGCGTCTTCCAGGGAAATATAGCCGTCCACCCGTCCCCGCCGGACGGCGGTTTGAATTTGACGGCGGGCGCGCTCCTCAAGGGAGACCATGTTCCTGGGCAGGCGCAGTACAATTTCGCAATAACGGTGGTTGACCGCCTTTAATTCCACGGTGAATTTCTTCCCGCCGCCGGCGGCTTCCCCCCGGCCGAAACCGGTCATGCTTGTTAACAACCCGAGCCCTCCGATACGCTAGATTCAACCCGGCCCTGCCGACGGCCGTGCCGGTGCGGACTGTTTTCACTCCATCGCGGCCAGCATCTGCTGGATACGGTCCATTCCTTCCCGGATGTTTTCCATGGAAGTGGCGTAAGACATCCGGAAGCAGCGATCGTCGCCAAAAGCCACCCCGGGCACCACCGCCACTTTTGCCTGTTCCAGCAGTATGGCCGCCAGGTCGCCGGCCCCCTTGATCATCCGACCCCGGCAGGAACGGCCCAAGTAGGCTTCCATGCCGGGAAACAGGTAAAAAGCCCCGCCCGGCCGGCTGCAGGTCAACCCGGGAATGGCCAGCACCCGCTCCAGCATGTAGTCGCGGCGCCGGTTAAACTCGGATACCATCTGCCTTAATGGCTCCTGGGTGCCGGTCAACGCCGCCACGCTGGCCGCCTGGGCGAAAGAAGTCGGGTTGGAGGTGGCGTGGCTTTGCAGATCGGCCATCGCCCTGGCCACCGGCGCCGGCGCGGCGGCGTAGCCGATGCGCCATCCGGTCATGGCGTACGCCTTGGACATGCCGTTAATCACCACGGTCTGCTCTTTCAATTGCGGGCTTAACGAGGCGATACTGACATGCCGCCGGCCGTCGTAAATCAAATGCTCATAAATTTCATCGGAAATTACGGCGATCCCTTCCCTGGTCAGCACTTCACCCAGAGCAACCAGTTCTCCGGCGGAATACACCGCCCCGGTGGGGTTGCCCGGGCTGTTGATGATCAGCAGCCGGGTACGCCGGTTAAGCACCGATTCCAGTTCTTCAGGCGTCAATTTATACCCGTTTTGCGCCCGGGTCTGAACGATCACCGGCACTCCCCCGGCCAGCTTGATCTGTTCCAGATAGCTCACCCAGTAGGGCGCCGGCAGAATTACCTCGTCCCCCGGCTGCACCAGCACCTGAATGGCATTGTACAGGGAGTGTTTGGCCCCTACCGAAACCACGATCTGACCGGGCTGATAATCCAGGCCGTTGTCATTTTTTAGTTTTGCGGCAATTGCTTCTTTTAACTGCTGCGTGCCGGACACCGGGGTGTATTTGGTCATCCCGGCGTTGAGGGCGGCAATGGCCGCCTCCTTGATGTGAGCCGGAGTGTCAAAATCCGGTTCCCCCACCCCGAAGTTGATTACTTTTTCTCCGGCGGCGATCATTTTCTTCGCCTGCGCGTCTATGGCCAGTGTGGGCGACGGGCTGATATTTTTTGCCCGGTCGGCCAGTCTCATGAGAGGTCACTTCCTTAAAGTTATGGTTGTAAGTACCAACTCATAGCATGTTCAGCATAGTTGCCCTGTAAAACCGGCGGCCACAAACACACGGTCCGGGAGTTAAAATTTCACCGGCCCGATGTTTTTCTTGATCCGTTCCACCGCCTCCTGCAGCCGCTCCGTGGGCAGCGTTAAAGAAATGCGGAAATAGCCGGCGCCGGCAGACCCGTATCCGCTGCCGGGGGTAATCACCACCGCGGCCTTTTCCAGCATTGCTTCGGTGAAAGAAGCGTCGGTATATCCGGCCGGCACGGGCGCCCAGACGTAAAATGTGGCCCGCGGCTTTTCCAGACGCCAGCCCAATCCGTTCAAGGCCTCCACCAGCATGTCCCGGCGCCGGCGGTAGATGCCGTTGACCCGGTCAACAACCGCATAGGGGCCGTTCAACCCGGCCATGGCGGCATACTGGACGGCCTGGAACTGGCCGGAATCCAGGTTGGACTTGAGCCGGCCGAGTGCTTCCACCGCCTCCGGGCAACCGGCGGCCCAACCGATGCGCCAGCCCGTCATGTTGAAAGGTTTGGAAACAGAATTGAATTCCAGCCCGATCTCTTTCGCCCCCGGCACCTGCAGGAAACTGGGCGGCCGGTAGCCGTCATAGGCGATTTCGGAATAAGCGGCATCGTGGCAGACCAGGATGTTGTACTCCCGGGCAAAAGCGACCACTTCCCGGAAAAATTCTTCACCGGCCACCGCCCCGGTGGGGTTGTTGGGGTAATTGATGAACATCATTTTCGCCTTGCGGGCCACTGCGGACGGAATATCCGCCAGCACGGGCAGAAAGCCGTTTTCCGCCTGCAAGGGCATGTAGTGGGGCACGGCGCCGGCCAGAACAGCCCCCCCGGCGTATACCGGATAGCCGGGATCAGGCAGCAACACTGTATCCCCGGGATTCAGGTAGCACCAGGAAATATGGGCGATGCCCTCCTTGGAGCCAATCAGCGTGACCACTTCACTTTGAGCATCCAGTTCCACCCCGAAGCGGCGGCTGTACCAGCCGGCCACAGCGCGGCGGTAGTCAAGCAGGCCGGCAGATGAAGGATACTGGTGGTTGGCCGGATTTTTGGCCTCTTTGATCAACTCCTGCACGATGTGCTCCGGCGTCGGCTGATCGGGATCGCCGATGCCAAGACTGATAATATCCACCCCGGCCGCCCGTTTTTGCTCAATCAACCGCTCAATGCGGGCAAAAAGGTAGGGAGGCAGGTTTTGAATACGCTGCGCCTGTTCAAACGGCAAAATCTGTTCCCTCCTGGCAATCGCTATTTTTTAATACAAGCCGCCGGCAAAAGCACCGGCCGGCCGGTCCGGGCGGACAACGGCCGCTGCGCCCCGCTCCGGACGGCGGCGGTTCACGGGTAAACAGCTAGACCGGCCGGCCGGTATACTCCCCGGCAAAGACCTCCGCCGCCGGTCCGGTCATATAGACGTGATTGTCTTCGGCCCACTGGATATCCAGCGTACCGCCGGGCAGGTGCACTTTCACCGTACGCTCGGTCAGGCCGTTGAGTGCGCCGCCCACCGCCGCGGCGCAGGCGCCGGTGCCGCAGGCCAGGGTCGGGCCGGCCCCGCGTTCCCAGACGCGCATCCTGACCTCCCCGCGGTTGAGCACTTCGATAAACTCGACATTGGTTTTACGTGGAAAGGCCGGATGGTTTTCCAGCTTCGGCCCCAATTCCGTCAGCGGTACCCGGTCTACATGGGCCGTGAAGATCAGGCAATGCGGATTGCCCATGGATACGGCCGTCACCCGGAAGCTGCCGCCGTTTAAAGCAAGCGGTTCGTCAACCACCCGGCCCGGTGGTCCGGTCATGGGGATATCCGTCCGTTCCAGCCGGGGTTCACCCATATCCACCCGCACCGCCTGCACCCGCCCGTTTTGCCGGATCAGCCGGGGCCGCATAATCCCGGCCAGCGTGGCGATGCGCATTTCATCCTGCCTCAAGCCGCCGTGTTCATAAAGATATTTGGCCGCGCAGCGGATACCGTTGCCGCACATTTCGGGCTCGCTGCCGTCGGAATTGATTATTTGCATTTGAATGTCGGCTCCGTCAACCGGCCGCAACAAAACCAGCCCGTCGGCGCCGATGCCGAAATGCCGGTCGCAAACCAGCCGGCCCAGGGCGGACAAATCCTCCCCGGCCACGGGCAGTTCCTGGCGGCGGGTGTCCACCAGCACAAAATCGTTGCCCAGACCGTGGTATTTATAAAAATGCAAGCTGCACCCCCCTTTGCCGTTTTCTCTGTTCCGGCCGTACACCATACATTTTACCTCATTTTCAGCACTATGTGTATTATTTCCTGTTTATTTCGGACAGATTATTTTTTTTGCCGGCGAAGCCGCGGGATTGTTTCACACCTTTAAATAGGAGATTTTTTCCTTCACCCGCAACTGCAGTTGTTTAAGCAGAGTACCCGCCAGCGGAGGGGCGAGGGCCACACCGGCGATTATGCTCCATTGCAGGCCGGTCAGGGGCGCGGTATGGAAAACGGTTTGCAGACGGGGAATGTAGTTGACCGCCATCTGCAGTACGGCGGACAGGCCGGCCGCCAGCAGCAGGTGCCGGTTGGAAAACAGCCCCACTTCCAAGATGGTGTGTTTTTCGGAACGGCAGGTAAATACGAAAAACAACTGGCTGAAAACCAGGGTATTGAAAGCCATGGTGCGGGCCAGGGTCAGATTGCCGGAACCGCCGTAAAGACCCCAGGCGAAGACCAGCAATGTGCCCAGACCAATCACGGCGCCGCTGCCCAGGATGCGCCAGGCCAACCCGTGGGCGAAAACGCTTTCCTGCGGGTGCCGCGGCCGGCGGAACATGATGTCCCGGTCGGCGGGATCCACCCCCAGAGCCATGGCCGGCAGTCCGTCGGTAACCAGGTTCATCCACAGGATCTGGATGGGCAACAGGGGCAGCGGCAGGCCGGCCAGCACGGCCAGCAGCATCACCAGCACCTCGCCCACGTTGCAGGAGAGCAGGTAACGGATGAATTTGCGGATGTTGTCATAGATTCCCCGCCCTTCTTCCACCGCCGCCACGATGGTGGCAAAATTGTCATCAGCCAGCACCATGGCCGACGCCTCCCTGGTCACATCAGTACCGGTAATGCCCATGGCAATGCCGATGTCGGCCTCCTTTACCGCCGGCGCATCATTGACCCCGTCCCCGGTCATGGCCACCACCTGGCCGCCCTGCTTCAAGGCCCGGACGATACGCAGCTTGTGCCGCGGGGACACCCGGGCGTAAACGGGAACATCACCGGCCGCCCGGCACAGTTCATCATCGTTCATGGCATCCAGTTCCGCTCCGCCAAGGATGTTTTCCCCCCGTCCCAGGATGCCCAGTTCACCGGCTACGGCGGCCGCGGTCAGCCGGTGATCGCCGGTGATCATCACCACCCGGATGCCGGCCCGGCGGCAGCGCTGTACCGCAGCCAGGGCGCTGGGCCGCGGCGGGTCAATCATCCCGGCCAACCCGGCAAAGATCAGGCTTTGCTCCACCCGGTCCTCATCCACTTCCCCGGAACCGCCGGGCAGTTCCCGCCAGGCCAGGGCAAGCACTCTGAGCGCGCGGCCGGCCAGAGCGGCATTCTGTTTCAATATCTCCGCCCGCTCCCGCGCGGTCAGCGGCACCACCCGGCCGTTCCGCAAACAATGGCTGCACAGTTCGAGCACCACGTCGGGCGCTCCCTTTACGTAGGCGTGCAGCTTGCCATCCGCCTGCCGGTAAACAACGGTCATCCGCTTGCGCTCCGCATCAAAGGGAAACTCCGCCATCCGCTGCTCGCGGCGCTCCAGTTCCTCCCGCCAGAAGCCAGCTTTGGCGGCCATGACCAAAAGGGCGCCTTCGGTGGGGTCGCCGTTGATATCCCAGGTTTTCACCCGCCGGGGGACCAAGCCGCGGAAAAGACCGCCGATGGGAGTTTCCCCGCGGGTGAGCACGGCATTGTTGCACAGTGCGGCAATGCGGAAAAAAATCTGGTATTCAAATGATTGGCAGGAAAGAGTGGAGGCGATTTCTCCTTTCGGATCATACCCCTCGCCGCCGATTTCCGCCTCATGACCACCGATCAAGGCCCGGCGCACGGTCATCTCGTTTTTGGTCAGCGTGCCGGTTTTGTCCGAGCAGATCACTGTGGCGCAGCCCAGGGTTTCCACCGCCGGCAGTTTGCGGATGATTGCCTGGCGGCGGATCATCCGCTGCACGCCGATGGCCAGCGCCACAGTGACAATGGCCGGCAGCCCTTCCGGAATAGCCGCCACCGCCAGGCTGACTCCGGCCAAAAACATCTGGTAAGCCGGTTCACCGCGGTAAATCCCAATCACCACCACCAGGGCGCAGACAGCCAGGCAAAAAGCCACCAAACCCTTGCCCAACTGGGCCAGCCGGCGCTGCAGCGGGGTTTCCTCCGTACCGGCTTCCTGGATCAACCCGGCGATACGCCCCATCTCCGTGGCCATACCGGTGGCCACCACCAGTCCCCGCCCGCGGCCGCGGGTGATCACCGTGCCCAGAAAAGCCATATTGCGGGCATCGCCCGGTGTCACCGGACCGGGGATGACGGCGGTGTGCTTTTTCACCGGCGCCGACTCGCCGGTCAACGCCGATTCCTCCACTTCCAGGTTCACCGTTTGCACCAGACGCAGGTCGGCCGGCACACGGTCGCCGGTTTCCAGCAGGACAATATCGCCGGGCACCAGTTCCGCAGCCGGAATCCGGCCTTCCATCCGGTTGCGGATCACCCGGGCTTCCGGCGCGGTAAGTTCCTTGAGTGCCTCCATTGAACGCTCGGCCCGGAATTCCTGCACACAGCCAAGCACGGCATTGACCAGCACTATAATCATAATGGTCACCGCATCGGCATATTCGCCCAGAAATCCCGAGATCACCGTGGCGGCCAGCAGAACAAGCACCATGAAATCGCTGAACTGGTCCAGAAACAACCGCCACAGCGGCACCCGGGGCGCCCTGGCCAGCTGGTTGGGCCCAAAACGCGCCGCCCGCTCTTTTGCCTCCCGGTCCGTCAATCCCCTGGCCGCGTCGGCGTTCAGCACCGCCGCCACTTCCTCCCCGCTTAAGGAATACCACTGTTCAGCCATTTCCAACACCTCCGGTTTGTCCAATTAAAAGATATTCGCCGCGGCTGGGAAAAATAACCTCGCCGGTAAACGCGTCCAACACCCGGTCCGCTTTCTCCAGCGTATTTTTACATACTTTTCCCATACTTTTTTCACTGCTTTGTGGCAAAGCTGGAATATGCTCGGAATAGACGTTCAAGCGAACAGGGATGACCGATGTGAAACTGCTGGCCCGCCTGACCAAGTACACCATTACCGGAACGGTCAATACGGTGATTGACTTTGCTGTTTACAACCTGATCATCCTGTTTTGGGGCACCGGCGGCGTGGTGGCCATGCTGGCCAACACCCTGGGCTTTGCCTGCGCCAATTTAAACAGTTATTTGATGAACAGTTTCTGGACCTTCCGGGATTGCAGCCGGCGCGGCGGACGCGAGGGGTTGAGATTTTTCCTGGCCGGTCTGGGTACGCTAGGCATCAGCAGCACGCTGCTCTGGGCCTTGCTGTCCGGCAATCCGGGCGGCGGCCCGGCCTGGCTCAACCTGGCCAAATTGACGGCCGGACTGGCCGGCAGCGGGATAAATTTTATTTTATACCGGCTGGTGGTCTTCCGCCGGCGGACCGCGGCAATCCCGGCCGAACAATGGCCTGCGGCGCAGCTTTATCCGGGGTGCTATTTAAGTTTGATCATCCCGGCTTACAATGAAGCGGACCGCATCGGCCGGACGCTGCAGGAGGCGGGAGAATACCTGCTGCGGCTGCAGCGGCCGGTGGAATTGCTGGTCGTGGACGACGGCAGTACCGATGATACGGCGCGAAAGGTACTGGCCGCCCGGGCACGTTTTCCGTTTATCCGCCTCATATCCCAGCCGGCCAACCGGGGCAAGGGGGCGGCGGTACGCCGCGGCATCCAGGAGGCGACGGGGGAACTGGCCGTTTTCTTTGACGCCGACCTCTCCTTTCCGGTGGAAAAACTGTCTGATTTCATTTTCCAGCTGGAGAAAGGTTACGCCGCAGTGCTCGGTAGCCGCGTGAATGCCGGGCGGGAAGCATGTGCCGGCCGCTGGCGGCCGCTGGTCAGCCGCGGCGCCCGCCTGATGGCGCACGTACTCGGTCTGGGGGCTGTCGGGGACACCCAGTGCGGTTTCAAGGGTTTCCGGCGCCGGGAAATTCTGCCCCTTTTATCCCGCACCAGAATCGACCGCTTTGCTTTCGATTTGGAATGGATCTATCTAATCCGGCGCCGGGGACTGACCGTGGCTGAAATCCCTTTGACCTGGCAGCACCGCAGCGGCTCGTCGGTACGCTGGCCGGACATACTGGAATCGCTGCTCAGTGTGCTGAAAATCCGGCTCTGGGCCTGGGAAGGAGTGTATGACTTGCCGGTCAAAAAAAAAACAAACGCCTTCCTTTTCATTTAATCAGCGCCGTCATCATTTTTATCGCGGCGCTGGCCGTCCGGTTGCCCTACCTCTGGACGGTGCCCGGCTTTGTGGACGAATGGGGCGAGGTGGGCCTGGCCTACAAAATCTACCAGGGACTGGCCCTGCCCCTGCATAACAACGCCCACGACATCGGCGCCCTTTACAACTACCTGCTGGCCGGCCTGTTCGCCCTGTTCGGTCCGGACATCTTTCTGCCCCGGCTGTTCATGACTGTCACCAGCGCGGCCACAGTGGTGCTGACCTACTTCCTGGCCAACGCCCTGGCCGGACGCCTGGCCGGTTGGCTGGCCGCTGCACTGCTGGCCACCTGCGGCATGCATATTCTGGTCACCCATATGGCATGGTCGAATGACCTGACCCCTTTTTTTGTTACTGCCGCCCTGCTCTGCTTGGTGACGGCGCTGCAGCGCGGGAACGGCCGGTTGCTCTGCCTGTCCGGCGCCCTGTGGGGACTGGCCCTGCAAACCCATTCCTCGGTGCTCGCCCTGCTGCCCGGGCTGCTGCTCTACCTCTGGCTGGGACCGGCCCGGCAGGGCTGGAGTAAACGGCGCTCTTTCTACCTGGCCCACCTGGCCTTTTTGCTCGCCTACAGCAACATGATCGTGGACAATATCATCAATCCGCTGGATTCCTGGTACTGGGTGCACCGCAAATTATACGCCTTCAACAGCAGCATCAACCCGGCCTCCTACTTGCTCAACCTGCGCAATATGGCCGGTGAATACATCAGCGCGCTGGCCTCGGCCTATCCGAACCAGCACGGCGACGGCCGGTACATAGCCTTTCTGGCCATAATCACGGCAGCCGCGCTGCTGACGGCCGGCGTCATTTGGGCCGTGCGCCGGCGGCAGTTTTTGCTGCTGTCTGTAATTGCCTCGGGCCTGCTGATCATTCCTTGTTTCAACCACCAGTACCGGTTTTTTACCGGCACCCGTTATATCGCCTTCTTATTCGCCCCTTCTTACGCCCTGATCGGCGCCGCCCTGGCCGCGGGCCGGCAAAAATTGAGCGTTTGGCTGCAGCAACGGGGCCATCAACGGCCGGACGCGTCACCGGCCGGGAAAATGCGCCGCTATTTGGCACCGGGACTGGCGGCGGCGCTGTTCGCACTGCTCGCCGGCTATCCGCTGGCGCCGCTGTTTGCTTATTATCATCAGTCCGTGCTGCGTGGACAGGACAACCAGCCTGCTTTCCAGTTGATTGGCACACTGTCCGCCGGTATGGAGCCGGGGGAAATGGTGCTCGTGGACAGCCGCCTGAATCGTTTTACTTCTTACTCTTTGAACCAGATGATGGAGATCAGCCGGATCCACCACCTGATGGTAGGCGCGCCGTCTCCCCGCGGCGAAGCAAACTTCCCCCCGCCGGTGGCAAAATGGCGCTCCCTGCTCACCGGCTACGGGGACCGCCCCCTGGTGGCGGTACTCACCCCGCCCGACTTCCGGTTGCTGACCGGTGCGTTGGGCATCAATTGGGACGAGACACGGCAGGTGACCGATGCCCGGGGACGGCCGGTATATGTTGTTGCCAGGCTGTCCCCTTCCGGGCAGGTGATTTGATATGCGCGCGGGAAAATGGCTGGCGGGGATTTTGCTTTTCTTCAGCCTGGTGCTCGCGGCCTGCAGTTACCAGGTTGCCTACGGTTCATTGAACGGCGGACGCCCGGCGGCCCTGCACCGCCCTCCGCCCCACCGGCAGCAGGTGGCGGAACCGGCCGTCAGGCGTCAATCCCGGCGGCACGTTAGCCGCCAACTCAACGGGCGCCCCGGAGGACACCGTGACCGGCAAAAAAAGAAAATGCGCCCGGCCATGGGGCGAAAGTTTTATAACGATGGTAAAATATTCTGGCACTGAGCAGGATTTTCCGACATTGGAAAGAATAATGCATGCAATAGTATTATTTCCGTCAAAGAAGGTGTACCCATGTTTCCTGGATTTGCCCCGGAGAACAGCCCGGATGGCATAGCCCTGCTCACCCGCTCGTTTCAGAGCCTGGTCAAAAACATAACTGATCAGGAGAGACTGTTCACCTGCCGGGTGGAGAGCATCAAGGCCAAACAACAGGAACTGGCCGCCCGTTATCAGGAAACTCAGTTGCTGGCCCGCCGCCTGCAGGAAATTGCCTCGTTGAATGAAATATTATTCAATACCAGTGACGAAAGGGAATTATATTTAAGAGTGGTCAATTTCCTGCATAAACTGTACCCCCGGGCGATCATCCGTTTCCTCGGCACCACCAAAAGCCACACCAAAATGTGCATACTGGCCGACTACGGTTCGCCGGACAGCGACCAGCGCATGGAACGCTGCGTCAAGAACCCGCTGGACTGTCTGGCCATCAAGCGGTGCCGTCCGGTGGTTTTTCTGCATCCCGACGATCACGTCTTCTGTTGTGAATTGAGCGACCTGGCCGGGGAATACGGCTATCTCTGCATGCCGCTGATTGCCGACGGCAGCGCCTTCGGCTGTATCAATATCATAATCAAACGGGAAGACATGCCGGAAAACGGACCGCCGTTGCTGGAAAACGATTTTAAGCTGCTTGATTTGCTGACCACCCATACTGCCCTGGCCATTAATAACAACCGGCTGATTAAAACGGTACGGCGCGAGGCTTTAACCGACCGGCTGACCGGTTTGCCGAACCGCCGCTACGCCCAGGAGGCGCTGCAAAACGAAATCAGCCGCTGCGCCCGCTATAACAGCGTCTTTTCCCTGGCCCTGGTGGATATAGATCTATTCAAGACGGTTAATGATAATTTCGGACATGATGAAGGAGACCGTATTCTCACCCTGCTGGCGGAAGCGGCCGGCAAGTGCCTGCGTAAAGTTGATATGACCGCCCGTTACGGCGGCGAAGAATTTTTGATCATCCTGCCGCAAACCGAAATTGAAAACGCCTGTCTGGTCATCGAGCGGTTCCGGAAAACCTTCAACCAGCTGACCCTGTCAGGAACCCTTGAGGCCAAAAATATCACTTTAAGTGCCGGATTGTCCGAATTTCCCACCGACGGCGAAGATGCCCCGGCTTTAATCAAGGTTGCCGACGACCGGCTGTACATGGCAAAACGGGCGGGGCGCAACCGGATGATCTGGAATAACAAAATTTAAGGAGAGATGCCCGGTGATTGTAGCTCATGAAAAGAATCAACCCGGAACCGCGGTGAACACCCCCGGCGCGGTAAATGTCTTTAAGAAATCGCTGGTGGGACCGGCACAAGGCTGGACCGGCTGGGTGATGCGCCTGTTTACCATCAATAGCGGGGGTTCCACGCCGCGGCATGCTCATCCCTGGCCACATATCAATTATATTTTGGGCGGCCGGGGCGTCTTATACCTGGAGGGAAAAGAAAACCCGGTTGAGGCCGGGTGCTATGCCTATGTACCTGGAAATGCCGAACACCAGTTTATCAATTCAGGAGACGGAGACTTCACCTTTATTTGCATTGTCCCGGATGAAGGAGACAAGTAACATGACCGGCAACCACGCCTTCCCGGCGGAACAATGCCCGGCCGGGTGCACCCGGGCACCGCGTGTATATAATACCTGCCGGATACAAACAATATCGTCACGCATTAAAAAAATTTAATTCCAGGAGGTTCTGCTATGCCGGATGTAACTGTGTATACCACGCCGACCTGACCGCATTGCCACACGGTGAAAGATTTTCTTTCACAAAAAGGCGTGCATTATACCGAAAAAGACGTGGCCGCGGATGAATCGGCACGCACCGAAATGATGCGCAAAACCGGACGGCTGGCGGTACCGACGATTCTGGTGGACGGCCGCGCGGTAGTCGGTTTCAACCGGGGTGAGCTGGAAAAATTGCTGCATTGACAAGACAAACCAGGCGGACAGATTTTCTCTGCCCGCTGATACATAGCACAATCCGGGATTCACACGGCCGGGGACACGCGGATCAAACCGCCACGCTCAAATAAGACGGGCGGCCATCACCGCAGCCACCAGGGTCACCGACGCCACGGCGGCCGGAAACCGCTCCTCCCGCAGGTTGTTCGCCCATTCGGCATATATTTGGGCCGAAACTTCCGGGGTGTATTCCTCCACCTCCTCTTGCTCGAAAAAATGCCAGAAAGTAGCGACGTAAACCCGCCAGGGAGTACTGAACCCGACGGCGATGATTAAGGCGATAAACACTTTTTCCGTATCGGGCCAGGCAGGGAGAAGGAAAAACGCAGTCGCAAGACCCAGGAAAGCAATGATATTCCACGGGTGAAAAATCTGTATCCACAACCAGCGGTTAAATTTTTTTGATCTTGATTTCTTCATCAGCAAAACCGTCAAATAATCATTATTTGGGCTCATTTGTTTGCGTGCCAGCATGAGAATATCACTCCTTTCCCGGTAAAACAAATACATTATTATTTCACATATATAGTACCATAATTCACAAGCCAACACAAGTCTTTTCTTCGCGTCAAACAGCGTTGAAAATAGCGAAAAATTGAAAGAACCCCCGGAAGCCTTTAACTCTTCCGGGGGTTTCCGGGTTCATGCATACCGGCGTCTTTAAAGCAACCCGTCCAGCTTTTTGGCCAGTACATTTTTGGGTGTGAAACCGACAACCTGGCCGGCCACCTTGCCGTCTTTGAACATAAGCAGGGTGGGAATGCTCATCACCCCGTAGCGCGCGGCCAGGGCCTGATTCTGATCTACATTCACCTTGGCCACCTTCACCTTGCCGGCATATTCGTTGGACAGCTCTTCAATGACCGGCGCCATACTCCGGCAGGGTCCGCACCAGGGAGCCCAAAAGTCCACCAGTGCGGGCTGTGCCGACTGCAATACCTCGGCATCAAAATTCGCTTCACTTAATTCCAGGGCCATTTTCATCTCTCCTCGGTTAATGTAATCTGCCTGGAACGGGTTGCACCAACCCGCTTCCCGGCGCCAATTAATCAATTTTGATATGAAGCCGCCAGCTTCACGTTTTAAAAACCTCAGCCGCCGCCGTGACCGGCATGCCCGCCGCCGCAACCGCCGCCGGCACTGCCACTGCCGCTGCCGCCGCTCACCTTGACCGCACAACCGCTGATCAGCTGCCGCAGGTCGCTGCTGCCGCAGGCCGGACAAGTCGCCTTGTCACGCTCACTCACACCGGTCAGCAGGGTGAATTTA
The DNA here is from genome assembly GCF_001655685.1 of Desulfotomaculum copahuensis. Taxonomy (GTDB): domain Bacteria; phylum Bacillota; class Desulfotomaculia; order Desulfotomaculales; family Desulfovirgulaceae; genus Desulfotomaculum_G; species Desulfotomaculum_G copahuensis. Next base: position 119,426 of record NZ_LYVF01000164.1, read on the forward strand.
TGACCGCACTGCCGGCATTCAAAATCGTAGATGGGCATCCGCATTACACCTCCTGGCGATAATTTGATTTCGCCGCCCGGCGCCGTTTACGCCGCGGTTATGGCGCCGTTGGGACAGATAAAAATGCATTCCTCGCAGTCCCGGCATAAGGCCGGATCTACCGTGGCCAGCTTGGCCGTTACGGTGATGGCATGATAATTACATACCTCCGCGCAGGCGCCGCAACCGGCGCAAAGATCTTTGACCACAAAGGCAGCCATGTTAAAATCCTCCGCAACAAGTTGATTGCCCTTTCTGTTTTCTATTATACTCATAACTGCCTTCGCTTGCAATATGGTTAACGAAAAATTCATCAACATTTTACGATTTAATAACAGCCGGATATTTCCCTAGTTTACCACCGGCGAACAATGCAGTCAATGCATGTAAAAAGGATTTTCAACCCAACTCAGAACGTTTAAAAAGCTGGATAAAGTTCAGAATGAACTGCAATTCCTTCTGGGTCAGGTTGCATACCAGGTTCAGCACCGCCTGCACATTGGGGTGCATGAGCAACTCGCGCAGTTCCGGGTTCATCATGTTCAGCATCTGATCCACGGCGCCCGGCTCCATAATGAAGTAACACGGGGAAACACCCATCACCTCGGCCAGCTTTTCCAGGGTTTTCAAGGAAGGCTGTACCTTGCCCTGCTCAATCTGACCGATCAGCCCGGCCGTTACACCGGCCAGGTTGGCCAGTTGCGCCTGCGTCAATCCGTATTCCTCACGCAGTGCCTTTAATTTATGCCCCAGCGAACCCTCATGGCCGATCAGTGCGGAAGCCGGAACATCAAGCCCGCCGGCCACCCGTTTCAATGTGCCCAAAGCGGGGTATACGGTGCACCTTTCAATTTCGCTCAGGTAAGACAAGGAGATGTCCGCCCGCCGGGCCAGGTCCTGCAAAGACATGTTTTTTTCCGTCCGCATCAGGCGGATCTTGTCCCCCAGGGAAAGACAGCTGTTGGTGATATCACCTTCGATCAATTGCGTTTTAGGCACATTCAAAGCGCCGGCCAATTTATCAATGGTTTTTAGTGACGGCCTTTTGGAACCGCGTTCAATTTCACTGAGATAAGACAGCGAAAGGTTCGCACGCCGGGCCAGGTCCTGCAGGGTATAACCCCGTTCCTCCCGCAAAGCGCGAATTTGTTCTCCCTTGACGATCATGGGCTACACTCCCGGTCAAATCAAATTATACTATTATCGTACTATACTTTTACTAGGCAGTCAATTCGCGCCGCGCAAGATGAACCAAAGTCAATAAAAAAACGCGTTATCCCGTCTGCAGAAGGACGGAAAACGCGTGACCGCGGTTACTCCCGCCGGCGCAGCAGACTGTAGGGCGGCAAACAGCGCCCGGCGGGCAGGAAGATCAACTGACGCGGATGGGGTGCCGCCTCCAGCGGGAGCCCCTGTTCATCATACATGGCGCCCGGTCGGAAGGTGTACAGTTCGCCACCGGGCAGCAATGCCTCCAGTTCCTCACCCACGGCGAAGCGGTTTCGCTGTTCCACCCGGGCCAAACCGGTCCGCCGGTCGTAATCCCGCACTACGCCCACAAAAGCATAGGGACGCCGGTAAATGCGGGCCGCTGTCCCGTGGACGGCCGCACTCTCCCGCCCGGTAAAAAAGCCGGTGGTATAATCCCGGTTGCTCACTTTGCCCAACTCCTCCCACCAGGCCGGATCAACCCGGAAGTGTGCCGGATCCCGGCGGCAGGCATCCAGTGCCCGGCGGTAGACATTGACCACTGTGGCCACGTAATGCAGGCTTTTCATCCGCCCTTCAATCTTCAGGCTGTCCACCCCGGCCGCCGCCAGCCCGGGAATATATTCCAGCAGGCACAGGTCGCGCGAACTGAGAATGTAAGCGCCGCGGGCGTCCTCACCGGCCGGGAAATATTCACCGGGCCGTTTTTCTTCCATCAGGGCATACCGCCAGCGGCAGGCCTGGGCGCAATCACCCCGGTTGGCATCCCGCCCGGTCATGTAATTGCTCAACAGGCAGCGTCCGGAATAGGCAATGCACATGGCGCCGTGTACAAACACTTCCAGCGGCACATCCACCCGCCGGCGGATCTCCATGATCTCCTCCCGGGACAGTTCCCGGGCCAGGACAATGCGGTCCACCCCGGCTTTTTTCCAAAATGCGGCGGCGGCCCAGTTGGTGGTGTTGGCCTGGGTACTCAGGTGTACCGGCAGTTCCGGTGTCAACTGCCGGACCAGGCCGAACACTCCCGGATCGGACACAATAACGGCATCCACGCCCAGATCGCGCAGTTCCTCCAGGTAGGCGGGCAACAGTTCCAGATCTTGATTATGGGCAAAAATATTCACGGTAACGTATACTTTGGCGCCCCGCCGGTGAGCAAAGTCCACGCCCCCGGCCATTTCCGCGGTGGTGAAATTTTCCGCCCCGGCCCGCAGGCCGAACCGGCCGCCGCCCAGGTATACGGCATCGGCGCCGTAAATTACCGCCACTTTCAATTTCTCCGGATTACCGGCCGGAGCCAGCAATTCAGGTATGCGCATCATATCCTCCAACCCTTTTTAGACGTGAAAGATGGCCGCGCTTGAAGGTGGTGGCCGTACCGGGGGGGCAACTAGCGCAAGTATTTGCGTTTGTTCGCCTCGTGCTGGGCCAGGGTGACGGCGAAGGCATGCGTACCGTCCGGTTTGGCCACGTAATAAAGATAATTGGTATGCGCCGGCTCCACCGCCGCTAAAAGTGAGGCCTCACCGGGACAGGCAATCGGCCCGGGCGGCAATCCGGTTATTTTATAGGTGTTATAAGGTGATTTGACCTCCAGATCCTTATAATACAGTTTAGAGCGCTGGCTGCCCAGCGCGTACTGCACTGTGGCATCCACCTGTAAAGGCATGCCCCGGTGCAGGCGGTTTTCAATTACGCCGGCGATGACCGGCCGTTCGCGGTTTACCTTGGCCTCCCGCTCCACCATGGAAGCGATGATCACCGCCTGGTGCAGGGTCAGCCCGGCCGCCCGGGCTTTTTGTTCGTAATTCAATTTTTTCATCTCGTCGTTGAATTGACCGAGCATCATGTCAATCAGATCATGAGTGGAAATGTCGCTGCCCACTTTATACGTGTCCGGGAAAAGGTATCCTTCCAACCGGTGCGGCCCCGGCGGCAGACCGGCCAGAAAGGGGTAATCGAATTGATCACGGGCCACCGCCTGAAAAAACCTGTCATGGGTGGTTAAACCCTGTTTCGTCAGGAGCGCGGCGATTTGATGCAGGGTAAACCCCTCCGGGACAGTGAACTCCCGGGCATCCGGCGGTCCTTTGACCAGCAGGTCTGTTATCCGGGACAGGGACATACCGGTGGACAGACTGTAGCGGCCCGCTTTCAGCCGGCCGCCCACCCCTTTCAACCGGACGTAAAGATTGAACACCCGGGCATTGCGGATCAGCCCCCGGGTTTGCAAAAGCCCGCCGATTATCGCGCTGGAAGCATTCCGGGGCACAGTCAGGGAAACATCGCGGGCCTGGTCCGCCGGCGTCACCGGGGACAGCGCCCCGGTGACGTAGATTGCCAGGCCGGCCAGCAGGGCGGCCAGCAACAGCGCGCCACCCAGCAAGCGCCTTTTTCTTTTACTGCTCACCACTTGTTCCGGAATAGCCATTATAATCCGCCTTGAAACAAATTTTCCAAACCGGCAAACAAAGGTTGTCAATTATACCGGCACAACTAAGACATTATACCCCGTATAAACAACCAATGACAAGCCGGGATACAAAGAAACGGAACAAAAACACCGTCATTGACAGCCATTGCAATACCCGTTGTCCGTCCGGACGCTCCATGCCCACCGAAAAAAGACGGTCCCGTCCGGGAGCATACAGTTATAAGCTCCGGTACATCAAAAAAACCCCCGCCCCGCCAAAACAGGAGGTCTTTTGACTTTTTACAACTCCGGCCGTTAACGCCGGAGTAAACTGTCATCGCCCGTAGACCTGACCCGGCACAACCGCGTCATCCCCCGGCCGTCCGGTGGACGCGCCTCCACTGCCGTCCGGCGTCGCTTGTCCGGGCGGTTTTTCGCCGGCGCCGCCCGGCGGCTGACCGGGCGGTGTGCCGCCGGCATTGCCGGAAGTGCCCTGTCCCTGTTGTGTGCCGCCGTCGGGATGCGCCGTTGTTCCACCCGGTCCGTTGTCCCGGCCGCTTCCGGGCGGCGGCTGCTGTTTGGGTGGCGGCGGCACCACCGGGTTGCTGCTTGGTTGGGCGGTGCCCACGGCTACGATCTCCCGTACCGGATCGTACTTGCTTACGGGCAGGGTTTCCACCCGCCGCCGGCCGTTTTCCCAGGTGATCCGCTCGGCAGCGACGGTATACCCCCGGGCGCCTTTTTGCTTGACCACCTGTTCCCCTTTCTTCAAGGCGGGATCCGGCTCCCGGAGCACCCCGGGTTCCTGTACGGAAGTAACATCGGTATGAATTTCCACCGGCACCCGGTAAGCGGTGTTGCCGTAAATTTTAAATGTGATTTCTCCGCCGTTTACTATGGAACGCAGATAAATATAACTTTCCGTATCGTTGCGGAAACGAAAATCGATATAGCCGTAAGACACGGTGGCATCCCGCCCCATCGGCACATAAGCTACCGGCAGGGAATGATTGGTGCGGTCCAGAATCTGCAGGTTGGCCAGAAGCACGGTATTGTAAAGAGTGGTGCTCACCTGGCACACCCCGCCTCCGGGGCCATCAACCAGCTTATTGTTCACAATCACCTTGGCGTTTTTATAGCCCGCCTCGGTGCTGCGCGGCCCGACCACCTTGTTAAAGGAAACTTCCTGCCCCGGCGGCACGAGCAGGCCGTCCAGGGCGGCGGCGGCCACTTTGATATTGTAGGCGCGTTCCGTATAGGAGGAATCAAAGCGGGTGCTGAAGGAAGCCAGCAGCCCCTTCAATCCCATCGCTTCCACCGTCCCGGTGTCAACACGGGGGGGGACCCTGACCAGGGACAGGTTTATCTCCGGCGGCCGGCCCGCCCGCAGGGCCGCCATCAGATCCTGGCAGGCACGCTTTTTGTCTATCTCCATGCCCGCCCGGCCGGGGATAATCTCAATGCTGTCATCGGCACGCACCCGGAAGGCCGCATCGCGGGGCGGCGTGCCGGTTAATTCCTTGCCCAGCGCATCAAGTTGCCCGTAAAATTTATCCCGGTTCAAATAAAAAACCAGCGGTACGTCGAACCCGTCGCGAACGATCTGCCGCCGCCGCGCCCAGCGCTCCCACCAGGGCACATCCCGCCCGGCCTTCAGGGCGGCGTCCATGATTGCGTTCTTATCCAGACGCAGATCTATCTTTTGCGGGGCCAGCTGCCAGTCCCGTTTCCGGTAAATCATCCGCACCGAACTGCCGGTGATCCTGTTTTCAAACGCTGACAATGCCTGCATACCCTGCTCCCGGGTGAGGCCCTGTAAATTCACCCCGGGCAACTGTACCCCTTCCAGCACCCGTTCCTGACCGCGGGCGGCATAGGCATAGGCAAAGCCAAGCACCAGCAGCGCGCCGGCCAGCAGGCCGGCCGCCAGCCACCGGAACGGCCGCCGGGAAACAGCCTTCAAAACAACCCCTCCTTAAATACTTTAGACGCCGGACAGGGCCGTAAAGTTCCGGCACATGAAACAATCCGAAAATAAAAAAGCTGGATGCCAACAGGAATGTCCTGCCCACCAGCTTTAATTCCAATTTCTTTAATCAGGACTCCTCCTGCGTAACCATTTCCTCCCAGGCATCGGCAACTTTTTCCCACTCTTCGTCATCCTCAATATCCACCAGGATTTCGTTGCCTTCTTCGTCCTGCTCGAACTTGAGGATAATGGCCTCTCCCTCCGCCTCCTCATCACCGTCTTCAACCGGCAGCAGGATGGCGTATCTTTCCTCCTCCACCTCAATTATGTCGATTACGGCAAAGTCGGTTTCCCGGCCGTCTTCGTCCACCAGGGTGATCACTTCATCCTGCTCGTGTTCATGTTCATGCTCATTTTCATTTTCGGACACACACAGCACCTCTTTTTTGCAATATGTTGCTATTTTATCCCAATAACCAGCGTTTGTCAAATACCGGCTCAATTTTTTTTACGGGCGGCCGCCTCGAGAAATCCCTGCAAAATGATCACCGCCGCCATTTTGTCAATCACCTGTTTACGCCTGCTCCGGCTGACATCCGCGGATATGAGCAGCTTCTCCGCTGCCACGGTGCTCAGGCGCTCGTCCCATGTTTGCACCGGCAACCCCAGACGGGATCGTAACAATTTTACAAAAGCAAGTACCTTTTCCCCCTGGGGACCCAGCGTACCATTCATGTTGTGCGGCAGGCCCACCACTATCCGCTCCACCCCGTATTGCCGGACCAAAGCCGCCAGGCGCTCCATCTCCCGGCCGGCATCCCCGTCCCGCCGGATCACCTCCAGTCCCTGGGCCGTCCAACCGAGCGGATCGCTCACCGCCACCCCGATCGTTTTATCACCCACATCCAAACCCATCACGCGCATGAGATAATCCTTTCAAATCACTTTGATGCAAAATTCCGGACAAACCGCTGCGCAATAGCCACACAGCCGGCAGCGGGAAACATCGACCACCGCCCGGTTCTCCCGCAAGATCAGGGCGCCGGCGGTGCACCGCTCCACACACCGGCCGCAACCGCGGCACCATTCTTCGATCAAAAGCCGCCGGTCAATCCGTCCCACCGCCGCGCGTAACCTGCCGGGCACCGGCCGGCCGCCGAAAACAGCCACGTTGAAATCAACCTCGGCGTCCGACTGCATGCCCACCGCCACCGCGGCCAGCTCATCAATACCCAGCACATAATTGAAGGCATCATCAACCGTGCTGATCAGGTGTCCGCCTCCCAGCGCTTTCATGCCATACAATCCCTTGCCCAACAGAGCCGCCTCTTTGATAGCATCCAGCATATCATCGCGTGTACCGTCCTGAATGCCCACCCCGGCCAGGTTGATCAACGGATGAATGACGTCAAATTCGGGAGTCAACGCCGCCGCCCGTACGGCCGGCACCGTGTGCGTGGAAATGCCGATCGCCCGCACCCGGCCGGCTTTTTTCGCCTCCACCAAATATTCCACCGCTTCCCAATGGCCGCGGATGGTCAATGCCGACTCCTGCTCGTGCAACAAAAAAAGATCGATGTAATCACGGCCCAGTTCCTGCAGTGCCCGCTCCACACTCTGCCGCATCCCTTCCCGGGTATAGGCGTAGGACTTGGAGGTGATCACCACCTCCTGTTCCATTCCCCGGATGGCTTCCCTGATATAGGGGTAGGTCTGGTAATACTCCGCCGTGTCGATAAAGTTGACTCCCGCTTCCAACGCCCGCCGGATCACCGTCGCCCCCCGCCGGACCGGCAGGCTGGCCTGCAGGGGACCAATTGTCAGCGCACCAAAACAAAGACGGGAAACCTTTATGCCTGTTTTGCCCAGCATCCGGTATTGCAAGAGAGCTTCACCCACGTTTAAACGCTATTCTGCTGATATTTGTCCAGATATGTCTTGACCAGTTCCTCCAGCAACTCATCCCGCTCCAGCCGGCGGATCATGCTGCGGGCATTGTTATGGCTGGTGATATAGGCCGGGTCACCGGACAACAGATAGCCCACCATCTGATTAATCGGGTTATAGCCTCTCTCCTTCAACGCGGCGTACACCGAAAGCAGGATTTCCCTGGCCTGGTTGATCTCTTCCGCCTGTACTTTGAACATTACGGTTTGTTCGGAAACGTCTCCTGTCACGGCACGAGACCCCCCCTCTTTACAATATAACCCCGTTGCAGATCTATATTCGTGATTGCTTATCATTTTCCTCTATTGGCAAAATAGTGCCGGCAGAAAAAGCGGGGTCTCCCCCCGCTTTCCGGCCCTCCGGCCAAAGCTCAAAAACAGCGCTGCTTTCGGGACAACCGGCCCCGCCCGCCGCCGGACGGATTTGGATTTCCGCACAGCAGCACTTGCAACATATTCCCGCCATCATGATTCCGTACCGGGCACAACACACCCGGTACGGCGCGGCCGGGGGTCGTCAACCCCTCAACTGGCCGGCGGCCACCTCATAAGCCCGTTCCAAGGCCTCCTGCAGGCGGGACGGGTCCTTGCCCCCGGCCTGGGCCATATCCGGCCGGCCACCCCCGCCGCCGCCCACAATGGCGGCCACTTCCTTGATCAGCTTGCCGGCATGCAGACCGCGGGGTACCAGATCCCGGGTCACGGCAGCTACCAGGTTCACCCGTTCACCGACCGGACTGCCCAGCAGGATTACCGCCGAGCCCAAACGGTCACGTAGCAGGTCCACCATCGCCCGCAGGCTGTCCATATCCGGTGCGGTGGCCCGGGCGGCCAAAAACTTGGCCCCGTCCAAATCGCGTGACTGCCCGAGCAGGTTCTGCACCTCGTAACGGGCCACCCGCGCCTGCAAGTTCTCCGTTTCATGTTCCAGTTCACGCAATTCTTTGACCAGATCCGCCACCCGGTGCACCACCTCGGCCGGCGTTGCCTTGACCAGTTGGCCGATTTCCTCCAACTGCTCCTCTTTGGCCCGGATGTAGCGCAGCGCGCCAGTCCCGGTAACCGCCTCCACCCGGCGCAGGCCGGAGCCGACGCTGCTCTCATTAATGAGTTTGCACAATCCGATTTCAGCCGTGTTCCGTACATGGGTGCCGCCGCACAACTCCAGGCTGAAGTCACCCATCCGCACCAGACGCACCCGCTCGCCGTACTTTTCACCGAACAGCGCCGCCGCCCCCAGAGTTTTGGCCTCATCCGGCGTGGTGATGGTGGTGGATACCGGCAGGGCGGCCAGCACGGCCTCGTTGACGACCTGCTCCACGCGGCGCAGGTCGTCACGCGTCAGTGACGCGTAATGAGTAAAATCAAAACGCAAGTGATCCGGCCCGACCAGTGAACCGGCCTGATTGACATGCCCGCCCAGCACTTCCTTCAGCGCTTTGTGCAGCAGGTGTGTGGCCGAATGGTTGCGTGCCGTATCCCGGCGCCGGCCGGTGTCCACCTGCACCAGCACGTGGTCGTTTACCTTCAGTATACCGTTGACCACTTTGCCCCGGTGCAGGAACAATCCCTCCACCGGCCGCTGCACATCGTAAATCTCCACAGCCAGTTCCGGCGCGCTCAACCGGCCGTGATCGGCCGTCTGACCGCCCGATTCGGCGTAACAGGGGGTCACGTCCAGGACAAATTCCACTTCCTCACCGGCCGCCGCCCGGTCCACCTTCCGGCCGTCCTTGATCAAGGCCAGCACCCGGCTTTCGGTTTCCAGAGCATCATAACCGGCAAATGCGGTCTCCCCAAACTGCTCCCGCACGGACTTGTACAGCACACCGGCTTCGGACAGGTACTCGGTTTCCTGGCGGGCGCTGCGCGCCCGCTCACGCTGCTCCTCCATGGCCGCGGTGAATCCTTCCTCATCCACCGTCAGTCCGTCCTCGCCGGCTATTTCTTTGGTCAGTTCGAGCGGAAAACCGTAAGTATCATAAAGGCGGAAGGCTTCCGCGCCGGCAATTTCCGTCCGCCCGGCCGCCCGGGCTTCGTTGATCAAACGGTTCAACATTTCGGTGCCCTGGGCCAGGGTCTCACCGAAACGTTCCTCTTCGCCGCGGATGACATTGAGTATGTGTTCCCGGTTGGCCGGCAGTTCCGGATAGGCTTCAGCCATCTGTTCAATAATCGCCCCGGCCACCCGGTGCAGGAAAGGCCCGTTCATCCCCAGCAGGCGTCCGAAACGCACCGCCCGGCGCAACAGACGCCGCAGCACGTAACCACGCCCCTCGTTGGACGGCAGGGCGCCGTCGGAAACAGCAAAAGTCACCGCCCGGCAGTGGTCGGCAATCACCTTCAAGGCCAGGTCGGTTTTTGAATCAGCACCATATTCGGTCCCCGTCAGAACGGCGGTGAAGTCCATGATTTCCCGGAACAGATCGGTGTCAAAATTGCTGGCCACTCCCTGCAGCACCGAAGCCACCCGCTCCAGGCCCATCCCGGTGTCGATGCCCTTGCTGGCCAGCGGCGTGTAATTGCCGGCCTCGTCACGGAAAAACTGTATGAACACCAGGTTCCAAATCTCCAGGTAACGGTCGCAATCGCAGCCCACCGCACAATCCGGCGAGCCGCAACCCCTTTCTTCACCAAGGTCGATATAAATTTCGGAACAGGGGCCGCACGGACCGACCCCGATCTCCCAGTAGTTGGTGTCCTTGCCCATGCGCACAATGCGTTCCCTGGGCACGCCGACCACCCGGTGCCAGATGTCGTGGGCCTCATCATCGTCCAGATAGATGGTGATCCAAAGCTTGTCCGCCGGCAGGCCGAGCACCCGGGTGGTAAATTCCCATGCCCACGGGATGGCCTTTTCCTTAAAATAGTCGCCAAAGGAAAAATTGCCGAGCATCTCAAAGAATGTGTGGTGACGGGCGGTATGGCCCACCGACTCGATATCCGGTGTGCGCAGGCATTTCTGGCAGGTGGTCACCCGCAGCACGTCCGGTTTGGCCGTACCGGTGAAATACGGTTTGAAAGGCACCATCCCGGCTGCCGTCCACAGGATGCTCGGGTCGTTGGCGGGAATCAACGAAGCGCTGGGTAGAATACGGTGTCCCCGTTCCTCGAAAAATTTGAGGAACTTCTCCCTGATCTCTTTGCCGGTCAACTGATTTACCCCCTATTTTCAGGTAGAAAGAAAAATTGCCCCGCTCACCCCGGGGACAAAAATCCCGTCCTTTTTCGCTGTAATTATACAAAATATGCCTTGATGGTGTCAAGGGACGGAGTTTGATTGCATCCTTGATTATACCCGCGCTAACCGGGGGAAATAACCGGGACTCCTTCCGGGACGGCTCCCAAACGCCCTTGCTGGCGGGAGCTGAAAAAAACAGGCTCAGCATGCCAGTTCGGTCCGCTACCGGCATGGACTGTTCGCTACCGGCATGGACTGTTCATCACAGTTCAGCGCGGTTGGTGTCCGGTAGCAGAATCTTACCCGGCTCACCGGACGGGAAAGAGCCGCCTGCCTGCGAAGGCAATCAAGATGCGAAAAACGGCGGCCACGGGCACCGCCAGCAGCATACCCGCCAGGCCGTATAGCTCGCCGCCGGCCAGCAGGGCCAGGATAACCGCCAGCGGGTGCAAGCCCACCCGGTTGCCCAGAATGCGGGGCGAAATCAGGTTCCCCTCCAGCTGGTGGATAACAAAAACCGCCAGCACCACCTTGAAGGCCAGCCACTTGGAACGCAGAAGAGCCAGGGCTAGAGCGGGCACCGCCCCAATCACCGGACCGAAATAGGGGATCAGTTCCGTCAGGCCGGCGAAAATCCCCAGCATGAGGGCGAATTCCAACCCCAAAAGGGCCATGGTCATCCCGCTCAGAGTACCCACAATCAGACAAACAAGTAAATAACCACGGACAAAGTTATGCAGCACCTGGTTGATCTCCCCGGACAGCTCAAGCATGTCATCGCGCCATGGAGCGGGGATTATGTCAAGCAGTTTTTCCTTGAACCGGGAGCCGTCTTTGAGCAGGTAAAATGCAAGCACCGGGGCGAGGAATATATCGAACAATGAACTGGCCAAACCGATTAAACCGGCCACCAGCCGGTTGACCATTTGCAAAAGCGCCTCCTCACCCCAGCGCAACCGGGCATCCAGGATGCGCTTCATCCCCGGTGGCAGGCCGGACCGGGTGTAGTGATCCTGAATGGATGTGATCAATCCTTCCACCTGCCCGGCATATACCGGGATGCTGTCCAGTAAGTGGTTGAGCTGACCGACCATTCGGGGCAAACCGTACAGGGCCAGGCTGCCGGCTACAATGAGCAGGGCCAGGTAAACCAGCAGGATGGCCGGCACCGGCGGCGTCCCCCGCCTCTGCAGGGCAACCACCACGGGGTGCAAGAGATAGGCCAGCACGGCGGCCATGATGAAAGAGGGGATCAAACCGCGCAGCAAGTGAATTAAACAGGCTATCCCCAGCGCCAGCAGGACCAGGAATATTATACGGAACAAGCGCACGCCTTTTTCAGTCGTCCGCAAAATGATCACCACCAAAGGGAAAAGTGGGGGTTCCTCCCCACTTTACCTGTTTCCAATCATATCCCCAACTGATTTGGTTACCCCTTTGATTATCCGGCGCGTCCGTGAATCCGGCCGCCCGGAGTCGTGTATTTCCCAAAACCGCCGCTGCCTCTGCTGTTTTTGCGGCGTGAGCAGCATTCCCAACAGCGCACCCAGCAAACCGCCGGCAACAATACCACGCCAGAATCCCATGCGCACCGCATCCACCCCTTTGACGCTTATTAAAGGAGAAACTCGTTATGCGGGTCAAAGGCCACCAGGCTGCCGTCCTCGGCTACATCGTAAATCTGCACGCCTTCCTTGTTGATCCGGTATTCCACGCAACAATCCCAGCAATAGTACTGGTCCACGCCCACTTTACCGGTGGCACGGCCACCGCATACCGGGCAGTTCACGCTTGTCGCCTCCTGAAAAAAACCTCTAGCGGAATTATGCCCGCAGGAGGTAAAAAAAATACGTTACCTGAATTTAACATTAAATGGTGACATCCCGGGCGCCCGGCCAAATTAATTTTTGCCGCCCAACCGGTGACCTGCGGTTATTCAGCCAATGCTCATGAATGCACTCGCGTTTACCCCGGTAGTACCTGCTGGTAACCCGCGGTTATTCTACCAGTGCCCGTTCCAAAATCCGGTACATGCGGTCCACCATGCCCCGGGGATCGGTAACCAGCCCCGCCGCTATTACGGCATTGTCATAAATCTGCTCCACCGCCAGTTTGGCGAATTCTTCGTCTTTTACGCGCAGTGCCGCCAACCCTTTGATCAGCTTGTGCCGGGAATTGATCTCCAGCGCCTTGCTATAGATATTGCCCATGTCCTTGTTCACCGCCTGCATAAGCCGCTGCATACTGCTGGTCATGCCGCCATTCAAATTGATCAGCATGGCCGGACTGTCCAGCAGCCTTTTGGATGCGCGCACTTCACTCACCCTGCCGTTAAGCGTCTGTTTTATCCAGGCGGTCAGGTTTTGCAACTCCTGGCCGTCAAGTCCCCCGCTGTCATGCTGTTCCTTGTCTTCCAACTCCGGCAGCTCCACGTCGGCCTGGTCAGCGGATACAAATTTTTTACCTTTATACTCGCCGAGTCTGGTCAGCACAAAATCATCAACCGGCTCATGGGTGTAAATAACTTCCAGGTCGCGCGCACGGAAAGCCTCCAGGTAAGGCCCGGCCTCGATCATTTCCCGGGTCGGACCGTTGATGAAATAAATGCTGTTCTGGTTTTCCTTCATCCGCTCCACGTAATTATTGAGGGAAATTAATTCGCCCGTTTCGGACCTGGAAGATTCAAACCGCAGCAGCGGGGCAAGATCCTTGCTGTGGGCATAGTCCGAGGCAGCGCCCTCCTTCAAGAAAATCCCGAACTTGTTCCAGAATTCGCCATACTTGCCGGGATCGCTTTTGGCCTGATCATCCAAAAACTTGAGAAAACGGCCGGTGATCACTTTTTGCAGCCTGGCCACCAGCGTGCTGTCCTGCATGGTTTCTCTGGATATGTTGATCGGGATATCCTCGCTGTCCACCACTCCCTTTAGAAAGCGCAGCCAATCGGGCAGCAGCCATTCCGCCTTTTGCTGGATCAACACCTTGCGGCAGTATAAAGACACGCCCGGTTCCATTTTTCCGAAACCGAAACGCTCCAGGTTTTCCCCCGGTACATACAGTAATGCATTTATCGCCAACGGTGCATCGGCGGAAAAATGCAGCCGGTAGAGTGCATCATCATATGTGTTTGAGATAAACTTATAGAATCCGGCGTACTCCTCTTCCTTGATCTCGTTTTTGTTGCGCACCCAAATGGCCTGCTGCGTGTTGATCCTTTCCCCGCCCAGGATAATGGGAAAGGGCACGAAATTGGAATAGCGCTTGATAATACGCTTAATGTTGTCTGCGGAAGCAAATTTTTCCGCATCATCCTTTAATTCCAGGATAATCCTGGTGCCCCGCTGCAGGCCCTCCGCGGGACCGACGGAATAACTGCCGGCCCCGTCCGAAATCCACTCACACCCCTGCTCCCCGGAGTGGTAAGAGCGCGACAGTACCCGTACCTTTTTGGCCACCATGAAGGCCGAATAAAACCCCACTCCAAACTGGCCGATCAGGTTCAGGTCCTTCCGGTCCGTTTCCGCCAGGTGCCGGAGAAACGATTTGGACCCGGAATGGGCAATGGTACCCAGGTTTTTTACAAGCTCCTCCCTGGTCATTCCGATTCCGGTGTCGCTGATGGTGAGGGTCTTGTCCCCGCCGTTCACTTCAACGGTAATTTCCAGCGGCAGCTCCGGGCCGGCAATATCCTCGCCGGCAATGCTTTTATACCTTATTTTCTCCAGGGCATCGGCCGCGTTTGAAACCAATTCACGCAAAAAAATTTCCCGGTCGGTATAAAGGGAATTAATAACAATGTCCAATAATTGCTTAACCTCAGCCTGAAATTCCATGGTTTCCCTTTTTAATTCACTTTTTCCTTCAATCATGACAAAACCATCCTTATACAGGGATTAAGATCTCAGCCGGCGACTATGCCGTTTTGCGCCTTCTGGAAAAGGCTATTGGCACTCACCGACGCTGATTGCCAATACCATGCTACAAAAAAAATGCCTGACAAGCAAGTAGACGGGGAAAATAAAATATGGGATTTTTTTCTCCACAGTAAGGATTATCTTCGGCCTACGCAAACTGGGATGGAATCATGAACTTGCCCTGTCACTGATTGGTGTTTAACGTGACTTTGCCGGAGACCTGGGATACGCTGGCATTTTAATGGTACCTTGTCGATTCTCAAATACATTTAAGTGGGTAGAAGGCGCCCCTCACGAGGCGCCAGCCCCCGTTGTCACCGGACGTGCAGTTTTCCCGCATCCGGCGGCCCCAATGCTAACCCTTAGCAGGGAGACTCAA
>NZ_LYVF01000165.1 GCF_001655685.1 Desulfotomaculum copahuensis
GCGTTACCGCGCCGAGTCCCGGCCGGAGAACGAGGATTCCTGCACCATGTGCGGCAAAATGTGCGCCGTGCGGAATATGAATAAATTTTTAAATGGACATGGCTAGATTGGCTGGATGGCTAAAAAAGAACTCAATGGAGGTGTATTGCCGTGCGGAAGGTTGCTATTGCCGGGGTGGGAATGACCAAGTTCGGCCGCTCGGACAAGAGCGGGGTGGAGTTGTTTGCCGGGGCTGCTATGGAAGCAATAACCTCCTCCAACATCAAAACTAGGGAAGTTCAAGCACTTTTCCTGGGCAACGTACTGGGGGATTTTGAAGAAGGTCAGCTGAATATTGCTCCTTTATGTGCCAACGAATTAGGCCTGCCAGTCGATGTTCCAGCCACCCGGGTGGAGGGAGCCTGTGCCTCTGCCGGTGTGGCTATCAGGGAAGCTTTTATCTGGGTGGCATCCGGTTATTACGACATTGTCCTGGCGGGTGGGGTGGAGCGGGCCACAGCCATGGATACGCCATTGGCTACCCGTACTTTTGCCATGAGTTCGGAGTCGCGTTATGAGGTGTTTACCGGGGTCACTTTTCCGGGTGTCTTTGGCATGGTGGCGCGGCTTTACGCCGATAAGTACGGTCTTTCCCTGCAAACATTAAAAGAGCAAATGGCCATGGTTGCAGTGAAAAACCACAAACATGGGGCGAAGAACCCGCTGGCTCAGTTTCAAAAGGAGATTTCGCTGGAAACGGTACTGAAGAGTCCCATGGTGGCCGATCCCCTGCAGCTTTTTGACTGCTGCCCTTTCACCGACGGGGCGGCGGCAATTGTTGTTGCTTCGGCAGACATAATCGGCAAGTTGACGGATAAACCGGTGTACATTCTCGGAGTGGGTCAGGGTTCTAACGGCTCACTGGGCCGGCAAAAGGACATAACAAGGATCAAAGCCAGGGAAGCCGCTGCCGGTCAGGCTTACAAGATGGCGGGCCTCAGGCCCTCGGACATAGATCTTGTAGAGTTGCACGACTGTTTTACCATTGCCGAAATAGTCGCCAGCGAAGGAATGGGTTTTTTCGAGTTCGGCACGGGAGGCAAAGCGGTGGAAAAAGGGGAAACGGCCATTGGAGGCAGATTGCCGATAAATCCTTCGGGCGGGTTAAAGGCTAAGGGACATCCAATTGGCGCAACTGGTGCCGCCCAAGCGTATGAAATAGTCAAGCAATTGAGGGGCGAGTGTGGTGAACGGCAGGTCGACGGTGCCCGGATTGGCATGAGTGATACGCTCGGCGGAGATCTGGCCACGGTTGTCGATATAATCTATGGCGTATAGAGGAGGATATGTTAATGGACTATCCATTGACGCACAGGCAATTTTACGAGGGATTAAAGGCTGGTGAGTTGTTGGGGTTGAAGTGTCAAAGTTGCGGAACTTATACAGTACCACCCAAAATCACTTGCGCAGAGTGCGGCCACACTGAACTGGAAATAGCACGTTTGAACGGCATGGGAAAGATAAGGACTTTTACCGTGATCAGGGTGGCGCCGGAAGGATTTAATGCGCCATATATCGTTGCCCTGGCTGAATTGGATGAAGGGCCGTGGTTGATGGGTAACGTGGAGGGTCTGGACGTGGATGACAATGTGGATGGCCTTATTGGCCGGAAAGTGCGTGTCGATCACAAGGTTATCCCACCATTGAACTATAGTGCCGGCGAAGGAGTTGCTGTGACTTTTCAGTTGGTTTAATCGCCAAATGCTTTTTGTAGGAGGTCGGGTATATGAGGATTGATGGATTAACTGCTGTGGTCACTGGTGGCGCATCGGGTTTGGGTGAAGCAACAGTACGCATGTTTGTACAGCATAATGCCAAAGTGGTTATTTTAGATGTAACCGAAGAGGCCGGCAAGAAAATTGCTGATGAGCTGGGAGAAAACGCTATCTTTGTCTTAACGGATGTGACCAGTGAGGAAAGTGTCAAGAATGCCTTGGACATCGCCGTGAAGAAATTTGGAGAAGTGCACGTAGCTGTTAATTGTGCTGGAATTGCGGTCGGCCAAAAAGTGCTGGGTAAAAACGGTCCCTCACCGCTCAACCTCTTTGAAAAAGCGATTCGGATTAACCTAACCGGATCATATAACGTTCTCCGCCTCGCTGCCGGAAAGATGACGCTAAATATGCCGAACGAGGAAGGAGAAAGGGGAGTCATTATTAATACCGCATCAGTCGCGGCTTTTGAGGGACAGATTGGTCAGGCGGCCTACAGTGCGTCCAAGGGGGGCATAGTGGGAATGATCCTTCCCATAGCCCGCGAGCTTGCCGCGTATGGTATTCGGGTTATGGGTATAGCTCCGGGGGTGTTTGAGACACCCATGGTGGGTGGCATGTCTGACAATGTTCGTAATTCCCTGGGAATGATGACGCCATTCCCGTCCCGCTTCGGAAAACCTGCCGAGTATGCTCTGCTGGTACGGTCCATTGTGGAAAATCCCATGTTAAACGGCACTACGATCCGTTTGGACGGGGCTATCCGGATGCAGCCAAAATAATTTATCGCGGCGCTTTGAATATGAAATGACCCGGTGTAAAACTGACCGGGACGAAGGCTTTGGCCTTATCTTTGGGAGGTTTGTTTTATGGAAGAAAAAAAGAAAAAAAGATCTTCAGCCAAGACCTTGCAAACAGCACGTGAGGCTGGATATTTTGGTAAGAAGATGTTGGCCAACACCCGCATGGCCGTAGATGAGGGCAGACCGGTAGCGTGGGCAATGGTGGAATGGTGGTTGGGGGCGACAATTGCCAAAGCTATGGGCGTTGAGTTGGTTTTTCCGGAAAACTACGGGGCCTTTTGTGCCGCATCAAGAACTGCCGAACCCAACCTGGATTATTCCGAGAGTGATGGATTCCCATCCACTCTATGCGGATATGCCAGGAATTGCCTTGGTTACGCGCGCAAGCTAAAGGAAAACAACTTTGTCATTCCGGCGGAATCGACCGGCGGAGGAATGCCCAAGCCTGATTTTCTCCTGGCCTGCGGGGCGGCCTGCGATGCGCGTTACAAATGGTTCCAGGCCTTGGGCCGCTATATGGATGTTCCCGTGTGGCTTCTGGAGTTTCCTCAAACTGGATCCAAGGAATATTTTCTGCCTGGTAACAAGGAAGAAAATATCAGCTACATGGTAGAAGAATTACGTGCTTTTGTTTCTTTCCTGGAGGATCTTTTAGGCCGGAAAATGAACTGGGATGGCCTGGAAGAGCGGTTGGATATTTTGTTTAAGACACATGAACTCGCATATAAAGTTGATCTGATGCGGCGGACGGTTCCTTCTCCTGCAGTGTGCACGGATTTTTGGGCTCTGATGATTCCCCATCTCTATTTGCCGGATGATCTGGAAGCGCTGGCGTTTTACCAAAGAGTATATGATGAGGTGAAATATAAAGTAGACAATAAAATAGGAGCTATTCCGAACGAAAAATACCGTATGATGTTCAGTGAGTTGCCACCATGGCACACGTTGGGTTTTTTTGATGAGGTGGCAGAGAGACACGGCGTGGCTTTTGTTTTTGAAAGTTGGAACTATCATGTACCGCCCCCGCTTCTGGAGGATGAGAAGAAGGGGATCACGGATCCCCTGGAACTAATTGCCAGATATTCATATCACAAGTTCCATCATGCTGCCCCGGCGGCAAAGGAATACGAAATAGATCCCATTCTTTTTACAGCACCCTATCTGGAATATGTCAGAGATTACCAGGTTGACGGACTCATGTTTCACCCGCTGATGTCCTGCCGACCTGCCACTTATACGCTTATGCATGTACGTAACCTGATGCTGGAGAGGTTTAAAGTACCATCGCTGGTAATAGAAGGTGATATTGTTGACTTGCGTGTTTTTAACGAGGAAGAGGCTCTTGCCAAGTTCGATGCTTTTATAGAGACTATGGATTACCACCGGGAATTAAGAAAAAAAGAAGGCTTGCATTGGTAGGATTGGGGGGTGATTAATTATGCAAAAAAGTAGCGGTTTGGAGAGAGCGTCATATATTTACACCAACCGTTTGCAGGTAGCCAGGGAGCTCAAGATGCAGGGAGAAAAATTTGGCGGTTACCTTTGCTGTTATGTGCCTGTGGAAATGTTGTCTGCAGCAGGTTATGTTCCCTTTCGGATTATCGGGGACATGAATGAACCGATTACCAATGCAGATGCGTATTTGCCTAGTGTAATGTGCCCATTTTATAGAAGTTGTTTGGATCTTGGGCTCAAAGGAAAGTACGATTTCCTGGATGGTCTTGTTAGCCCACATGCCTGTGATGCAGCTGAAAGGGTGGGCCTGGTATGGCGATCATATTTTAAATATCCTTTTACTTTCTATTTAGACATTCCCCATACGGTACATGCAAGTGCCTTGGTTTTTTTCAAGCAGCAGCTTGCGCATCTGAGAAAAGGGTTGGAAGAGTATACAGGTCTTAAGATTACAGATAATGACTTAAAAAAACAAATTAAACTTTTTAACAGGCAAAGAGAACTGGTTAGACAGTTGTACCACTTACGTAAGGTGGAACCTCCGCCAGTTTCCGGTACGGAAGTGTTGCAACTGGCAGTTTCCTTAATGGGATTGCCGGTGCAAGAGGGCAACTTACTGGCGGAAGAGGTCATTAAAGAAGTCAAAACAAGAAAAATGAAACCGTCTAAAATGAAAGGCAGGGTACTGGTATGGGGATGTTTGATCGATAATACAGCTATCACCAGTCTGATCGAGGATTGTGGCTTGGAGGTTGTAATGGATGACACTGCCATCGGCAGTAGGACTTTTGGGCATGACGTCGAACTTACCGAAGATCCACTTGATGGATTGGCATTGCGTTACCTGGAGAAGATTGTTTGCCCGCGCACATTTAGAGAAACCGGTAAAAACAGGGCAAATGATTTGGAGAATAGATTTTCTTATCTAAGAAAGATTGTCAAGGATTGGCATATTGACGGGATATATATGAATCTAATTAGAAATTGCGATATTCATGGGTATGAAGTTCCCGAAGTTAGGTACTTTTTTGAAGAAATAGGGATGCCGGTATTGGTTATCGAGCAGGATTATTCAACCGCCGCACTTGCGCCATTACGCACCAGATTCCAGGCTTTCGCAGAAAGCATCGAAGCAAATCGGTAGACCGGGAGGAATTCTGAATGGATGGAAGCACGTCATGCAATCTACTTGAAGAAGCGAAGTCCATAGCATATAAGTTCGCCCGGAAACCCGCCCTTGCGATGAGAATGATTAAAACGGCGGTGGATACTGCTTGCGATTTGCCATTATATGCAGCATTATGTTGCGAGTGGCGTGCTTCTAAATCATATTTTTTACTGATGACTCGAAAAGTGCAAGCACCCAGTTATTCGGTAAATAAGAAGGTGTATTAATCGAGAGAAGGGATAAGATGTTCTTTGCTGGCTTGGATGTTGGTTCAACGATGACTAAAATTGTTATACGGAAAGATAGTGGTGATTATTTATCGATAATCAAGCCGACAGGAGCTGAACACCGTAGATTTGTTGACAAGGTGATGACAGAGGCATTGTATAAGGCGAAGTTATCCTTTGAACAGATCGATTATATAGTTGCAACAGGATATGGGAGAGTTAACGTGCCTTTTGCCGATACGCAGCTTAGCGAGATAACGTGCCATATGAAAGGCGTTAATTGGCTATACCCCAGTGTTCGTACTATCATTGATATTGGCGGTCAGGATAGCAAAGGGATTAAAGTGAAAAATGGAAAAACAAATTCATTTGTCATGAATGATAAATGCGCGGCAGGAACTGGCAGGTTTCTAGAGGTAATGGCTGAATTGCTCGGAATGAAGCTTGAGGAAATCGGTGAAATGGCCTTGCGGTCCGGTAATCCAGTTGCAATCAGTAAAATGTGTACAGTTTTTGCCAGGCAGGAAGTACTGCTTCGTTTATCCGATGGCGCGGCATTAGAAGATATTTTAGCCGGGCTGCATCAGGCATTGGCCGCCAGAATTTTTTCCATGGTGAGTAAGATAGGAATAGAGCGGGAAGTTGTCCTGACAGGAGGAGGGGCTAAAAACGCCGGACTAGTAAAATTTCTTGAAGAACGGCTTGGTTTTTCTGTACAGAAGCCTGACGAACCGCTTTTGACAGGCGCGTTGGGCGCCTCATTGGCCGCGCAGGAGATTGCTCAAAAGGCTGTAGCTGACGGAGCAATGCCAAAGCAGAAAAATCATACGCTGACGCCGGCGTCTTTTTTTGAAGAAATGCCATCTGTTAACTAGCAAAAGTGAAGATCAGCGGGAATCAGGAACCTAACATTTAAAGGGAGTTGTTTTTTGTGATTTACTATGCTGGATTGGATGTCGGTTCGCTTCTTGCTAAGGCTGTTATCATGGATGATGACGGTATTCTGGCTTACAGCGTCAGATCGATTGATGGTAATTTTCGGCAAGCTGCCCGGCAAGTAATGGTAGAGGCTTTGGATAAGTGTGGACTTTTATCTGAAACACTTAATGTTGTCGGCGCAACCGGACTGGGAGCTGCATTTGTAAATGATCCGGCAGTAAGAAATACGGAAATATCTTGTCAGGCCAGAGGGATTCATTATCTTTTGCCTCAGGTGAGAACCTTGATCGAAATTGGAGATCAATCAGCGCGAGTCATTAAGCTTACTGAAAAAGGCATGGTTGCCGACTGTGTTGTAAACGATAAATGTGCCATGGGAAGCGGCAGCGTTTTACAGACAATCGCAAAAGTTCTAGGTATCAACGTTACGGATATGGGTGAGTTGTCGCTTCAGTCTGCCAATCCGGTTCGTTTTAGTGCTGGATGTTCTGTCTTTGCTGAAACGGAGGCAATATCCCGTATAGCTGAAAATGCCAGGATAGAGGACATTGTAGCAGGTCTTCATCAAGCCATGGCCTTCAAAATCGGTAGCATAGCACAGAAAATAAAAATTGAAAGTGACGTGGCGGTTACCGGTGGTGGCGCTTGTAATCCAGGATTGGTTAAAATGTTGGAAAAGACAATCGGAAATAAGCTCTTCCTGCCCCGCGAACCAATGTTCTCTGGCGCTATTGGCGCTGTATTAATGGCCTTGGAGAAAGTGAGGATGGAAAAACTATGTTGCAGCAATTAAATCGCTTCTGGCACATTACGGTTTTAGAAAGGGAGCATGGTCTAGTAGAAACCCAGACCCATTACCTTGATCCATTATATGAAATCCAATCACATGTTATAGCACATGGAATTAAATATAGAGTAGAGAACGTATGGGTGGAGGTTATGCGGACACCTACCGGTAAAGATAAAGCTGGAACCTGGCGGTTGGATTCATTGCGTGGACTGATAGCCTATAAGGGAAAAGGCGTTGCTAAACAGGTTCTACAGGCAACAGCATTTGATGAAAGTGGTCTATGGTTTGGTATGATACTGGAAGGAATCAAAGCGCTTCGTCAGGCACGAGTATTTTTGTGGGAAAGGGCCAATATAGATCCAAGCTCATTTGTCAGTCTTATTGAAAAAGATGTTAAGAATAGTTGTATCTATTTTACGCAACCAGATAGTATACAGAGCATCATTCATCCATCTCAACTAAAGGAACAACTGCGGAAAGACTTGCTCTTTGCTCGATACAGGTATTGTTTTCTAGTACAGGAAGGGCAATTGGAAAAAATAAACACAAAAGTAATGGATTCATATCATGAGATGTATTTAAGTCTTTGTTTTGAGGATCAAAAGGTTTGTGATGTACATGGAGGAATCCAAAGGGCACCACATGACAT
Organism: Desulfotomaculum copahuensis; assembly: GCF_001655685.1. Classification (GTDB taxonomy): domain Bacteria; phylum Bacillota; class Desulfotomaculia; order Desulfotomaculales; family Desulfovirgulaceae; genus Desulfotomaculum_G; species Desulfotomaculum_G copahuensis. The sequence goes on from NZ_LYVF01000165.1 coordinate 7,783, forward strand.
TTGCTTCAATGCTAAAACTGTTCTTCAGCATCTTAAAGGGAAAAAACTTCCAGGTGTATCTAGTGAATGGGAAAAGAAAATGATAGGACCTGATTCATGCGTTCATTTAGCAGATATGGTTAGAGAATCAGTAGATTCAATTCAGTATTGGCATCATATTCGAAAAACTATTTATAATGATGTCGATAATTATATGCACTGCATTCCATAGCACGCTCACTTTATATTTGTGAGGAGGTAATATTGTAGTGAAAGAAACTATTCTTTCCTGGCAAGGTTGGGAACCAGAAATAGCTAAAAATGTTTTTATTGCACCAGGGGCATATGTGATTGGCCAGGTGAAAATTGGATCCGGGTCTAGTATATGGTTTAACTGTGTTTTGCGGGGTGACGTTGCTCCAATTGTTATCGGATCAAATAGCAACATTCAAGATGGCTGTGTTCTGCACGGGGCTCATATACCAACTATAACACCAATACGAATTGGTTCTAATGTTACGATTGGCCATAAGTCAATAATTCACGCTTGTAGTATTGGCAATGATGCATTTATTGGTATGGGGTCTATAATTCTGAGTAGTGCCAAGATTGGCCGTGGGACTTTAGTTGCTGCAGGTAGTTTGGTATTGGAGGGCTCTTCGTATCCCCCGGGTGTTGTAATTATGGGGGCACCGGCAAAAATAATACGGGATGTTACAGAGGAGGAGAGGGAAATGTTCAAAATGGTCACTTTAACATATAAGGAACGTGCGTCAAAATATATGGATGTTTATAGTTGTAACCAATCAATTAAAACATAATCGAGAGAGAAGCATGGATTGATCATTGAAATTAAGTATTATGTGTTAGTTTATTCAATGAAAGGGGAATAGCATGTGAGTTACATTGTCTGGAAACCAATAGCGGAAAGGCCTAGGGCTTATGTATTTCTGGGATGCGAGAAGCAGAAAAATGAGAAAAGGAGTATTTATCTTGGTGCGACACCTGAGCGTGCAGCTGCTAGACTGCGTAAGCTAATTGGTATTAATGATGAGTATTTTCATTTGGTAACGGAACTTTACCGTGGAAGGCCGGGTCGTAAACCTCAAAAAAGCGATCAAGAAAAGGTGATTAGGTCTCTTTTGCGGTTAAAGGCACGTTATAAGGATGAATATGTGCAGAGCATTTTAGAAAAAGCATTATCAGACTTAGGGAACAATGTGGCTTTATAGGCCTTGTTGAGATTTCCCATTGATATTAATATCTGTTTTCTCCAAAGCAAATTATGCGAAATCTAAATAAATAACCAGTTTTATAGGAGTGCAAAAAAGATGAAGGATTATCCAGAAGCCGGTGAGTTGTCAAAAAGAATTCAGGCGTTCCAAAGTATACTACAGAATAATAATATAGATGGAGCATTAATATTGCAGAGTGCTGATATTGTGTATTTCTGTGGGACATATCAAAATGCACAATTGTATATTCCTGCATTTGGGTGTCCTGTATTAATGGTAAGGCGCAGCATGGAGCGAATTGATCCCACCATTATTCCTCTAGAGGTAAAAGTGTTTAGAAATAGTAAAGATATTGGTGATATATTGCTTGCCAAAGGAATTTCTGAATCAGCAACATTAGGCATGGAGCTTGATGTTGTGCCTGTAAACATCTTTCGTCGTTTAGAAAGAATTATTTCATGTAGTTTTGTCGATGTATCGCAATATATCAAAGAATTACGTATGGTGAAATCATCTTATGAAATTAGTTTATTAAGGGACTCTGCGGCAATGCTTGAAAATGTTTTTTGCTCGATCCCTGGTTTGCTTAAAGAGGGAATTAGTGAACTTGAGTTAGCTGCAGAAATTGAATTAATAGCGCGTCGTTCTGGTCACATTGGTTTAATTCGTGTCCGTGGATTCAATCAGGATTTTTATTATGGTTCATTGCTAGCTGGCTCTAACGGTGGAGTACCTAGTTATTTTGATGGTCCGCTTGGTGGAACTGGATTATGTCCTGCATTTCCATTTGGTGTAAGCAGACATTTGATTGGCGTTGGTGAACCGATAATGGTTGATTATGTTGGAACTGTTAACGGATACCAGGTTGATATGAGCCGCGTTTTTGCTCTTGGTTATTTACCGGATGATTTACTCTATGCACAGGAAGTTGCTATAGCAATTCAGAATACGATTGCGAGCCATGCCCGCCCGGGAGTTTTATGGAGTAGACTTTATGATATGGCAATAAGTATGGCTGAGGAAGCAGGTTTAAGTAAATATTTTATGGGATGTGATGAAAAAGTCAAATTTATCGGACATGGCATTGGCCTTGAATTGAACGAATTACCGATTATTGGTAAAGGCATAAATAAGGAACTGCAAACCAATATGGCCTTGGCTATTGAACCAAAATTTGTTTTTCCAGGTCGTGGTGCAGTTGGTGTAGAAAATACTTTTATTGTCACTCCAGTGGGTTTGGAGCGTTTATCTCAACTTACTGATGTAGAGGTAATTGTATAAATTGAGCGTTCTATCTATAGCATTAGACAATAACTACTTGTTTCGCTTTACTTAATTAAGCGGTTATTTATCACAATTATGAGAGGGGCTTACATTATGAACAAGTCAATAGATTATGAGGCATTAAGTTCATTGAAAAACATTCTATTAACATTTCAAATAACAATGGAAAAATTGCTAAGTATGTTTTTATATCGCAAGGGTAGCATTCCTGAAATCGAAAAAGCACTTTCTAACATTAATAATCAAATAAATAGCGAGCTTCTTCGCACACCATCATATGACAAAAAGAAGGTTAATCAGTTTATTGAAATATATCAGCGTATTGGCTATATTAACGAGTCTTTTATGTCTATAGTTTTAGCCATTCAGGCAAAGAATGATGAAAAAGTTCTTTTTAGTGATAAGGCTGTAAAAGAGATAGAGACTCTATTTCAAAATCTAATTTCAATGTTAAAAAATATTGTTGACTATTTAGGTACAAGAAATTCCATACTTTTAAATCATCTAATAGAAGATCAGGCCAGATATGAGGCTAGCTGTCAACACTTTTCAAATGAACATGAAGATCGTTTAGCTAAGGGTATCTGTTTGCCGCGTTCATCAACTATATATTTAAAAATATCAGATAAAATGTGCAATATATCTTGGGATTTAATAAGCGTTGTAAATATTATAGGTAAGCTATGAGTTGTGGCCTCAGGTCTTTTGGTCATAGTAATATATTTTCAATTCTCGCAGAGCGAAAGCTGAGGTTATAGCCTCTTTATTGACTACTCTAATCATTTCCTTTTCTCCTGTTTGCTGCGGTTTTGCTCACCTACAGCTTACAGGGAAAATTGATCAGGGTGGTTCCTTTTTTCGTGCGCACGAGTGTTGCCGGCATCTGTTTCTGACCCGGTAATCCTACATCGGACTTCAGCGGGCATGTATTTCTACGGTATCGCATTTGAATGGTTATTCTCAGTGGGACCTTTTAATGTCCGGCAGTCCGGATAAGAAATTTCACTCGCGTGGCTTTACCTGGAATATAAATGCAAAAATTACTGGATGAGGATAAAAAATATTTCTGGCCGGTTTGTCCATGGGCAGAGCCATTTCCCTGCACCTGGCGGCCCGTTTTCAATTGGCCGGAGTGGTCACTGTGTGCGCACCGGTTTATATAAACCTGATGCGCTACCTGACGTTGGCGTGGAAATTTTTTCGGTGTCTGGACAAGGAAATCTGGCTGGATATTCAGGATGTCCAGGCCAGAGCCCTGTACAGCGGGTCAGAATGCGTCAACCCGCTGTGTGGACTGGAGTTTTTAAAACTGCTGCGGCAAACGCGCTGTGGGTTGAAAAATGTCAATGCACCGCTTTTAATATTTCAGGCGCTGGAAGACAGGATCATACTGCCTGAAAATTCCCTGCAGATCTACCGTTCCGTTTCTTCCCGTCAAAAAGACATCGTCTGGATTGATCAATTCGAGGCATGTGCCCGCAGTCGACAGACAGAAACAAGTGGTATTTGAGCGTACTGGAGAATTCATCAGCCAGTTGTAAGGTTCCCGGAACGGATACTCCTTTGATGGATGCAACCGGGATACATAAACAGCAGCCGCTTCAGGCCTCAGAAAGTAAAACCCCTGCCCATAACTTCGACCGTTTCGGTAACAAAGACAAAAGCCTTTTTATCCACCTCGGCCACTATTTCCTTGATTTTGGCGATCTCAAAGTGATTGACCACACAGTTGATCACCAATTTCGAGCTGCCTGAAAAGGCTCCCTGCCCCTCCAAGTAAGTCACGCCGCGGTGCATTTCTTTCATAATGCGTTCAGCTATCTCCGGACTCTTATTAGAAATTATGGTCACATACTTGTTTTTACTCAGACCGTTGATTACCGAATCGGTAACTTTGCTGCCGACCCACATGCTGATGGCCGTGTACATGGCTATTTTTATGTCATAGAAAAAAAGGGAAAGCACAAGGATGAAAACATTGCAATAAAATGATGTCGTGCCCACGGAAATATTTTTTTTCTTCTTCATGATCAAGGATATAATATCCGTTCCGCCCATGGAAGCGCCCTGGCGGAATGTAATGCCGCCACCCAGTCCCCCGATGACGCCCGAGGCGATGGAAGCCAGGAATATATCTATATTCGGTTTGGGGATATATGGTCCCAACACCGGTAACATAATAATGACCATGCCCGCTCCAACCGTGCTGTAAATGATCAACTGGCGGTCAAGCACTTTCAGCCCCCAGATAAATATCGGCAGGTTCAAGACAAATATGCCCAGATAGAAGGGGAAGGAAAAAGTATAATGACCAATCAACGCCAGACCGGAAACGCCGCCGGAAAGAAGATTATACGGCAGTACAAAAGCTTCGTAGGAAACGACCACCAAAATAGAACCCAAAATTATGCCGGCCAATTTTTTGGCGGCGGTGATGCTGTTTCTCTGCAGTCTGGCCAACTTGACCCTGGTTTTTCTTTTCATGCGGTTTTAGCCTCCAGGGAACCCGGGATTTTATTATTTTACCACCACCCCATTTTCTGTCAACTGATAAATTATGAAGGGAAGGCTGTTTTGCCGGATTGACAAAAGTAAATTTCTCCAATATGATTATTTTGAAAAGAATATAATCAGCTCAAAGTTGCTAGTCATGAGGGAGCTTGCCAGATGCGCGAAAAACGCGTAATGGTGGCTCCTTTTTGTTTTTGCTCTTGAGGGGAGGATAAAAATGGCACTGGCCAGATCCACGGCAAGCGAGGGTGTGGTTGAAAAAGTAAGCCTGGACGGGGAGAGCCTTGATATTGAGCAGGTGATCCGGGTGGCCCGCCGGCATGCTCCGGTTTTCCTGGAACCGGCGGCTGTCCGGCGCATGGAAGGTTCTCAACAAATGGTGCGGGAGATTGTGGGGGGAAAAAAGGTGGTTTACGGCATAACCACCGGGTTTGGCAAATTCAGCAATGTGGTGATTTCACCGGCGCAGACGGAGCAGCTGCAGAAAAACCTGGTCATGAGCCATGCGGTGGGCACCGGCCGGCCTTTGGAAACGGAGGTGGTGCGGGCGGTGACGCTTTTGCGGGCCAATACCCTGGCCAAAGGATTTTCCGGTGTGCGGCCGCTTGTTGTCGAGTACCTGATCCAGTTACTCAACCGGGATATCCACCCGGTGGTGCCCGAACAGGGCTCCGTGGGCGCCAGCGGCGATTTGGCGCCCCTGGCCCACATCGCTCTGGTGCTTTTAGGCCTGGGCGAGGCGGAATACCGGGGCAAAAGGATCAGCGGCGCACAGGCGCTGGAGTTGGCCGGACTGCCCCCGTTGTCGCTGCAGGCCAAAGAGGGCCTGGCCCTGACCAACGGCACACAGCTCATGGGCGGCCTGGGCTGCCTGGCCGTGCATGATGCCGAATTGACGGCCAAAACGGCTTCTATTGCCGCCGCCCTGGCCGTGGAAGCGCTGGACGGGGTGATCACCGCCTTCGACCCGCGGGTACAGCGCTTGCGCCCCCACGCCGGGCAGGCGCGTTGCGCCGCCCACCTGCGGCAGTTGCTGGCCGGCGGGGAAATCGCCGGCCGGGCGGTGCAGCCACGGGTACAGGACGCCTATACATTGCGCTGCACCCCCCAGGTGCACGGCGCCACCCTGGATGCCGTTGACTATGTGCGAGGCGTGCTGGAGGTTGAGATCAATTCCGCCACCGACAACCCGCTGCTTTTCCCGGAAGAAGGGGATGTCATTTCCGGGGGCAATTTCCACGGCCAGCCGCTGGCCCTGGCCCTGGACTTCCTGGGCATGGCCGTGGCCGAACTGGGCAGTATGGCCGAGCGGCGCACCGCCCGCCTGCTCGACCCGGCCATCAGCGGCCTGCCGGCCTTTCTCACCAAACACGGCGGGCTTAACTCCGGCCTGATGCTCACCCAGTACACGGCGGCCGCCCTGGTTTCGGAAAACAAAGTGCTCGCCTCCCCGGCCTGCGTGGACTCCATTCCGACCTCGGCCAACCAGGAGGACCATGTGAGCATGGGACCCGTTTCGGCGCGCAAGGCGCGCCGGATCATCGCCAATGTGCAGCAGATCCTGGCCATTCAATTGCTTTGCGCCGCCCAGGCCGTTGATCTGGGACAAAAGCGCAAAATGGGCCGGGGCACGGCACGGGCTTATGAAGTAATCAGGGCTGAGATTCCCTTCCTGGACCGGGACAGGGTGCTTTATCCGGATCTGACCACAGCGCTGGAATTGGTGCAAAGCGGCCGGTTGCTGCGGGAGGTGGAGAACGCGGCGGGGGAGTTGGAGTAATCTAATTTCAACAATTTGCCGATCCGTTTAAGCTCTTTTCCCGTCAGTTCACGGTATTCCGTGATGCGTTTGGCAGCGGTTTTATAATAACGCAAACCTTCCATTTTTGCGGCAGCTATATTTTTCAGATTGCAGGAGAAAGCAAAATTATGCTAACGGAGCAAAATGATATAGAGGAAAAAGGGCTGTGGCTGGTAAATGATTTCTAATGCCATGCTGTGCCTAATGCAATAGTATATAATGATAACCAATAGCGTTATAGATTGGGAGAGTGATCTGGTTGCGTTGTAGAGGATGGGAACAGGAGGGACTGTTACGTTTATTTATGAACAGCCTTGATCCGGAAGTGGCCGAGTGTCCGGAAGAGTTGATTGTCTACGGGGGTACGGGCAAGGCGGCCCGGGATTGGGAAAGCGTAGAACGGATCAAAGAAAAGTTGATGCAACTGGAAAACGACCAAACCCTGCTTGTCCAGTCCGGCAAGCCGGTGGGTGTATTTACTTCCCATCCATTTGCGCCGCGGGTGATCATGGCCGGTTCCCTGCTCGTCCCGGCTTATTCCGATTATGATACTTTCTGGCAATTGGAACGTCGCGGTCAGACCGCTTACGGCCAATCTACGGCCAGTTGCTGGGCCTATATCGGCACTCAGGGCGTGCTGGAAGGTACCGCCAACACTTATGGCGAGGTAGCCAGGCGCCATTTCGGCGGTAGCTTGCGCGGGCGCTGGGTGCTTACTTCGGGTTTGGGCGGCATGGGTGCGGCCCAGCCGCTGGGCGTGGAATATAACGGCGGCGTAGCACTGGTGGTGGAAGTTGATGAAGCCAGGGTCGACCGGCGGTTGCGCAACAGTCTGTGCCAGATGAAAGCCACCAGTCTTGATGATGCCTTGTTTCTGGTACGGGAAGCGGTATTGCGTAAAGAACCGCGTTCTGTAGCCCTGGTGGGCAATGCGGCTGATGTTTACCGGGCTGTACTGCAGCGGGGGGTGGTCCCCGATGTGGTTACCGATCAGACCGCCGCCCACGACCTGCTTAACGGATATGTCCCGGCCGGCGTTTCATTGTCTGAAGCAATCAAATTGCGCGCCTCTGCACCGGAAAAATATCTGGAGAGAAGCCGCAGCGGGATCGTGGAGCACGTGAAAACGATGATGGAATTCATGCGCAATGGAGCGGTGGTTTTTGACTATGGTAACAATATCCGCCATCAGGCTGCTGCGGCCGGGCTTACCGGGGCGCTTGAAATACCCGGTTTTGTGTCCGCCTACCTGCGGGATTATTTTTGCGCCGGGCGCGGTCCGTTTCGCTGGATTGCCCTTTCCGGCCGGGCGGAAGATATTTATGCGCTGGATGAATTTATCCTGGCCGAATTTAAAGATGATGAAGCAATAACCAATTGGATTCGTTTTGTTCAGGATCGTATTCCCTTTCAAGGCCTGCCCGCACGCATATGCTGGTTGAATCTCGATCAGCGGCTGCGTTTGGTGGATATAATCATAAAGTTATTGCGAGAAAGAAAACTGGGTGCTCCAGTGGCTTTGACCAGGGACCATATGGGCAACATTGCCAGTCCCTGGCGGGAAACGGAAAAAATGCCCGACGGCAGTGACGCCATCGCTGACTGGCCGGTACTGAGCGGTTTATTGAATGCCATTTCCGGAGCCAGCCTGGTCAGCATACAGCAAGGTGGCGGCGTCGGCATCGGCTACTCCATTCACGCCGGCATGACGGTGATAGTAGATGGTTCCGGGTTATCCGGGAAAAAGGCCGCGCAGGTGACTTATAGTGATGTCGGCTTGGGCATCATCAGGCATGCCGACGCCGGTTATCCCCTGGCCCGGGAGATGTCCCGCCAGTATGGTCTGAATATGGACTGACGGCGTTTTTATGGAGGCGTCAATATATGGATCTTCTTTCTGGTCGCATAAGACGGGAACTGGCCTATAACCTGATTTTCGGCCTGGTGGAAAGCGTCCGGGAAATTTGGGAAATGGTTGTCCGGGCCGGTTTGAAATACCCGCCCAATTTCGTTGCGATATGGGAAGTTCATGACATTGAAACGCTTTTCCGTGACCGGAGTGAGTTGTGGAAGGTATCCTGGCGCAGGGGACTGGAAATGTCCCTGGATGGATACTTCGGTGATGCTGTCATACGGTGTTTTATTTCCGATCGGGCGGTGGCTGCTTTATTCAACAGCCGTGACTGGGGCGAACCGGGGGAGGATAACCGTTTATTGCCCGGGCTCAAACAAAGAATAGAGGAATCGCTGGCCCTGAAGTTTTATGTCGGAGTGGGGCGGGTATATGCCGATGCCCGGCACTTGGGCTTATCTTTCCGCGAAGCCGGGCAGGCCGTGGAGTGCCTGAAAGCCGCCGGTGAGCCGGCAATATGTTTTTTTGACAGTGGTATGGGCGGGGACGGGGAGCCATTTTTAAAAAGGGAAAGGATGTTTTTAAGACGGGCCATATTGAGTGACGATGGACAAGAAACAGCCCGGCTGGTTCAGGAAATCAAAAAGATGATTGCCCGGTCCGGCGGCATAGGTTTGAACAGTCTCAAGACGGTGGTTTTTGAATTGCTGTCGGTAGTGGTGACGGCCTGCATGGAAAACGGACGTAACGTGGATCAACTGTTTACTTATGTTCTGGAATGGGTAAGGCAGCTTCATCTGTCCAGGGAAGCGGAAAAACTGGCTGAAATTTGGGCCGCAGCCTGCGGTAAGGCTTTAATGGCCGTTAATATTGACCAGGGAATGGAAACCAGGGTGATTGCCCGGGCCAAACAGTTTTTGGAAGGAAATCTGGCCGAAGATATTTCTTTATCAGAAATTGCCAGACGGCAATTTCTCAGCCCGTACTACTTTAGCCGGCTTTTTAAGCAATCTACGGGCATGACGGTGATGGAGTTTCTAACCGCCCTGCGTATGGAAAAAGCAAGGGAACTGCTTGAAAAAACGAACCAACCGGTCAGCCAGGTGGCCGGTGCCGTTGGCTACGGCGATCCGAACTATTTCAGCCGGGTCTTCAAACGGCATACCGGCATGGCCCCCAGCGAATACCGGGGTAGATTCCATTTTTAACCGTATATCACTAATGCAAAGGCAAGATGACCCGCTCCCTTGGAGGAGCTTTTTTGTTTCCTGTCTGGTGAAATTACACTGACAGGGAAAAGAGTTCAAATGGCAAGATAATGCTGACAAGGCAAAAAAGTTCAGAGGGTAAAGCGAGACAATTCACGAAATCGAAAAAATACAGAGATAAAGAAAATTATTTGCCGGAAAGGGGTGGGAAGAGGTAACAATAGGTGGTTGCTGCCTGCGATTTTTTTATGAAGGAGGAGTAAAAATTATGAAAACACTCAAGTTCGGGCTTTTAATGATTTCTTTGCTCGTGATCGCATTGCTGGCGTCAGCTTGTGGAAATGGCGCTGGAAATACTCAATCCGGGGCGGCGAAGACCATCAAAATCGGATTTTTTGCACCGGAGACCGGTCCTGAGGCGGCTGACGGCACCAGCGCATATAATTCGGCAAAACTGGCCGTTGAACAGATCAATGCCGGTGGCGGCATAAACGGTGCCAAACTGGAATTGGTCAATTACGATGACCAGCTTGATACCAAGCAGGCTGTATCCATTGCACAAAAGCTCACCACCCGTGACGGGGTGGCAGCGGTGGTCAGTGGTTCCTATTCCGGACCGACCCGGGCTGCCGCGCCTATTTTTCAGCAGGCCAAAATACCGATGATCTCGGCCTACGCCGTCCACCCGGCCATCCCGCGCACCGGTAATTACATTTTCCAGCAGAGCTTTTCCGGGGTAGTGGAAGGCGCAGCGGCGGCCGAAGTGGCCAAAAATGAATTACACGCCAAAAACGTGGCCATTCTGGCTATCGACAACGATTTCGGTCATACGCTGGTCCAGGGATTTAAGCAAAGAGCCGCCCAAACCGGTTTGAAAGTCCAGGAGCCCAACTGGTTCCATTTCGGAGACACGGAATTCACCCCCGTGTTGACTAAAATAAAAGATAACGGTGCTGACGTTTTATTCATGCCCGCCTATGCGGCGGAAGGTTCCCAGATTATCCGGCGGATTCATGATATGGGACTGAAAATACAGCCGCTGGGAACGGAAGGGCTGGATTCAACCACCCAGTTCCTGGAGGTGGCCGGCAAAAATGCCAACGGGCTGGTAATTGTGACCAACCTCAACCGGGACAGCAAGGAGCAAGTGGTCAAGGATTTTATCAAGGCATACAAAGAAAAATACGGCCACGAACCAGACATGGTGGGCGCCTCCACCTATGATGCTTTCTATGTGCTGGCGGAAGCGATGCGCAAAAGTGGGGTCACTCCGGATAAAATCAGGGACGGAATCGCTAACACCAAGAACTTCCAGGCAGTGACAGGTAAGATTGAGGGTTACGACAAGATCGGCCAGGTGATCAAACCGGTACAGGTTCAGCAGGTTAAGGACGGTGCTTTCAGGTACTTTGGTGAAATTACCGATCCGGCTATTATTACTCCGCCGGTAAACTAAGGTCTGTTACATCCAGATCCTTTATCAGTGTTATAGTGGTCAATGCAACGGGGAGCAGGTCGTCCTCCGCGACAGAGGGCGACCTGGTACCCGTGACGGATCTTCAGGCTGTCTTGCCGGTCCACCGCCTGCGTACGAAACGGGGAATTTATGTCGTAACTCGAAAACGAACCAACTCATGTATTTTAGCCTGGCATCACCTTAAAGCTTGGGGGCAAGGATAGCAGTGCTTTTACAACAAATAGTCAATGGAATTACCATCGGCAGCTTGTATTCGCTGGTGGCCCTGGGCCTGACCATGGTTTACGGGATCATGCGTGTATTGGATATAGCCAATGCCGGCGCCTATACGCTCGGGGCCTACCTGGGGGTTTGGGCGTACACCCGTACTCACAGCATCATTATCGCCCTGCTGGCGGGGGTGGGAGGGGCGGCCATAACAGGGTATCTGTTTCAAAGAGCGGTATACACGCCCATTAAAAAGGTAGCCGACCCCATAGTTCCCCTGGTGGCCAGCATTGGTCTGTTTATCGTTATGGAGGATCTGTTCAGATTGATTGCCGGTCCATATACAATCACCTTTCCAGTTCATTTACCTCTCAATCGTCTGACCCTGGGGTCAGTTATAATCACCGGCACCCAGGCGGTTATTCTTTTGGTTTCGGCCTTCCTTTTCCTTTTGCTCTGGATTTTATTGAATAAAACGAAAATCGGCCTGGCTTGGCAGGCCACGGCACAGGATGTGGAAACGGCCATGGCCATGGGAATTAATACTCGTTCAGTGGTAGCATTTGCTTTCATACTGGGCTATGCCTTTGCCGCCCTGGCTGGAATACTGGTGGCCATCCATTATAATGCTGTTTTCCCCACGATGGGGGATATTCCTTCATATAAGATGCTGGCCATAGTGGTTCTGGGCGGACTGGGAAACCCGCTGGGTGCCGTCGTGGCTTCAATGGTCGTGGGCCTTGCGGAGGCTTTAGTAGCCGGATACATTGGTTCCTTCCTGCCAACGGACGCTATTGCCTTTTTGGCGCTGATCATTCTTTTGCTCGTCCGGCCGCAAGGTCTGTTCGCTTCCGGAGGTGACGCCAGATGAACTATTGGGCGGTTCTTGCCACCACCGTGGGTATCTGGGTCCTGCTGGCTTTAAGTTTGAATATTATTACCGGAGAGGCCGGCCAGCCCAATATCGGACACGCCGCCTTTTTCGGTATCGGTGCTTATACATCGGCCATTTTGAATACCAAATACGGAGTTGATTTTTGGGGAGCATTGATTGTGGCTATAGCCGTAAGCGCCCTGGTTGGCGCAGTGCTGGGATTAATCAGTATGCGATTGCGAAACGATTTTCTGGCTATCACCACCATCGGGTTGAATTTTGTAACCGTGGCCGTATTCCAAACGGTGCATTATTTCGGCGGGGCCATGGGTATCGGCGGCATCCAGCCGCCCCGCATCGGCGGTCTTGCTTTCGGAACGCTGGAGATTGCCGGTCTGATCTGGGTGGTAGTAGCGTTAGTGGTCATTTTAAACCGTCACCTGCAAAAAGCCTGGTTTGGATACGCCTTGCGGGCCATTCGCGATGATGAGGCCGCTGCTGCAGCCATGGGGATTGACGTGCGCCGTTATAAGGTGCTGGCCTTTGTGATTGGTACCGGCCTGGCCGGGCTAGCCGGAAGCATTTACGCCCATTTCATGACCTTCATTTCAGCCGGTGATTTCGGGTTTAACATTTCAGTGACCATTCTGGCCATGGTGGTGCTTGGTGGACGCGGATCAATTCCGGGCGTGATGCTGGGAGGAATTGTTCTCGGTATGGCTCCCGAGGTTTTCCGTTTTATTTCTGATTACCGCTTATTGGTTTTCGGCAGCATCCTGGTGCTGGTGATGCGCTTCTTCCCGTCCGGCTTACTGGGTCAGGGGAGCCGGTTGCAGGAGTTGCTGACCGGGTTCATCCGGCGGGAGGGGGCTGGCGCGCGTGTCAGATGAGATTATCTTGCGTCTGGATAATATCTCAAAGAAATTCGGCGGGCTGGTCGCTCTGGAAAATGTGAACCTGGAAGTCCGTGCGGGTGAGATTTGCGGCCTAATCGGACCGAATGGGGCGGGGAAGACGACCCTCTTCAATGTGGTATGCGGGGTCTACCGGCCGGCGGGCGGTACCGTTTGGTTTAAGGGAGAGTCCGTTTCCGGGCTGCCGGTTCACCAAATTGCCCGGCGGGGCATCGCCAGGACCTTTCAGGTGGTCAAACCAATCCCCCGGCTGACCGTGCTGGAGAATGTGCTCATTGCCGGGGCTTCCCACCTGTTGGCCGGTGCCTGGATACCATTTACCACCAGGGGACAACGGGCAGTCAGGGAAAAGGCTATGACCGCACTGATCCGGGTCGGCCTGGCGGCGGAAGCAAATCTTCCGGCCGGACAATTGAATCTGGGCTATCTGCGCCGTTTGGAACTGGCCCGGGCGCTGGTCATGAACCCCAGCCTGCTGCTTCTGGACGAACCTGTAGCGGGATTGGGTTATGACGCGGTAGAGGACTTTTTGACTCTGATTAGAGAGTTGCGCCGGGAAGGACTTACCGTCTTACTGGTCGAGCATAACACGGGGGTGGCTGAAGCCCTTTGCGACCACATGCTGGTACTTGATCATGGGAAAATGATTGCCGCCGGGGAGCCGGCCCGGGTGCTGGCCGATCAGGCGGTGATTGAGGCGTATTTGGGAAAGGATGATTTTCTTGGCCCCTCTGCTTGAAATTCAAAATCTGGAGGTTTGTTATGGCAAGGCCCGGGTGGTGAAGGGCGTTTCATTGCAGGTTTCCCGGGGCGACTGCCTGGCAATCGTCGGGGCCAATGGAGCCGGCAAGACATCCATTTTGCGGGCGGTAATGGGACTGGTTCCGGCAGCCGGGGGGCGTATAATACTCAACGGCGTAGATTTGACCGGGCGCCCGGCTTGGGAAAGGGTAACCGGAGGAGCCGGATATGTGCCCGAAGGCCGGCGGGTTTTTCCGGCCCTGAGTGTGGAAAAAAATCTCCTGGCCGGAGCATACCGGGTGGCCGATCAAAAAAAGGTGCACCATTCCCTGGCCAGGGTTTATGAAATTTTCCCCCGCCTGCAGGAACGTCAACGGCAACCGGCCAGTACTTTAAGCGGCGGGGAGCAGCAGATGCTGGCTATCGGCCGGGCTTTAATGGCCGGCCCGCAACTTTTAATCATTGACGAGGTGTCCATGGGTCTGGCCCCGGTGGTGGTCAACCAGGCTTTTCAATTGATTGACCGGCTGCACCATGAAGGCCTGACCGTACTCCTGGTCGAACAAAACGCCCGTAAAGCCCTGCAGGTGGCAGAATGGGGTTATCTACTGGAAAACGGGAAAATCATCCTGAGCGGGAGGGCGACAGATTTACGCGGGCATCCCGATTTTGTCGGTGCGTATTTCGGCCGCAACGTACAGGTTAAATAGCGGGCAAATAAACACGGCAAGATTGTGCTGACATGACAAGATAAATCAGAGGCTGTGCCGTTGTTTTAACGAATAAGCTTTTGATTAGAATAATCATTTTTGATTTCACGGGAGGCGTTTTTATGTTCGACATCACCAATCACAACAACATCCGTGCGCCCAGGGGCAACCAGCTGCATTGCAAGGGCTGGGGCCAGGAGGGCGCCATGCGCATGCTGATGAACAACCTGGATCCGGAGGTGGGCGAGCGGCCTGAAGAGCTGATCGTTTATGGCGGGCGGGGCCGGGCGGCCCGTTCTTGGGATGCCTTTGAAGCTATTGTCAAAACTCTTTTGGAACTGGCAAACGATGAAACCCTGCTGGTGCAGTCCGGCAAGCCGGTGGCGGTTTTCCGCACCACGCCGGCGGCTCCCCGGGTGCTCATTGCCAACGCCAACCTGGTGCCCAAATGGGCCACCTGGGAGCACTTCAACCACCTGGAAGAACTGGGGCTGACCATGTTCGGCCAGATGACCGCTGGTTCCTGGATTTACATCGGCAGCCAGGGGGTTATCCAGGGTACTTTTGAAACCCTGGCCGCCCTGGCCCGCAAGCATTTCCAGAGTAATACGCTCAAGGGGCGCCTTTACGTTTCCGCCGGTCTGGGCGGTATGGGCGGCGCTCAGCCTCTGGCGGCCAAGATGCTGGATGCGGTGGGCCTGCTGGCGGAAGTGGACCCAGATCGCATTGAAAAGCGCCTGGCCACCGGCTACCTGGACAAGGTGGCGCCCACTGTGGCCGAAGGAGTGAATGAGGCGCTGCGGGCGAAAGAGGCTAAAGAGGTGCTGACCATCGCCGTGCCGGTACACGCCACGGAATTGCTGCAGTACCTGGTGGACAACAAGATCACGCCGGATGTGCTTTCCGACCAGACGGCCGCCCACGATCCGCTGGTCGGGTATATTCCGGATGACTATAGCGTCCGGGAGGCCGCCGTGCTGCGCGCCGCCGATCCGGACGGGTATCTGGAAAAAGCCCGGGCTACCATCGCCCGCCACGTGGAATTGATGCTCACCCTGACCCGGCGGGGCGCAAAGTCCTTCGACTACGGCAATAACATCCGGCGGGTGGCCTATGACGCCGGGGTCAAGGACGCTTTTGAAATTGACGGCTACGTTCCGGCCTATATCCGGGATCTGTTTGCGCAGGGCAAGGGGCCCTTCCGCTGGGCGGTCCTTTCCGGCAAACCGGAAGAGATCTACAAACTCGATCAACTGGCGCTGGATATGTTCTCTGAAAATGAGGCCCTGTGCCGCTGGATGCGGTTGGCTAAAAAGCACATCCTTTTCCAGGGCCTGCCTGCCCGCATCGCCTACATGGGTTACGGGGAAAGGGAAGCCTTCGGTGTGCGAGTGAATGAAATGGTGGCCAAAGGCGAGCTTTCCGCACCGGTGGTTTTCGGCCGGGATCACCATGACACCGGTTCGGTGGCCTCCCCCTACCGGGAGACGGAAGACATGCGGGACGGTTCCGACGCCGTGGCTGACTGGCCCGTCTTAAACGCCCTGCTCAACGTGGCCTCCGGGGCGCACTGGGTGTCCTTCCACCACGGCGGCGGCACGGGCATCGGTTTTTCCCTGCACGCGGGCATGGTGGTGGTGGCCGATGGTTCCGCCGACAGCGCCGGACGCCTGGAGCGGGTGCTGCACAACGACAGCGGTCTGGGCGTGGTGCGGCATGCGGACGCCGGTTACGAACTGTCCTTCCAGACACTGGAGCAGAACCCGGTTAAAACTCCTTTGGTTGGGCCTGAAACCCAGCCCCGGCGCAAGTAAGATGAGTAACAGACCAGGGGGGGAATTAAGGTAAAAGGGGACCTCCCACCGGGGCAAAACAGCGGAAAAACCGGGATCTCCACCCGAAATGGACTGAGCAATTGGAAAAGCGCGGTTTCAATAAAACGCGTGGCGCCGTGGTGTATGGGGAAAAATGGGAAAGCAATTGAAACAGCACGGTTTGTTAAACCAGTCCGTCTATCCGGCGGTCAAGCAACCGGCTTTTATCCCCCGGTCAGTTGTTCAACGGGCCGGAAGCGGCAGTACTTTACGCCCGGGGCCCGGGAACGGTATGTTCCAAAGTTTTTCTCCCCGGGCATGTAAACTATGGATAACTCAACTAAACTACGGGATACCCTTGCCGTCAGGTGGGGGTGTCCCTTTTCAGGAGGTTTATATAATGTCCAAACTGGTGGAATGTGTGCCCAATTTCAGTGAGGGCCGTCGCTTTGAAGTGGTTGCAGCCATTGAGGCCGCCGGCGAAAAATGCGGGGTCAAGATGCTGGACCGGACCATGGACGCGGACCACAACCGCAGCGTGATCACCTTTGCCGGTGAACCGGAAGCGGTGCTGGAGGCGGCTTATGCCATGATTCTTGAGGCGCGGGAGCGCATCAACATGGAAGGACACCACGGCGCCCACCCGCGCCTCGGGGCGGCGGATGTGGTTCCTTTCATCCCGGTGAGCGGCGTGGAAATGGCGGAATGCGTGGAATTGGCCCGCCGGTTGGGAGAGAGAGTGGGCCGGGAACTGGCGATCCCCGTTTATCTTTATGAAGAAGCGGCCACCCGGCCGGAAAGGCGCAACCTGGCCGATGTGCGGCGGGGGGAATATGAAGGGCTGAAGGAGGAAATCACCAGACCGGAACGCCGGCCCGATTTCGGACCGGTGCGTATGCACCCCACGGCCGGGGCGGTGGTGATCGGCGCGCGCAAACCACTGATCGCCTTCAACGTCAATCTGGGCACGGACGACATGACCGTGGCCAAGGCCATCGCCCGGGCGTTGCGGGCGAAAGACGGCGGCCTGACTTTCGTCAAGGCGCTGGGGGTGGAACTGAAAGAGCGCGGTCAGGTGCAGGTGTCCATGAATCTGGTCGACTACCGGCGCACGCCCGTTTACCGGGCGCTTGAACTGGTGCGCCTGGAGGCCGCCCGCTACGGCGTGCCCGTGGTGGGGACGGAAATCGTCGGCCTGGTGCCTTTGGATGCCCTGCTCGGCTCACTGGAGTATTATTTGCAGAGCGAATCCTTCAGGCGGGAACAGGTGCTGGAAGTGAAGCTGCACGCCTAATTGTCCGGGGACGGCGATTATCCATGCACCGCTTCCGGCCGGGAGCATTGCTGGTTGCCTGCAATGAATGACGGTAATGTTACCCGTCACGTTTCGCCGGTCCGTATCAAGGATGATCAAACGGCACCGGCGGTCTTTATTCCGCCGGTTTCAGACACCGGCTCTTGCATGTGTTGATGCCGGAAACAACGCTGGCCACCCCGGCTTGTGCCGTTTTTGGTGACACTGGTCTGGCATGTGTTTGAGACCGGATAATAACGGGGGTGTTTTTATTGCAACCTTGTGCGGAACTGATCGTACACAATATCGGCCGGCTGGCCACCTGTGCCGGCGGCGTGAAAAGAGGCCGGCAGATGATGGACGCCGGCATGGTGACCGGCGGGGCGGTGGCGGCGGCCGGCGGGAAAATTCTGGCCGCCGGGTCGGAAGGGGAAGTCAGGCGGGCTGTCAACACGGATGGGCGCACAAAATTCATTGACGCCCGGGGTGGACTGGTTACTCCGGGGCTGGTGGACTGCCACACCCACCTGCTTTACGCCGGTTCGCGGGAAAAAGAACTGGCCTGGAAGTTGGCAGGCAGGAGCTACCTGGAGATTCTGGCCGCCGGCGGAGGGATCTTGAGCACGGTGCGGGAAACCCGCCGCGCCGGCGATGAAGTCATTTTATCCGAAACCGGGAAGCGTCTGGACCGCGCCCTGGCGCACGGCACCACCACGGCCGAGGTGAAGAGCGGCTATGGATTGAGTGTTGACGAAGAACTGCGGGCGCTGCGGCTGATCAGACGGTTGGGGGATGCCCGGCCAGTGTCACTGGTGCCCACATTCCTGGGCGCCCACGCCGTGCCGGAGGAATACAAAGACGAACCGGACCGCTATGTGGACCTGGTCTGCCTGGAAATGATCCCCCGGGTGGCCGGGGAGAACCTGGCCCGCTTCAATGACGTTTTCTGTGAGGAAGGGGTCTTCACCGGGGAGCAGTCCCGGCGTGTTTTAAAAACGGGCCTGGCTCACGGCTTGAAACCAAAAATCCACGCCGACGAACTGGCCGGCGGCGGGGGGGCGGAACTGGCGGCCGAACTGGGGGCGGTGAGCGCCGATCACCTGCTGCACGCCTCCCCGGGAGGCATCCGGGCACTGGCGGCCTCCGGCACGGTGGCGGTGCTGCTGCCGGGTACGGCTTATTACCTGGCGGCGGGGAAATATGCCCCGGCGCGTGATTTCATCGACGCCGGCGTGCCGGTGGCCGTGGCCTCCGACGCCAACCCGGGTTCCTGCCCCACCGAGTCCCTGCAGGCCGTCTTCAACCCGGCCTGCCTCTACCTGCGCCTGCGCCCGGCCGAAGTGCTCAACGCCATGACCGTCAATGCCGCCGCCGCGCTCGGCCTGGCGGATCAACTGGGCAGCCTGGAAGCGGGTAAAAGCGCCGACCTGGTGATCTGGGACGCGCCCAACCTGGATTACCTGGGCTACCATTTCGGCGTCAACCTGGTGCGCAGTGTGATCAAAGAGGGGAAGCAGGTGGTTTAAGAGACCCGGACCAGAACACTGAAGTGGCTGGGTGTGGCCGCAGGCCTTTTCATTTGCTGGTTGTTTCTTAAAATCATGGCCGTTGGGGGGCGGCCGCCTGTTTAGGGAACTCCCTCCAGTTGCGCTAAAGCGGCAGGCATATCCGGCATGGCGAAAATTGATCGTCTTTGCTTGATAATGCTTTGTTGGAGATGCTCCGGACAAGCGTCGGGATCTCAATGGATGGATAATTACCGGGGAAGGGAGAATGGATAATGTTGATTGATTTAACCGCGCGTGATTTTACCGCCGCCGTGGCTTCGGACAGTCCGGCTCCGGGCGGGGGCAGTGTTGCCGCCTACGCCGGCGCCTGCGGGGCGGCGCTGTTGGCCATGGTCTGCCGCCTCTCCCGGTGCGGTGGTGGGCCGGGTGATACTCCCATGGACCAATTGCTGGCCCTGGCCGAAAAAAAGCGAAGTGAACTGGAAAAATTGGTCGATGAGGATACCGCCGCTTTCAACCGGGTGATGGATGCGCTCAGGCTGCCCAAAGAGACACCCGGAGAAAAAAGCAAACGGCGGGAAGCCCTGACCGAAGCCAACTTTTTGGCCGCCGGGGTGCCCCTGCGTACGGCCGCAGTCTGCGCCGGGCTGCTGGCAAAGGTGAGTTGGCTGATGGAAGAAGGCAATCAGAACGCTTTGAGCGATGCGGCGGTGGCGCTGGAGTGTCTGCATGCCGCCTGCCGGGGGGCTTGTTACAATGTGCGCATCAACCTGGGCGGGCTGGTCCCCTCGGAAAAAAAGGGCTCCCTGGTGCAGGAAATAAATAATATTGAAACACAGGCGGAAAAATATTACCGGCAGGCCAGGGAAATGCTTACCCAAAAGGGGTTGTAAGCCGGCCGGGCATAACAAGATATCCGGACATGTGCTTCATCTTTGACCGGGGGCCATTCATTTTGGGGTCCGGTTTTACGTATGGATTGCTTACACATTGACCGGGGACGGTTAAAAAGTATAGTGGGAGCCCGGTCAAATCGTTGGGGGAAGGTACTTTTTCCTGCTCCGGCGGGATGGTTGAAAGGTATGGTGGTAGCCCGGCCGGGTCTTCCCCCGTCGGGTAATGCATGGATCCCGGGGCAAACAGCCGGAGTTTTTCCGGGGGCCAATCTTTAGCGGGGACGGACGGGGACGGGCGATGACGGAAGAAAAGACTGTGGTGCTGGGTGTGATCGGTGCGGACGTGCATGCGGTGGGCAACCGTATCCTGGCCTATGCCCTGGCGCAGGCCGGCTTTAAAGTGGCCAACATTGGCGTGCTGGCCACCCGGGAGGAATTTATCAACGCCGCTCTGGAGACGGATGCGGCGGCCATCTGGGTTTCTTCCCTTTATGGCCACGGCGAGCTGGACTGCCGGGGCCTGCGGGACCAGGCCGCCGAGGCCGGCCTGGAGCGCATTCTCATGTACGTGGGCGGCAATCTGGTGGTGGGCAAACAGGATTGGGCCGGGGTGGAGAAACGTTTTAAAGACATGGGCTTCGACCGGGTTTACCCGCCCGGCACCATGCCCGGCCGGGCGATCGCCGACTTGATGCGGGATCTCGGCTTGGTGAATGAAGTAGACTGACGGGCAGCCCGAGTTTCACCCGGCAATGGGACAGCTGCTTATGGACAGCATTCAAGCGGGAACAGGGAACAAACGTTATTATATCATACAGAAGGAACGCCTGCGGGCAAGTGCCCGGTGAGCCTGAATTTAAAGGGGGATAGCCCCGCCCGGTTAAAGACGGGATGGCTTATCTAAACGCGGGGGTGAACATATGGCCCTGGCCTTGTTGATGGACATTGGCAGCACCTATACCAAGGCGGTGGCCCTGGATCTGGAAAAGGCGGAGGTGACGGCCGCCGCCCGGGCACCCACCACAGTGCAGGAGATTACCCGGGGGCTGGCCCGGGCCGTATCGGAACTGGAAAAACAGTTGGGCGGGCGGCCGGACTGGTGTCACCGCCTGGCTTGCAGCAGCGCCGCCGGCGGCTTGAAGATGGTGGCCATCGGCCTGGTGCCCGGCCTGACCGCCAAAGCGGCGCGCTGGGCGGCACTGGGCGCCGGGGCGCGTGTGCTCAAGGTTTACGCCCATGAACTGGCTGGGCGGGAAGTGACGGAAATCGAGGCGCTAAAGCCGGACATCATTCTGCTGGCCGGCGGCACGGACGGCGGCAACCGCCGGGTTTTACTGCATAACGCCGGCCGGCTGGCCGACTCCCGCTGTCCGGCCGCAGTGATCCTGGCCGGCAACAAGGCGGCGGCCGACGAGGCGGCTTCCCTGCTGGCCGGGGCGGGGAAGGATGTGCGCCTGGCGGAAAATGTCTTGCCCGAACTGGACCGGCTGAATGTCGATCCGGCGCGGCAGTTGATCCGGCAGGTGTTTTTGGAGAAAATAATTCACGCCCGGGGGCTTGACCGCACGCAGCAGTACCTGGAAGGGGTGCTCATGCCTACCCCGGCCGCCGTATTGAGCGCCGCCGAGCTTTTGGCCCGGGGTACGGCGGAGGAAAGCGGCCTGGGCGATTTGCTCGTGGTGGATGTAGGCGGCGCCACCACGGATGTCTACTCGATCTGCAGCGGCCAGCCCACCCGGGCCGGGGTGAGCTTGAAAGGCCTGCCCGAGCCTTACGCCAAACGCACGGTGGAGGGAGACCTGGGCATGCGGGTGAGCGCGCCGGCGCTTTATGAAGCCGCCGGGCCGCGGTTGGCGGCGGAGGCCGCCGGTATGGAAGCGGCGGCGGTGCGCCATTATGTGGAACTGGTGCACCGGGAGCCTTTCCTGCTGCCGGCCGGCGAAACACAATGGCGGCTGGAGACCGCTCTGGCCGTCCTGGCGGTGCGGCTGGCGGTGGAACGGCACGCCGGGTATTTGGAAACCTTCTGGACGCCGGTAGGAGCCACCCCGGTTCAACACGGCAAGGATTTAACCGCCATGCCGCTGCTGATCGGTACGGGCGGCGTGATCACCGCTCATCCGGATCCCGGTCCGCTGCTTTCCGCCGCCCTGTACCGGGAAGCGGAGCCGCACCGGCTGCTGCCCCGTGCGCCGGCTCTGGCCGTGGACCGGGGATACATCCTGGCCGCGGCGGGCCTGCTGGCTGAAGTGGCGCCGGACGCCGCCCTGCGCGCAGCGAAGAAAAACCTGCTTCACCTGTAAAAAAGCCGGTCCGTCTTCCAAAGCGGGTTTGCTGTGCCATCCGGCAACCGCCCTTTGGGAAAAATTTTTATTCTCCACAGCCGGCGTGCCGGACGCGTGAATTGCTACTTGCTTTAAAAGGACTCCATTGTGGTTCCGGGTTCGTTCAAGGTGGTTGGCCGGCAGTCCTGAATGTGTTAAATTTAGAGCCTCCGGCCGGGCGTGATCATGCGCATGCCGGCAAACAGGACTGCCTTTATTACGGCACAGGAGAGATCGGGTGTGGAACTGAAGAATCAAAAATGGCCGGCGGACGAATTTTTCTCCCGGCGCCGGGAAGTGCTGGCCGCCTGGCCCACCGGCCGGGAGGTGGACCTGGACGAGGCGGTGGCCTACCACCGGCGGGCCGGCGCCGGCAGATCCATGGCCGCCCTGTTGGACCAGGCACGTACTTCCGGGCGCACCCTGGCCCAGCCGCGGGCCGGCGTGGCCCTGCTGCTGGATCAAATCGAGCTGCTGCGCTACCTGGCTGCAGAAGGGGAAGCGGACTGCCTGCCCGCCACCATCGACAGCTACACCCGGCAGAACCGTTACGCCGAGGCGCAGGCCGGCATAGAAGAAAGCCGCGCCGCCGGGCGTTCCATGCTCAACGGCTTCCCGGCGGTCAATTATGGCGTGGCCGCCTGCCGGCGGGTGGTGGAAGCGGTGGACGTGCCCGTACAGGTGCGCCACGGCACCCCCGATGCCCGCCTGCTGGCGGAGATCACTCTGGCCGGCGGCTTCACCAGTTTTGAGGGCGGCGGCATTTCCTACAATATCCCCTATGCTAAGGATGTCCCTCTGGAGAAATCCATTGCCGACTGGCAGTATGTGGACAGGTTGGCCGGCTGGTATCTAGAGCACGGGGTGACCATCAACCGGGAGTTTTTCGGTCCGCTCACCGGCACACTTGTCCCGCCCGGTATTTCCCACGCCGTGGGAGTAATCGAGGCGCTGCTGGCGGCGGAGCAGGGGGTGAAGAACGTCACCCTGGGCTACGGCCAGTGCGGCAATCTGATCCAGGATGTGGCGGCCATGCTCACCCTGCCCCGGCTGGCCGAAGATTACCTGGAACGGTGCGGCTACCGGGGCGTGACCGTAACCACCGTCCTGCACCAGTGGATGGGCGGTTTTCCCGCCGATGAAAGCAAGGCCTTCGGGGTGATTGCCTGGGGGGCGGCCACCGCAGCCCTGGCCGGCGCGGACAAAGTGATTGTCAAGACGCCCCACGAGGCCGTCGGTGTGCCGGGCAAAGAAGCGAACGCCGCCGGGATCAAGGCGACTAAACAGGTGCTCAATATGCTGCGGGATCAGTTCATGCCGCCCACGCCGGAACTGACGGAAGAAATTGCGGTCATCCGGGCCGAAACCACGGCCATTGTGGACAAAACGCTGGACCTGGGGGACGGGGATGTTGCTTTGGGGACGGTGCGCGCCTTCAAAGCCGGCGTGATTGACGTGCCCTTCGCCCCCAGCCGCTTCAACGCCGGCCGGTTGCTGCCGGCGCGGGACAACCGGGGGGCGGTGCGCCTTTTGGAGCCGGCCAACCTGCCCTTCGACCGGGCGCTGCTCGATTTTCACCGGGAACGGCTGGCCGAAAGGGGCCGGGTGGAAAACCGGGAACCAGGCTTCCAGATGGTCATCGACGATATCTACGCCATCGGCAAGGGCATGCTGGTGGGCCGGCCGAGATAAAAAACGGAAATATAACTGCATTCTTTGGGCGGGTTTCGCCGTGAAAAATTATGCGCAAAAACAGCCGCCGCCAGGTTTCCTCCGGAACTGTCTTATGTTTCGTCCGGAGCGGAGCACCGGATCAACCGGGTATGTTTCTGCCATTTAAATGCCGGTCGGTTGTTTGATTTGTGGCGCCGGCTGTTTTTTCGGAAGGGGGGGAATTTATTGCGTATTGTGGACGTGCTGGTCACCCCCGGCCTGACCGGTTTTTACTTTGACGACCAGCTGGCAATCAAAGCCGGTGCCGTGCAGGACGGCTTTGCCTACGTGGGTGAGCCGCTGACGCCCGGGTTCAGCGCCATCCGGCAGCGGGGGGAAGCGGTGTCGGTGATGCTGCTTTTAGAGGACGGCCAGGTGGCCTATGGGGATTGCGCCGCCGTGCAGTATTCCGGCGCCGGGGGGCGGGACCCGTTGTTTCTGGCGGCCGACTTCATCCCGCTGCTCACGGAACTGGTGGCGCCCCGGCTGAAGGGGCGGGAAATCACTACCTTCCGGGAGATGGCCGGTGAAATGGATCACCTGCCCTGGCCGGGCCATGCCCATCTGCACACCGCCGTACGTTACGGCGTCACCCAGGCGCTGCTGGACGCAGTGGCCAGAACCGGCAGGCTGACTATGGCCGGTGTGCTGGCCGCAGAATACGGCACCGAACTGGCCGTAGAACCGGTGCCCATTTTTGTGCAGACCGGGGACGACCGCTACTTGAACGCCGATAAGGCCATTCTCAAGCGTGCCGACGTGCTGCCGCACGGCCTGATCAATCATGTGCGTGCCAAGCTGGGGGAGCGGGGCGAACTGTTGCTCGATTATATACGCTGGTTGAAGGGGCGCATTGAAAAACTGGGCGGCGGTGACTACCGCCCGGTGCTGCACATCGACGTTTACGGCACGGTCGGCCAGGCCTTCGCCAACGATCCGGCACGGATCAGCGCCTACTTCGCCCGCCTGGAGGAAGCCGCCCGCCCTTACAAGCTGCGCATTGAGGGACCGGTGGACGCTGGCGGCCGGGCGGAGCAGATTGCATTGCTCGGGGAACTGCGGCGTACTCTGGCGCGCAGCGGCATTCAGGTGGCTGTGGTGGCTGACGAGTGGTGCAACACCTGGGAAGACATCAAGGAATTCGTGGACGCGCAGGCGGCCGACATGATCCAGGTGAAAACGCCCGATCTGGGGGGAATCAACAACATCGTCCGCTCCATTCTTTACGCCCGCACCCACGGCGTGGGCGCCTACCTGGGGGGCACCTGCAACGAAACCGACCGTTCGGCGCAGGTCTGCGTGCATATCGCGCTGGCCACCCGGCCCGGTCAGATGCTGGCCAAGCCCGGCATGGGCCTGGATGAAGGATATATGATTGTCTATAACGAAATGATGCGCACCATGGCTTTGTACGGAGCGCTGGATAATACCGCCGGATGTTCAATCGGCCGGTGAAAGCTGAAACTGACGGGGTGCCGCCCCGTCGGGCTGGAGGAACAGCTTTATGGAAGAACTGCGCATTTTGTCCCCCACCGCCATCCTCGGTTACGGTTTCCCGGAAGAATCCTTCCGGGCCGGCCTGGCGCTGGATCCGCACGTGATCGCCGTGGACGCCGGGTCCACCGACCCCGGCCCCTATTACCTGGGGGCGGGCGTATCCTTTACCGAACGCGCCGCCGTAAAAAGGGATCTGGCCCTCATTCTGGAAGCCGGCTGCAGCCGGCATATCCCCGTGCTCATCGGCACGGCCGGCGGCAGCGGCGCCAAACCGCACCTGGACTGGTGCCTGGACATCATCAAGGAGATTGCCGCCGCAGAGAAGCTGCGTTTCCGCATGGCGGTGGTGCCGGCGGATGTGGACAAGGATTTTCTCCGGCGGAAAATCCGCTCCGGCACGGTCATGCCGCCGCTTGGACCGCCGGCTCCCTTACAGGAAGCGGACGTGGACAAAAGCACATACATTGTCGCCCAGATGGGGGTGGAGCCGCTGGTGGCCGCTCTGGACGCCGGGGTGGAAGTGGTGGTGGCCGGGCGGGCCTACGATCCGGCTGTTTTTGCCGCCCTGCCCGTCCATCTGGGCTATGACCGGGGGTTGGCCCTGCACCTGGGCAAAATCCTGGAATGCGCCGCCATTGCCGCCGAGCCGGGCAGCGGCAGCGACTGCATGTTCGGCTGGCTGCGGCGGGATCATTTCCTGGTCGCTCCGTTAAATCCGCAGCGGCGTTGTACCGTCACTTCCGTGGCCGCCCACACCCTGTACGAAAAAAGCGATCCTTATTTTTTGCCCGGCCCGGGCGGTGCTTTGGACCTGCACGCAGTGACCTTCCGTCAGCACAACGAACGGCAGGTTTATGTGGCCGGCAGCCGTTTCGTGCCCTCGCAGCAGTATACCGTCAAACTGGAGGGGGCCGGGCCAGTGGGCTTCCGCACCGTGTCCATCGCCGGCGCCCGGGACCCGGTGTTCATCCGGCAGCTGGATCAAATCCTGGCCGGTGTGCGGGAGCGGGTGGCGGACAACTTTCACGCGCTGGCCGGACAGTACCGCCTGCTCTTTCACATTTATGGACGCAATGGTATAATGGGAGAGTTGGAACCGTTAAAAGAACAGTCCTGCCACGAACTGTGCCTGGTCATCGAAGCCGTGGCGTCTACTCAGGAGACGGCCGGTACCATCTGTGGCTTCACCCGTTCCACCCTGCTGCATTACGGCTATCCGGGCCGCCTGTCCACGGCCGGCAACCTGGCCTTTCCCTATTCGCCGTCCGACTTCCAGGCCGGGCCGGTGTACCAGTTTGTGGTGCACCACCTGTTAACGGTGGACGATCCGCTGGAGCTGTTTTAATATACAATATGCAGCGCTGCCTGGTTCGCTCCGGAGCCATGTCGATGTTTCATCGGACCGGAGCATTGGAGCGACGGGGTGCGACCACCAGCTATTTTCGCTGGGCATAGCGCACCGGAGGGGGATGGAAAAATGGGCATGGTGAACATCACCCGGCTGGCCCGGGTGATCCGCAGCAAAAACGCCGGTCCCTATGAATTGACCCTGGATATCATTTTTAACGATGCGGAAACTTACCGCCGGGTTAAAGCAAAGCGGCTGATCAATAAAAAGCTCATCGCCGGCTTATACCACATCCCGGAGGAGCAGGTGCTGGCCCTGGTGGCATTCGATCCGGCCAACGCCGTCAAAGCGACCATTGTGCGTTCCCGGCCCTGCGGCGATGTGGGTGAAACCGACGTTTACGGCGCCCAGCAGCACGCCCCTTTGCTGGAACTGGAACTGCCCTGGGATGATTGAACGGCCCGCCGGTCTTGCCTGTGCATGCTGAAATAAAGAGCGGGACGATGCGGCGGAGTTGAACACTCAACCTGTAGAGTGGCTGGTTGCTTTTTTGATATCCGGCGCCACCGGGCTTTGTCCGGCGCCGCAGGACTATTGCCCGTCTGCGGAGAGCGAATTAAGCTTTTAATTATGGTGAGGTTGTGACAGCATGTCCAGACTGGCCCTGGTCAAAGACGACTGCCAGCGGGTGGCCGGCGCGATTGCCGCCGCGCTGGGCGCGGAAGTGGAAATCATCGACCTGGATATGACCCGGGTGGCCGGCACCGGCAAGGTGAAAGAACATGTGGGGGCGAAACTGCAAAGAGGCTTTGTCAACAAGCACGTGCAGCAAAGCGGTAAACCATTATTCATCCGGGAGGCCGGTAACCATCCCGTCTGCAGTCAATGCCCGCTCACCGGGGCCTGCTTTTACCAGGCCTCCATTGTCTATCCGGTCACGGTGGCCGGTGAAGTGGCCGGCAGTATCAGTTTGATTGCCTTCAGTGCGGAGCAGAAGGAAATTCTTTGCGCCCGCAGCAACTCCCTGATCGAATTTATCGGCCGCATGGCGGACTTGATCGGCGCGAAAGTGCTGGAAAAAGAGGCCTTGACCGAACGCCTGCTGATGGCCAGTCAACTGCACGCCGTCATGGATGCCGTCGATGAAGGCATTCTGGCCATTGACCGGGAGGGACTGGTGATCCATTTCAATCTGGCGGCCGAGCGTCTTTTCGGCCTGTCCAGGCGGGAGATCATCAACCAGCCATTAAACCAACTGGTTGGCGGCCTGCCGTTGACTAAAACGTCACTGCTCCAAAACGGCGGTTTTACCGACCGCGAATGTTTTGTGCACACGGCCGGGCGGCGTCTGCACCTGCTGGTTACGGCCCGGCCGATTATCGACGGTGAGGGAAGGGCGGCGGGCGTGGTGGCTTCGGTACGGGACTTCAAAGAAACCCAGAGCCTGGCTTATCAGATTGTCAGCGCCCAGAAGGACTTTTCATTTAACGACATTATCGGTTACAGTCCGGCCATGCAGGAGTTGAAAGACAAGGCGGCCAGGATTGCCGCCAGTCATTCCACCGTGCTCCTGCTGGGTGAAAGCGGCACCGGCAAGGAAATATTCGCCCGCGCCATTCACAGCGCCAGCTGGCGGCGTAAAAAACCTTTTGTCGCCATCAACTGCGGCGCACTGCCGGAAACCCTGCTGGAAAGCGAGTTGTTCGGTTACGAAGAAGGCGCGTTCACCGGCGCCCGCAAGGGCGGCAAGCCGGGGAAGTTTGAACTGGCCAACCAGGGTACCATTTTTCTGGACGAAATCGGCAACATGTCCCTCTACGTACAGGCCAAACTGCTGCGCGTACTGCAGGAGCGGCAGGTGGAGCGTGTGGGCGGCAGCCGGGTGATTCCGGTGGACATCCGGATCATCGCCGCCACCAACAGCAATCTGGAGGAAATGATCGCCCGCGGGCAGTTCCGGGATGACCTTTACTACCGGATTAGCGTCATCCCCCTCTTTATTCCACCGCTGCGGGAACGCCCGGAGGACATTCCCCCGCTGCTGGAATACTACCAGAAGCACTTCAACCGCCTTTTGAAGAAGAACCTGCAGGGCTTCACCACGCAGGCCATGCACTGCTGTATGCACTACCCGTGGCCGGGCAATGTCCGCGAACTGATTAACGCGGTGGAATACGCGGTGAACCTGGCGGAGGGGGAGTACATCGACGAAGCCAGCCTGCCGGCCCACATCCGGGAACAGAAGGCAGTCGCGGCGCCGGAAAAGAACGGACACTGGAAAACAATTGAACAAATGGAGCGGGAGGCGATTGTTGCCGCCCTGGATCACTTCGGCTGGACGGAGGAAGGAAAAGTGCAGGCGGCCCATGCGCTGGGCATCAGCCGGGCCACCATTTACCGCAAAATATCCAGATACGGATTGAATCCCACTGATTGAAGCAGATGGTTGTTATGCACCGGCGGCGATGCAGCCTGCGTTGCCAGTCTTTCAATCCCGTTGACTAAAGCAGGTGGTTGTTATGCGCAGCATTGGAAAGGTGGCCGTGCTCTCTGTTCTGGACGAGCCGGTGGCGGCCGGTCCCTTCCGGATAATTACCGGGCAGGTGGGCTCGATGGGGATCGAAAAAGTGGTCGCCGCGGTGGAAACGGCCGCCAAAAGGGAGGGGCTGATTGCCGATGATCATTACCGCGGCGAACACGCCCTCTATCATGCCGTGCTGGAGGCGCTGCACGGCGTATGCCGGGGACAGCTCGAACTGGGCTCCATCCTGCGCACGGCCGGGTTGAAATTTGCCGTGGTGGCCGGCCCCAAGGCCGAGGACCAGACGGCGGAGGGGCGGTGGCTGGCCGTGGCTCTGTACGGACACATCGGCGCACCGCGCAAGGGCTTTGAACATGAGGTGATCGGCCTGGGAATAAACCACTTGTAAAAACTTCCGGTCTGATCATTGACAGCCGGGTTTGCCCGGTATATTATATGCTTAAAAAGTGGGAATACTGGAGAGACGGCTGGTGCGCCTCACCATGTCGGGGCTTTCACTGGAATCCCTGGAACCGCGGGTACGGTTTCAAGGAATACCGGTTACTTGTGCCGGTCAGTAATGTGGACGACGAGGGTGAGAAAAAGTATAACCGCAATTACGATTTGGATTGCGTCTGATGCTGAAAGCATTTCCGCCCCACCCCCTTTCGAGGAAAATCCCCCGGCAGGTGAGGCCCGTGCTCCAGTATTCCCAGGATAATTATACCATCTTTTGCCGGAAGCCCGGCAAATTTTTTGTTTTTACGGGGCTGGTGTGATCCGGATCACACCAGCCCCGTCTGCAAGCGCACTGAATTGCCGGCTGTGGCGGCATATAATCATGAACAGGCGGGGAATGGATTATATTAAAACAGGAGGGACAACGATCATGCCGAAACGTAAAATTGTACGCATAGACGAGGAAAAGTGCACCGGCTGCGGACTTTGTGTGACCCCCTGCGCCGAGGGGGCGATTCAGCTGGTCAATGGCAAGGCCAAAGTGCTGCGGGAGGAACTCTGCGACGGGGCCGGTTTCTGTCTGGGCGTTTGTCCGGCGGGCGCATTGACCATCGAGGAGCGGGAGGCGCCGGAGTTTTCCGAGGCGGCGGTGCATGAACACCAGCAGGGGCGGGAAAAGACATACATGGTTCAGACCTGTTTCAACTGCGGGCGCAGCGAGGAGCAGGTGCCCCTGCTGCCCTGCCGTAATCGCGGCGCAAGCCTGTGGGTCTGTACCCGCTGCCTGCCGGCGCTTATTCACGGTTAAGCAGGTGATGAAGCGCTGTCCGCCCCGCTCCGCAGCCAACGGCGGCGGTACTGGTGATCCGGCAACAAATGGATGCTGACCGCGTGCCGCTGCGCAAACAGCCCGGTTGCGGACAGAGCCGGTTTTCCGCCGGAGCGGGGGGTAGCAACGGCGGGTGCGATGACAAGTCAAAAAGGCCGGACTCTCCGGGGAGCCGGCTTTTTTGCCGTGTATGGCCGTGCTGCATGCAGGTTGAACCGGCGGGCGGCCGCCGAAAATTTTTGGCAGGAGCAAATTACCGGCGCGTCGAAGGGAAAATACCATTGCCCGGACGGACCGTCTGGTTTATGATGAATGCACACAATAACATTTGATGCATTTACCACGCGAGCCCTTGAACAAATCGCGGAAAAGCTGGTCCAGTTCATCCGGTTTCAGGCGGATCAGTCCTTCGGGGTTGGCCAGAACGTTGTTGACAAACATTCTGATATAGACGTGCTCTTTTGTCTCGACAACGACCACCAGTTTATATTCGTTCATTTGTGGACCACCCCCTTGCTGTGTGATCGTTTCCGCCGGGTTCCGGTCCGTGCCGGGCGGCGGTTTGTACAACCCCTCAAGCGGGAGATGTGTTTGATGAAAATATATGCGATTAGCGACCTGCACCTGTCTTTTGCCTGCCGGCCCGCTCCCGGCAAATTGCAGGTTTGCCCGCAGTATAAACCGATGGATGAGGTTGATCAGTCCTGGGTCAACCACGCCGGACGCATTTTTGAAAACTGGACGCGTATAATCAAATCAGACGATGTGGTGCTGGTGCCCGGGGACATTTCCTGGGCCATGCGGCTGGACGAAGCGCGTTACGATCTGCAATACCTGGGGCTGCTGCCCGGCCGGATTGTGGCCGTGCAGGGAAACCATGATTACTGGTGGCAGAGCATTTCCCGGGTGCGTGCCGCGGCGCCGGCCAATGTGCGGTTTATCCAAAATGATCACCTGCGGCTGGGCAACCTGGTCATTTGCGGCACCCGGGGCTGGCTCTGCCCCAATGGCGCCTACTTCAAACCGGAGGATGAAAAAATTTACCAGCGGGAACTGATCCGCCTGACCAATTCCCTGCAGAGCGTCCGGTCGGTGGCAGCGGATATCATGGTCATCATGCACTACATGCCCACCAACGAAAAACACGACTACAGCGATTTTATCCGCATTTTCCAGGAATATGGCGTCAAACACGTGGTTTACGGTCACCTGCACGCCCGGGCCTGCCGCTACCGGCTGCCGGACCGGGCCTGGGGCATCAACTTTTACCTGGCCAGCGCCGACTACCTGTCCTTCACGCCGCGTCTGATCACCGCCTGCGGGGAAAAGCGCTGTTTTGACGATTAGATTTCTTTGGCCGCCTTTTGGACGCCGGTGCATAGCAGGTGCCCGGTGAAAAGTCTGTCATCCAGGTAACCGTAAAAGGCGGCTTCGCCGGCCGGGATTATGCCGCCGCACCAGGCGCAGGCCGTGTCCGTCCGGCAGGGAATGACCACTCCTGTCAGCTGCTTGCCGTCAATATATGCGTCCATGGTTACCAGTTTGTTTTTAAACGGAGTGACCGGTGAGCACGACGGGTGGAAATAATGGCGTACGCGCTTGCCGTCCCGGGTGGCTTTGTATTCCACCATCGGGGTAAATGGCTTTACCGTTTCACGGCAGGCGCTGCAGTAATGCGGACGCCCGTAATTGCTTTTTAACACGTAGCGGGTTTCCACCGGTTTTTGCCGTACTTCCCGGTCTTTCAAATACCGGTGGCGTTCCGGCTGTTGCATCACCCAGTCTTCCACCAGCCGGTAAAAATCCCGGTAGTTGCGTTCCACCAGGTGTATGTGCGGCGGAAAGCCGGCGCGGACTATTTGCCGCTGGAATTCGCTTTCGGCCGCGTCGTGGGCCAGTCCCTCCATTTTTATTTGCTCCCACCGGTAGCCATTGTCGGAAAGCCAGCGGTGGAAGCCGTAAAAGATGTTTCCCGGGCAAACCAGATAATAATCTTCCTTGTTGGCACCGGCTTTTTTCATCAGACCGGTGATCAGCCGGCAGACCACTTCTTCCAGGCTCTCTTTGGTTTTCCAGGTCAGGGGCACCCGGGCCGTATAAATTTCCCGCGGTTGTTCACAGACCAGCACCACTACTTCCGAGAAGGCCCGGCAACCGCCGCCGGCGTCTTCTACGTACCAGTATTTCACTGTGTTGTTCTTCTCCTCTCTCAAGCTGACAACAATGATTTTATTTCGGAAAGGGTGACGTTATTTCCTGCCGGGGAAATTTTGATCATAAAACTTTTTCAAATCTTCGCTTTTCATGCCGGCAGGAGTTTTGCTTTTCATATCTAAATATTAACCAGGCCATAAAAAGAGAAGCCACAAGCTAGTTCCTGGTGCGGCTAGACTTAAGGGAGGGGTCGGTTTTGGCTAAATTTATTTGTGATACCTGTGGTCGCGAAGTACAGGTCATTGACGGTATCGTATCCTGGACCAGGGAGGGCAACACCCTGAAAAATTTTAAACTCACCCACAAGGGCGACCAGTGTCAGCCGGCAAACAACCGTTACCGGGAATTGTACACCATTACTTTGGCCAGCGGGTTCATGGAATTTGTGCAGTATCTGCTGGAACGCTGGGAGGACGGTCTGGAACTGGGGGACCCCCAAACGCTGCGTAAAGTGACGCGCCAGTTGAACCTGCACATGCATGAAAAGTTGCTCATGCTGGTTGAAGAGTAATCTTTTTTGGGTGCGGCCCTTCCGGATTGAGCCGGAAGGGCTTTTCTGCGGGACTATTTTTTCAGGCCCAGTTCTTTGGCCAGCGCTTCCAGCGCCGGCCGGGCGTTGAGGATGATTTGCCTGTCAATGCAGTAGGAAACCCGGAAATAGCCGGGCAAACCGAAGCCGCTGCCCGGCACCACCAGCACGTTATATTTTTGGGCGGTGCGTACGAACTCCACGTCGTCCGGCAGTGGCGAGCGGGGAAAGAGGTAAAAGGCGCCCTGCGGTTTGACCACGTCGAAGCCCAATTCGATTAGGGTGTTGTAGAGCAGGTCGCGCTTTTCCCGGTAGGCGCCGATGTCCACCTTTTCCTGCTGCAGGCCGGTGATCAGCCGCTGCATCAGTGCCGGGGCGTTGACGAAACCAAGGGTGCGGTTGCAAAAGACCAGTCCCTCCACCAGCAGCCCGGCGTCCGGCATTTGCGGATGCACGGCGATATAGCCGATGCGCTCACCGGGCAGGGCCAGATCCTTGCTGTGGGAGGTAACCAGGATGCTGTTCCGGTAGGCCTGGAAGACACTGGGTACCTCCACTCCGTCATATACAATCTTGGCGTAGGGTTCGTCGGAAATGAGGTAGATCGTTGTGCCCAGCTCTTTGCCTTTTCTTTCCAGCAGGGCGCCCATTTCCGCCAGGCAGGAGGCGTTGTAGACCACCCCGGTTGGGTTGTTCGGGGAGTTGATCAGCACCGCCCTGGTGCGCGCGGTGATGGCCGCCTCCAGCGCGGCCAGGTCCGGCTGGAAGTCCGGCCCGGTGCGCACTTCCACCACCCGGCCGCCGTGGTTGTCGGCATAAAATTTATATTCTACGAAGTAGGGCGCCAGCACGATGACCTCGTCGCCCTGGTCCAGCAGTGTTTTCAGCACCACATTCAAGCCGCCGCCGGCCCCCACGGTCATCACGATATGCCCGGGGGTGAAGGGGATGCCGTGCCCGGCGCTCAGTGCGTCCGCCACGGCCCGGCGGGTTTCCAGGTAACCGGCGTTGCTCATATAGCGGTGCATGCCCGGGACGGGATTTAAAGCCAGCTTTTTCAGTTCCTCCTTGAAGGCGGCCGGCGGCTCCACGTCCGGGTTGCCCAGGGTGAAATCATAAACCTTGTCCGCACCGTAAATGGCCCGCAGCCGTTCACCCTCTTCAAACATTTTGCGGATCCAGGAGGCGCTGGACAAAAAGCCCGCAATTTTTTTACTGATCGCCATGATAATGACTCCTTTCAAAAATTCTAATTTTATTTTTATTTCGTTGCCGGTGCAAAAAAACCTGCCCCGGTGAAGATTATCCATATCCGGGCGCGGCACGGTTGTTCCGCATGCTATAATTAAATCAAAAAAGATGGGGTGATTGACCATGACTGTTGAAGTGGTTTTATTCGATCTGGACGGCACGCTGGCCGATTCACTGCCCCTGATTGAGCATACCTACCGGCTGGTTTTTGAAGAGATGGGCATACCCTGGGGTGAAGACGCTGTAATGGGCTGGATCGGCCGGACAATCCGGGATATTGCCGAATACTTCGCCGGGCGGCGGGCGCAGGAATTCATCGAGCGCTATCAAATGCACTACCACCGGGAGCACGACAAGTATACCGCTTTGTTTCCGGAAACTTTGCCCATGCTGGCCGGTCTGAAGCAAAGGGGCCTGCGCCTGGGCATCGTTACCTCCAAAGGCCGCACCGGTGCTATGCGTACGGTGAATTTCACCGGCCTGGCCCCCTATATGGATACGGTGGTCACCGCCCATGATGTGGAGAAGCACAAACCGCTGCCCGATCCCGTGCTGGAAGCGCTGCGGCGTCTGGCGGCCCCGCCGGAACGGGCGGTTTACGTGGGGGACAGTCAGTTTGACATTCAGGCCGGGCGCACTGCCGGCACCCGGACGCTCGGCGTCACCTGGGGCATGGCCGGCCGGGCGGGGTGGCGGGAGTTCCGGCCGGATGGGGTGCTGGAGCGCTGGGACGATCTGGATAAATATTTGTAGCAGGCCACGTCCGGTTTGGCGGCCGGTGAGCCGGGCAACCGGTGGCCGCCATGCACGACAAAAGTCCCGCCGTTAGGCGGGTTTTTTTTAAGCCCCGGGTCCCGCCGGCTGGTTCCCCCCAAATCATTCCCGCCGGCCGTACAAGTAGTTAGACCGGTCATAAACACCTGCAGGTAAAATTGACGAAAGGGGAGAACGCATGTACAGATTACGCCGGATGGTCATGGTTCTGGGATTGCTCTGCCTGGGCCTGACCCTGCTGGCCGGTACGGCCCTGGCCGCACCCGGTCATGGTAAAGAAAAACAGCATCAGCGCGGGCCGGCGATGCCGCCGGCCGTACAGGCAAACGGACAGAATAACGTCCGCATCATGCCGGTGCAGTTCAATAAAGCCGTGCACCCGGTCCGGGCGGCGGCGGAGAGCAAGTTTAAGGATGTCAAGGGCCATTGGGGGCAGGACGCCATCTCGGCCATGTCCCGGCCCGGTTTGATCCGGGGCTACAGCGACGATACTTTCCGCCCCGACGCCACCGTCACCAAGGACGAAGCGGTTACCATGCTGGTACGCATGCTGGGGCTGGAAAACCAGCGTGCCCAAAAGGCCTTGACTCCGGCCGTGGCGAAAAATTGCCCGGCCTGGGCGCGCAACAACCTGGCCCTGGCCGTGGAGCACGGTATTGTCACCCCGGCCGAACTGACTTCCTTCTCCGGCCAGGCGCCGGCGGAGCGTTACCAGGTGGCGGCCTGGATGGCCCGGGCGGCCGGCTTGAATACGGGGAAAACGGTAAATCTGCCTTTCCGGGACGATACCGCCATCCCGGCCGCTTATCGCGCCTATGTGCAAGCTATGTATCAAAATTCGATCATGTCCGGTTATCCCGGTGACCTGTTCCTGCCCGACCAGCCCATCCGGCGGGCCGAGATGGCTTCCCTGATGCTCAGGTTGATGGTGCAGTGTCCGGTCAACCCGCAATACCTGCTGGTGCAGGGTACGGTTAAACAGGTTGATGACCACAGTATTACACTCACCGTCGCCCCGTACCGGATCCATCCCATGTCCGTCGCCTGGCGCGACTGGTGGGGGAAAACCCGCACGCAGACCTACGCTTTGGCTGACGATGTGGTGGCTTTTGCCAACGGCAAGAGCGTCTCGCCCGCCGATGTTGCGGCCGGGTCGCATGCCGTGCTGGTGTTGAACAGCGAGGCCAAAGTAATAGTAATTCTGGCCGGCGGCGGATCCGTCCAGCCGCCGCCGGACAACGGAAGCGCATTGCGGGTGGAGAGCCTCTCTCCGGCCAACGGGGCCACCGGTGTGGACACGGGGATTGCTTCTTTGCAGGCGGTGTTTAATGAAAACATCTACCCGGTGGACGCAAATGCGCTTGTTACCGGAATTACCGTGGAAAATGTGAACAGCGGCATTGATGTGCCCATACAGGGGATCACCACCAGCGGCGGCACACTGACCGTGCAACTGAACGCCGCACTGGACGGCGGTCAGAAATACCAGGTGCTCATGCCGGACGGGTTGATCAAGGATGCGGATGGTCGCCAGTTTGCCGGTTTTAAAAGCGGCGACTGGGTGTTCACAACCCGGGGGCAAACCGCGCCGGTGGTGCAGTCGCTGAGTCCGGCCAACGGGGATGAAAATGTGCCTGCCGGCCTGAAGACCCTGACAGCGGTCTTTTCCGGGGATGTTCACGCTGTCGGGCAGTTGTCCGATCTGGCCGCCGGCATCCAGGTCAAAAACACCACTGACAATCAGCTGGTGCCTCTGGATGGCGTTGCGCCGGTGAGCATCCTGGGCGACACGCTGATGATCCGGTTGAAAGATGGACTGACAGACCAGAAGGACTACCAGGTGACCATAAACGGCAACCTGCTGGCGGACGCGGCCGGCAATAAATTTGCCGGTATTGCCGGCGGCGGCTGGACTTTTGGCACCCGGTAGACAATTAGCTATACCTCCTCTTTAAATATAAACGGGTCCGCATAACCTGTGCCGGACCCTGTTTTTTTGCCCGCCGCACATATTCGAATGCTAAAAACGGCACACTGATCCCAAAACCGGGTGAGGGGTGAAAAGAAATGGCGCAGGAACATGAACAATGCGGCGACATGCGCGCCGTTTACCGGCAAAACCGGGAAGACGGCATGGGGTACGGGGATCAGGTCAATTTTTCCTATGAACTGCAGCAGGCCATTTTACGGGACAAGGAACGGCTGGCCGGGCTGAAAAACAGCGGCGCCAGCGCGGCGGAAATCGCCGGCCTGGAGAAGTGCATTGCCGAAAAAGAGGATTTGCTGCAGGCCGTCGATTTTGACCTGCACGGGATTGACGGCATCTGACGGCGGGATTTGCCATGCCCGGGCAGATTTGTTTGCCGTCCGGAGCCGGGTCACCAGTGACAATCAATTGCAATCAGCCGCTTCTACCCGCAAGCCGGACCCCCTGGGCGTCCGGCTTGCGTTTATGCCTGAAACTGCCCTCCCGCCGGTACAATTACTGCCAGTGCAAATTTGGCCGGACATCTCACCCCCGGACGGGTGCCGGTCATATATTACCGTAAGAGGGGGGCGAGGCCTTTGTTGCCGGTGGTGATCAACATTTTTTGGATCAAGGTCAATGTGGTGCAGACCGGTGCCGTTCTGGGAGTGGGGCAGAATTTTATGCCCGAATGGAGGGCGTTTAATAAGACCAATAACGGTGTGGGTTCGCAGTATGGGGATGCCTGTTCTGTGACAGAGACGAATGCATGTGTTGATGACAGCGATTTCATGGATTTTCCTGTCCTGCAGCAGCGTCAGTTGCTGGCGGATTAACAGGGAGGGGGGTAAAAAACCAATGATCTTCTTTCCGGTTCAAATCAATCTGATTGGCTTTAAAATAAACGTTTTGGATCGTAACGCCTCGATCAGTATCGGCCCGTCAGTGAGAACTGATTTCAATGCATTTACCAAGGCAAATACTTTTCAAACTCAAAGCGGCGATCTGCCGGTTGCTTTTTCCACCGGTGCATTTAATGACTCGGATCTCTTTGATTCAACCGATACCAAGGAAAGTATCATTTAGGCCGTTTTTACCAGCAGTGAGGTTTTTAGCAGCCGGTATTACGGTTCGGGAAATGTCGCTGCACAGGCGGCAATACGCCAGGCACGGCAGCTTTATCAGTCCCGGTGATCTCCCGTTTCATTTCCGGTCTGCGGTTGGACTGCTGGCACCGGAGGTAAAACATTTGCTTGACGGCAAAGTTTTGTTAATTTTTTTTGCTCGACATTAAGCG
Organism: Desulfotomaculum copahuensis; assembly: GCF_001655685.1. GTDB lineage: Bacteria > Bacillota > Desulfotomaculia > Desulfotomaculales > Desulfovirgulaceae > Desulfotomaculum_G > Desulfotomaculum_G copahuensis. Next base: position 46,810 of record NZ_LYVF01000165.1, read on the forward strand.
AATCGAGCTCCGGGGGACCCTATTACTCAGGATGCATACTGATCCGCCGGTCCCGGCCGCACACCGGGCAGGCAAACAGGTGGGTGCAGTATGGCGCGGTGAAGTCCGTACTGAAATAAGCGCTGTACGGACCGAAATAATCGCTGACCGGTCCGGCGTCCTTCATGACGGCGCCGCAGGGACAGCGCCGGTTGATTGCGATCAGGTTGTTGCACAGGGGGCACACACCGGGCATGCTCAGCGCTCCTTTCAAGGCCGGTTTTTTCCGGCCTTATTTTGATCCGTTCCGGCCGGGCATATTCTCTTTTCCCGGTGGCATAATGAAATTGGTTGTTTTCGCCCGTCCGGCGGATGATCCGGTTTTTCCGGCGGGCGGCGCTGAAATATTAATTTGGCGGGGGGAATCGGCGGGTGACGGAGCAGCATTTTCCGGATATCGACGCCCTGGTGGAACAGGCACGGCAGGCGGCCCGGGAATACCTGGCGCTGGACCAGGAAGCGGTGGACCGCATAGTGCTGAACATGGCCCTGGCCGGTCTGGACAGGCATATGGAACTGGCCCGGCTGGCGGTGGACGAGACCGGAAGGGGCGTTTACGAGGACAAGATTACCAAAAATATTTTCGCCACCGAGGCGGTGTACCACAGTATCAAGTACATCAAGACGGTGGGTGTGATCCGGGTCAACGAAGAGGAGGACTACCGGGAGGTGGCCGAACCGGTGGGGGTGGTGGCGGCGGTGGTGCCCGTGACCAACCCCACTTCCACCACCATGTTCAAGTCACTGATCTGTGCCAAAACCCGCAACCCGGTGATTTTCAGCTTCCATCCGGGGGCGGTGCGCTGCAGCACGGCGGCGGCACGGATCATGCGCGAGGCGGCGGTGGCTGCCGGAGCGCCGGAAAACTGCATTTTGTGGCTGGAGCACCCGGGTATTGAAACCACCGGCTACCTGATGCGCCATCCGGGGGTGTCCATGATTGTGGCCACCGGCGGCGCCAGCCTGGTGCGCGCGGCCTATTCCACCGGCAAACCGGCCCTCGGGGTGGGACCCGGCAATGTGCCCTGCTACATTGAAAAGACTGCCCGGCTCAAGCGCGCCGTAAACGATCTGATTATGAGCAAGACATTCGACAACGGCCTGATCTGCGCTTCCGAGCAGACACTGGTCATCGACCGGGAAGTGGCGGACCGGGTGATGGAACTGATGCGGGAAAACGGCTGTTACTTTTTAAATCCGGAGGAAGTCCGCCTGCTGGAAGAACTGGCCGTGGCGAAGAACAGCTGCACCCTGAACCCGCAAATCGCCGGTCAGTCCGCGCCGCGTATCGCCGAAATGGCCGGTTTCAATGTGCCTCCCGGCACCCGGGTGCTGGTGGCCCGGCTGCCGGGGGTGGGGCCGGAGCAGCCTCTGTCCATGGAAAAATTGAGTCCGATCCTTTCCTGTTACATCGCGGACAGCTTTGCGGCCGGCGTTGAACTGTGTGAAAAAGTGGTTGAATACGGCGGGTTGGGCCACACGGCGGTGATTCATTCCGAAGAGCAGCGGCATATCGAAGAGTTTTCCCGGCGCATCCGCACCGGGCGCATCATCGTCAATTCACCGTCCACCCACGGGGCGATCGGCGACATTTATAACGTGAACGTGCCTTCTTTTACTCTGGGCTGTGGTTCCATGGGCAGCAACTCCACCACATCGAACGTGAGTGTGGAGAATTTGATCAACGTCAAGCGGGTGGCCGGACGGCGGCCCAAACTGCAGTGGTTCCGGGTGCCCGAGCGGATTTACTTTGAGCGTGGCTCCGTTCACTACCTGAGCAAACTGCCCGGTGTGGAGCGGGCGCTGATCGTCAGCGATCCGGGCATTGTCAAACTGGGCTTTGTGGACAAGGTGCTTTACCATTTGCATCAGCGCCTCAACCGGGTGACCAGCGAGGTGTTTGCCGAAGTGGAGCCGGATCCTTCGGTGGATACAGTGCGCCGCGGCTGCGCGGTGATGAAGCGGTTCCGCCCCGACACGATCATCGCCGTGGGGGGCGGTTCGGCCATGGACGCGGCCAAGGCGATGTGGCTCTTTTACGAGTATCCGGAAGTGGAATTCGACTTTTTGAAGCTCAAGTTCATGGATATCCGCCAGCGCACCTACAAATTCCCCAAACTGGGGCGCCAGGCGCGGCTGGTGGCCATTCCCACCACCAGCGGCACCGGCTCGGAAGTGACTGCTTTTGCGGTGATCAGTGACAAGGGCGCCCGGATCAAATATCCGCTGGCCGATTATGAGCTGACCCCCGATGTGGCGATCATCGATCCGGATTTCGCCGCCACCATGCCGCCCCGGGTGGCCGCCGACACGGGTATGGACGTGCTCACCCACGCCCTGGAAGCCTATGTTTCCGTAATGGCCTCGGACTATACCGATGGTCTGGCCGCCCGGGCGGTGGAGCTGGTTTTCCATTACCTTCCCCGCTCCTGCCGCAGCGCCGGCGACCGGGAAGCACGGGAAAAGATGCACAACGCCTCCTGCATCGCGGGCATGGCCTTCACCAACGCCTTTCTGGGGGTCAACCACAGCCTGGCCCACCAGTTGGGGGGCAGCCTGCACATTTCCCACGGGCGGGCCAACGCTGTGCTGCTGCCCTACGTGGTGGCCTACAACGCCAGCCGGCCGGCCAAGTTTGTTTCTTTTCCCCAGTACGAATACTTTCACGCCCCGGAAAAGTACCGCCGCCTGGCCAGCCTGCTGGACCTGCCGGCCGGCACGGTGCGGGAAGGGGTGGCCGGCCTGATCGGCGCCATTTTCCGGCTGTTGCGGGAACTGGACATACCTCTTACCCTGGCCGGCCTGGGCGTGCCGGCGGACGATTTTGCCGCCCGCATCCCGGTGCTGGCCGACCGGGCCTTTGCCGACCAGTCCACCACCGCCAACCCGCGCTTCCCACTGGTGGCGGAGCTGGCCGGCCTGCTCCGCCTGGCCTACGGCCCGCCCCTTTCCAGGGACGTGGACCCGGGACTGCTGGACTTCAGCCTGCTCAATTTAACGCCGGAGCAGGTGTCACCGGAGCCGGTAACGGTACCCGCGCCTGTGGAAAATTCCGTGCCGCGTCCGCAAAGCGGCCTGCCGCTGCAATAAGCGTGCGGCGGGACATTTGTGGAAGCCGCCCTGCCGGAGCGGGCTTTTCCCCGCCGCTGCCGGGCGGCTGCTGATCTGTTATTTTGGCGAAAGGGTTTCGCTCCGGCGGAACCCTTTCGCTTCTGCATTGATCCGCGGGGATGTTTACATTATGATATGATTTGAACCCCCTCAATGCGGGTTGAACAACATTATGAAACCAGACGGGAGCGGTTGTATTGGCCAAGGAATTTCGCCGGTGGGTGCTGGCCGGGGTGAAAAAGACCATCGTGGATTACGGCATGCTCGCCTCCGGGGACCGGGTGGCGGTTGGTCTTTCCGGGGGCAAGGACAGTGCGGTGCTGCTGCACGTTTTAAATCAGGTGCGCCGGGTGGCCCCGGTGAAGTTTGAACTGCACGGTGTTTTCATTGACGCCGGCTGGCCGGTGGAGGTGAATGTACTGCGGGAGTTCTGCCGCCGGGAGGATGTGCCCTTTTATTACAAACCCACTGACATCGCCGCGATCGTATTTGATATACGGCAGGAAAAGAACCCCTGCTCGCTCTGCGCCAACCTGCGCCGGGGGGCGCTGCACAGCACCGCCGGCGAACTGGGGTGCAACAAAGTGGCCCTCGGCCACCACCTGGACGACGTGCTGGAAACCTTCCTGCTGAACCTCTTTTTTACCGGACGGTTCCAAACCTTTACACCGGTCACTTTTCTGGACCGCAGCGGGGTGACTGTGATCCGGCCGCTGGCCTGCCTGCCGCAGGAGCACGTACATGAGCTGGCCCGGCTGGAACGCCTGCCGGTGCTGGAAAACCCCTGCCCGGCCAGCGGCAGGACCAGGCGGCAGGAAGTACGGCAGGTGGTGACGGAATTGTCCGCCCGCTATCCGGATCTGCGGGAAAGATTCCTGCACGCCCTCCAGACGGCCGGCCTGCGCAACCTGTGGCCCGCCAGGCACTGACAGTCAAATGCAAAAATTACATTTATACAGCCATATGTTAATATTTAAATTAATTTTCCAAGACTTGTTTTTTATTGCCTTGATGATATCATATAAATAATTGGTTTATTGGATCAGATTGCCGTTATTGCATCAGGAAAAATACGAAATGGAGGGTTGAAATTTGCCCACGGAACTGGATTTTTCATTTAAAGTTGAAGTGTCGGAAAAAATCGGTTCAATTGATTTTCAATCCTGCGTTTTTTGCGGTATGTGTACAGCCGGGTGTTCTTATGCCGGTCTGCGGCCGGATCTCGATCCACGGAAATTTATGCGGCAAATTGCCCTCGGCATGCGGGATGATGTGCTGGGATCCGCCTTTATGTGGCTGTGCACCATCTGCGAGCGCTGTACCATCAACTGTCCGATGGATGTCAATATAGCCGAAGTGGTGCAAAGTATCAGAGGCAAATTTGGTATCCGGCCGCCGGGCGATCTAATGCTGCAGTGCCGGGCAACCGGCGGTTCCAAAAGCCTGCTGAAGAATATGGCCGGATGGCTGGAGAAAGGGTTAATCAAAGTTGACCCCGGACGGAATCCGGATCCGGTAACTTATCACGATCCCTGCAACCTGGGCCGCAAAGAAGGGGTGGTCGATGAACCGAGGTATATTCTCAGCCGGGTATGTGCGGACTTCCGGGAAATGACGCCGGGCGGCCGGTATAATTATTGTTGCGGCAGCAGCGGCGGCGCTCTATTCTCGTCCGAGTACGACGATCTGCGTTTGGCGATGGGCCGGCTGAAAGCGGAACAGATTGAAAAAACCGGGGCGGCCGTTGTGGCCACGGCGTGTTTGAACTGCTACGAACAGCTGGAGAAAATAAGCAACAAATACGGTCTGGGCGTGCAGGTGAAATTTGTTCATGAACTGGTCGATCAGGCTATAGTGCCCTCTGGTCTTAAAAGTTCTTAAAATAAATAGAATGATAGCGATTAATAGCAATGTTTTTGTATAATTTATATCTTCACTATTATCTGGCTATTTTTAATAGTACTTTTTTCATCTTTAAAACAGATAAAGGTTTACGCCTTACGATCCAAACTCTATAATATAAACAAGCGTGATCATAACTTTGTGAATCAGGTTTTACAAACAGTATGAAGTATTCGCGCAATTTAATGTCTGAGGGGTGGGATCGTGGAAGGACTGACCAACTTCTATAACCCGGCGGGAGTGGCTGTGATTGGCGCTTCCAGCAAACCGGGGAAAGTAGGCAACTCCATTGTCAAGAACATGATCCAGTCCGGTTACCGGGGCGGCATCTATCCGGTCAATCCGAAGGACAAGGAAATTGAAGGGCTGAGTGCCTATCCGGCGGTGACGGATATTCCCGGTCCGGTCGATCTGGCCGTGCTGGCCGTGCCGGCCAGGCTGGTGGTGGACGCCGCTGTTCAGTGCGGTGAAAAGGGCGTGCAAAACCTGGTGGTGATTACCGCCGGGTTCAAGGAAACCGGCAAGGAAGGCCTGGAACTGGAAAAAGAACTGGTGGCCGCCTGCCGCCGCTACGGCATGCGCATGCTCGGTCCCAACTGCGTGGGTCTGATTGACACGCATACACCGCTCAACGCATCCTTCACCAAAACCACGCCGATCAAGGGGGATATCGCCTTTCTGTCCCAGAGCGGCGCCACACTGATCGCCATTCTGGACTGGAGCCGGTCGGTTGGCCTGGGTTTCAGCAAGATGGCCAGCCTGGGCAACAAGGGCGACCTGTCGGAAATAGAATTTATTGCCGAAGCCGCCGGCGACCCCTACACCCGGGTGATTGCCTGCTACCTGGAAGACGTGGCCGACGGCCGGCGTTTCCTGGACGTGGTGCGGCAAGCCACCCGCAAGAAACCCGTAATCATACTCAAATCCGGCACCAGTCAGGCCGGCGCCCGGGCCGCCTCTTCCCATACCGGCGCCCTGGCCGGCAGCGACCTGGCTTACGATACCGCCTTTCGCCAGTGCGGCGTGATCCGCGCCCGCAGCATGACCGAGCTTTTTGAACTGGCCATCGCCTTTTCCCGCTGCCCGGTGCCCGGCGGCAACCGGGTGGCCATTGTGACCAACTCTGGCGGTCCCGGCATTGTGGCCACCGATAATGTGGAAAACCATCATCTGGCTATGGCCCGTTTCACCAAGGAGACCATTGCCGAACTGCGTGCCGGCCTGCCGGCGGAAGCGGCACTGTACAATCCGGTGGATGTGCTCGGAGACGGCAAGGCCGACCGCTACCGTTTCGCCCTGGAGAAGGTGTGCGCCGATCCCAATGTGGACAGCGTGGTGGTGCTCATGTGTCCCACCGCGGTGGCCCAGCCGCTGGAAACCACCCGGGCCGTGGTCGAGCTGGCCCAAAAATACCCCGGTAAACCGGTGCTGGGCGGTTACCTGGGTGGGGAATCCATGGCTGAAGGTGAACAGCTGATGTCCGAGTCCGGTCTGGCCTGTTTTACCTTTCCCGAACCGGCCATAGCCGCAATCAGCGGCCTGGTGCGCTACGGCGCCTTCCGGGATGCCCCGGTGGCGGAAAATGATCTGGATTATCCGGATGTAGATCAAAAAGCCGTCAAGGCTGTATTTTACGATGTGCTCCGGGACAACCGGCTGGTCCTGCTGGGTAGTGAAGCCGCTGCGGTGGCCAAAGCGTACGGCATCCCGTCCGCACCGGTGACCCTGGCCACCACGGCGGTTGAAGCCGTCGGCCAGGCGGAGATGATGGGCTATCCGGTGGTGCTCAAGGTGGCCTCGCCCAAAATCCTGCATAAAACCGATGTGGGCGGGGTCAAGGTCGGCCTGAATGCGGCGGCGGATGTGCGGCGGGGGTTCACGGAGATCATGGAAAATGTCAACCGCCTGTTGCCCGATGCCCCGGTTTACGGTATTGAGGTACAGAAGATGATGCCCCGGGGCACGGAGCTGATTATCGGCATGACCCGCGATTTGCAGTTCGGGCCGATGATTGCCTGCGGCCTGGGCGGCATTTACGTCAACCTCTTGAAGGACGTTTCTTTCCGCCTGGCCCACGGCCTGACCCGCCGGGAGATTGAAGCCATGCTTGCGGAGACCAAGGCCTACACACTGCTGCGCGGTTACCGCGGCGAAAAACCGGCCGACCTGCCCGCGCTGGTGGAGGCCGTCGGCCGCACGGCCAGGCTGGTGCTGGACTTCCCGGAAATCAACGAAATCGATATCAACCCGGTGTTTGCCTACAACCAGGGTCTGAGTGCGCTCGATATAAAAATTACCATTTCCGTATCGTGAGGTGTTCATTGATGAAGAACCTTTATATCATGGGAACTCCGGAAAGCGGCAAAACGGCCCTGGCGGTGGGGCTGGCCCAGAAGCTGCAGCAGGAGGGCCTGCGGTTGGCTTACTTCAAGCCGGTGGGCAGTCCGTCCCGCATTCCCGGGCAGATGGACGACGACGCCGTGCTGATGAAGGATGTTTTGCGGGTGGAAACGCCGCTTGAAGACATGGTTCCCCGTACGGCCGGGCCGTCCTATCTTTCCGGCAACGGCCGCAAAGGGGCGCTGGCGGATATTCTGGCCGCTTATGAGCGGGTGTCCGCGGGGGCGGATGTGGTGCTCATCGGCGGCTCGCAGTATCCCTATGCCTATGCCAGTTACGGCGTGGACGATGTCACCCTGGCCGGCAAACTGGGAGCGCAGGTGCTGCTGGCGGTGCGCATGGATGATGATTTCAGCCTGGATCAGGCCCTGTTTTTCAACCGTTACCTGAGTGCGGCCGGGGTGAACATGCTGGGCAATATATTCAACAACATTCCCCGCCCGCTGCTGGCCAAGACCGAAGGTGTCTACCGGCCGGTGCTGGAAGAACAGGGCTTCCGCAGTCTGGGCATAATCCCCCGCCGGCCGGAAATAGCCTCGCCCACCGTCGAGGAATATTATGAAGTGTTGGGCGGTGAGATTTTGGCCGGTGAAAACTGCCTGCAGCGGCCGGTGGAAGACGTGGTGGTGGGCGCCATGACCACTGAAAGCGCCCTCAAATACTTGCGCCGGGCGGCGGACAAGGCGGTGATCATTGGCGGCGACCGGGCCGATCTGGCTCTGGCGGCGCTGGAAACCAGCACTTCGGTGCTCATTCTCACCGGCGGCCTTTACCCCGATGTCAAGTTGATTGCCCGGGCGCAGGAGAAGGAAGTGCCGCTGATCCTGGTCCATTACGATACATTCACGACGGTGGAAAAAATCAGTCATTTGGCCCGCCGTTTAAAACCGGGCGACAAAACAGGCATCCGGATGGCGCTGGAGAGCGTGGAACAGCACTGCGCCTGGCAGGAAATCCTGGAGTCGCTGCGTTGAAGCAGGTAAGGGCGGGCGATAGGCCCGCCCTTCGGCGTGCCGTGTAAAACCGGCGGACGGCCGGCGGCTTTGTACCGGTGTCCGGTCATTGCCCTGAAAAACGGGCCGGTGCGTCAGCCGCCTTCATCCCGGTACCGGCGCCGGCGCGCGGGCGGCGGATACAGCCTTGAAAAAGCGTGCCTTTCACGCCTTGACAGGGTTTGTGCCTTTATATATAATGTGTGGTGTTATTACTTCCGGGTGGTCGTTATGATGCAAATTGATGTTTCCACAATCAAGCAAAGTCCCGGCATGACTTTGCACCGGGAACTGGAAGCGCCCCTGCCGGCACTGGAAGGGGCGGGGGAAATAATCTCCTTCGTTGGTCCGGCCCGGGCCGTGCTGGATTTGACCAACAGCGGCGGCCTGCTGGAGCTGACGGGCGGCATACAGGCGGCATTGCAGCTGTCCTGCGCCCGCTGTCTGGAGAATTTTGTTTACCCGGTCGATGTTCCCCTGCGCGAACTCTATTATCCGGCCGGAGCCGTTGAACCGCCGCCGGAGCAGCGTGAAGAAGGCATTCCTTTCCGCGGCGACAAACTGGACATTACTCCGGAAGTGTTGAAAAGCATCCTGCTGGCGCTGCCGATGAAAGCGGTCTGCCGGCCGGACTGCCGTGGTTTGTGCCCCGTTTGCGGTCAAAACTTGAACCGGGGGCGGTGTAACTGCCGGCAGGAGGAAGTGGACCCGCGGCTGGCGGTGTTGAAAGATTTGTTCAAGCATTAACATTACACGGGGGGTGGAGGAAATGGGTGTACCGAAACGGAGAAGATCCAAGCAACGCGGCCGGGCGCGGCGGGCGCATTTGAAGCTGACCGTACCCGGGCTGGTGCGTTGTCCGCAGTGTCATGAACTGACCATGCCGCACCGGGTGTGTCCGGGTTGCGGGTACTACAAGGGCAAGGAAGTAGTCAAGTCCTGAGCCGTCCGGAGGAACTGCATGACCGGGAATAGCCCCGGTCTTAGTTTTTTCCGGCCGGAAAAAACTTGAGGAAATTTTCCCGGCCGGTTGCTTTTTTTTACCAGCCGGGTTATACTATATCTTAGCACCAGGTACTAATTGATTTGCGGTGGGATTATGATCCGGGAACATCTGAACAGAGAGCACCGTCAGCAATTGTTATCCCGTTATCTGGCCGGCAACCCCTTCCTCACCGACGAGGAACTGGCCGGCCTGCTGGGCGTGAGTGTGCAGACCGTCCGCCTGGACCGCGGCGCCCTGCGCATCCCGGAATTCCGGGAACGGCTGGCCCGGGCGGCCCGGGGCGCTTACCGGCAGCCGCGGGCGCTGACCGAGGATGAGCTGGTGGGGGAACTGGTTGATCTGGAAGTGGGCCGGGCGGGGATCTCGGTGCTCACTGTGACTGAAGAAATGACCCTTTCCCACACCCGGGTGGCCCGGGGGCATTTCCTTTTCGCCCAGGCCAATTCCCTGGCCGTGGCCCTGTGCGACGCCACGGTGGCGCTGACCGGTACGGCCAAGGTCAGCTTCCGGCGGCCGGTTTATTGCCGGGAGAAAGTGGTCGCCCGGGGGGTTGTGCGCCGGAAAAAAGGCAACAAGTACATGGTCCGGGTTACATCCACGGTGCGCAACGAAACGGTGCTGGAAGGAAAATTTTTGATTTTTGCCATCGCAGAGGAGGAGTGGCGGCAGTGAAGATTGCCGTGGACGCCATGGGCGGTGACCATGCCCCGCGGGAAATTGTGCGCGGGGCGGCGGAAGCGGCCCGGGAATTCGACCAGGAAATCATCCTGGCCGGTGAGCAGGGGCAGATCATTGCCGAACTGGGAGAACTTACGGACCCGCGGATCACCATTGTGCATGCGCCCGAGGCCATCGCCATGGGCGAACATCCGGCGGTGGCCGTGCGGCGGAAAAAAAATTCGTCCATTGTGCGCGCGGTACAGCTGGTCAAGGAGGGAACAGCCGGCGCGGTGGTTTCGGCGGGCAGCACGGGAGCGGCCATGGCGGCGGCTTTGCTGGGCCTGGGACGCATCCGGGGCATCGACCGGCCGGCCATTGCTGGCATCCTGCCCAGCCGGCGGGGCGGCACGGTGCTCCTGGACGTGGGGGCCAATGTGGACTGCAAGCCGCAGCATTTATTGCAGTTTGCCATCATGGGTTCGCTGTACGCGGAAAAGATTCTGGGCATTCCGGAACCCCGGATCGGCCTTTTAAATATCGGTGAAGAGGAAACCAAGGGTAATGAATTGACATTGGCCACCCATCCCCTTCTGAAGCGGTCGGGCCTAAATTTCGTCGGCAATGTGGAAGGCAGGGATATTTTCCAGGGGCCGGTGGACGTGGTGGTCTGCGACGGCTTTGTGGGCAATATCGTGCTCAAGGCCGGCGAAGGTATGGCCATGGCCCTGATGCACATGGTCAAGGAAGAAGTGACCAAAAGCTGGCTGGCCAAGATGGGTACGGCGATGACCATTCCGGCGCTGAAGGATTTCCGGCGCCGGCTGGATTATGCCGAATACGGCGGCGCCCCCCTGCTGGGGGTGAACGGCGTGGTGATCATCTGCCACGGCAGTTCCACCGCCCGGGCGATCAAGAACGCCGTCCGGCGCGCCCGGGAGTCCCTGGAAAACCGGCTGGTGGAAGCCATTCATTCCAATATCAAAGCCGGCGACGGCGGGGAGGCGGGGTGTGCCGATGCCTGAGCAGCGGGCGGCAATCACCGGTTTGGGCACTTATGTGCCGGAAAAGATTTTGACCAACGCGGAACTGGAAAAGATGGTCGATACCAGTGACGAGTGGATTACCACGCGCACCGGCATCCGGGAGCGGCGCATCGCCGCGCCGGGCGAGGCCACCTCCGATCTGGCCCGGGAGGCGGCGCGGCGGGCGCTGGCCGATGCCGGGGTGGAGGCGCGCGAAATCGATTTGATTATCGTGGCTACCAATACGCCGGATATGCTTTTCCCGGCCACGGCCTGCCTCCTGCAGGAAAGCCTGGGGGCGGAGCGTGCCGGCGCTTTCGACCTGCTCGCCGGGTGCACGGGATTTATTTACGCCCTGGTCACGGGCGGCCAGTTTATTGCCGCCGGAGGGGCGCAGACAGTGCTGGCGGTGGGGGCGGAAACACTGTCCCGTATTGTCAACTGGCGCGACCGCAACACCTGTGTTTTGTTCGGGGACGGCGCCGGGGCGGCGGTGCTGCGTGCGGCGCCGGCCGGCTACGGCCTGCTTGCTTCCCGCCTGGGCGCCCACGGCGCCGGCGGCCCGCTGTTATGCCTGCCGGCCGGTGGTTCCCGCCGGCCGGCCTGCCGGGAAACGGTGGAACAGGACCTGCACTTCGTACATATGAACGGGCGGGAAGTATTCAAGTTTGCCGTCAAGACCATGGAGGAAGGTACGCGCGGGGTGATGGAGGACGCCGGCCTGTCCGTTGCCGATATAGATTTTCTGATCCCGCACCAGGCCAATATCCGCATCATCGACGCCGCGGTCAAACGGTTGGGACTGGCGCCGGAGCGTGTACTGGTGAATGTAGACCGTTACGGCAACACTTCCACCGCCTCCATCCCCCTGGCCCTGCAGGAGGCACGGCAGGCCGGGCGGATCAAGGACGGGGACAATGTTGTGCTAGTCGGCTTCGGCGCCGGGTTGACCTGGGCGGCGGCCGCCGTCAGATGGTTTGACGCCCGCCGGCCGGAATAAAGCGGAAGGGAGACGGATCACCATTATCCGCACGAAACTTTGTGATTTGCTGGGCATTGCTTATCCGGTCATGCAGGGTGGGATGGCCTGGGTTTCCACGGCCGAACTGGCCGCCGCCGTCAGCGAAGGCGGCGGGCTGGGCATCATCGGCTCCGGCCAGGCGCCGGCGGACTGGGTGCGCGAGCAGGTGCGCCGGACCAGGGAGTTGACCGGCAAGCCCTTCGGGGTCAATGTAATGCTGCTCTCTCCTTTTGTGGATGCAGTGATGCAGGTGATTGTCGACGAGCGGGTGCCCGTGGTGACCACCGGTGCGGGTAACCCGGGCAAATATGTGCCGGCGCTGCAGGCGGCGGGCACCCGGGTGATTCCGGTGGTGGCCTCGGTGGCCCTGGCCAAACGCCTGGTACGCGGCGGGGTGGACGCGCTGATTGCCGAAGGGATGGAAAGCGGTGGCCATGTGGGTGAACTGGGCACCATGGCCCTGGTGCCGCAGATCGTGGATGCGGTGGATGTGCCCGTCATTGCCGCCGGCGGCATCTACGACGGCCGCGGCCTGGCCGCCGCCCTGGCCCTGGGGGCGGTGGGGGTGCAGATGGGCACCCGGTTCATGTGCGCCGCCGAATGCACCATTCACCCCCGGGTGAAGGAAATGGTGCTCAAGGCCAGAGACCGCGACACGGTGGTCACCGGCCGCTCCACCGGTCACCCGGTGCGGGTGCTCAAAAACAAGTTGAGCCGGCAGTTTGAGGATTTGGAGGCCCGCTGCGCCCCGGCGGCGGAACTGGAGAAACTGGGCACCGGCCGCCTGCGGGCGGCCATGGCGGACGGCGATGTGGAATACGGCTCGGTGATGGCCGGGCAGGTCGCCGCGCTGGTGCGTGAAATCCAGCCGGCGCGTGAAATCATCCGGGACGTGGTGGAAGGGGCGGCCGCGGTGCTGCAAAATTTGAGCCGTTGGGCGGTGCCGGAATGAGCAAGACAGCATTTCTTTTTCCCGGTCAGGGAGCCCAGTATGCCGGCATGGGCCGGGAACTGACGGAGGCGTACCCGGCCGCGCGGCGTGTTTTTCAGGAGGCGGACGAAGCCCTGGGCTTCGCCTTGAGCCGGTTGTGCTTCGAGGGTCCGGCGGAGGAATTGCAGTTGACGGTCAACGCCCAGCCGGCCATTCTGACCACCGCTGTCGCCTGCCTGGCGGTGTTGCGGGAAAAAGGCGTGCCGGCCGGAGCGGCCGCCGGTCATAGCCTGGGGGAATACGGCGCCCTGGTGGCCGCCGGTACTTTGAGTTTTGCCGATGCCGTGCGGGTGGTGCGTCAGCGCGGCCGGTTCATGCAGGAGGCGGTGCCTCCCGGGGCGGGCGGTATGACCGCCGTGCTCGGGCTGGATGCGCCGGCGGTGGAGGAGATCTGCCGGCGGGCGGGCGGCGCCGGGGTGGTGGAGGCGGTGAACCTGAACTGTCCCGGCCAGGTGGTCATCGCCGGCGACACGGCCGCCCTGGAGCGTGCCGCCGCCCTGGCCAAAAAGGCGGGCGCCAGACGGCTGGTGCCGCTGGCCGTAAGCGCGCCCTTCCATTCCAGCCTGATGCGTCCGGCCGGGGAGAAGCTGGCGGCCGTACTGGCGGATGTGCCCGTGGCCGGCCTGCAGTTTCCCGTGGTGGCCAATGTCACCGCCGACTATGTCCGTGCGCCTGAAGAGGTGCGGCAGCTGCTGGTCCGTCAGGTTTACAGCCCGGTGCGCTGGGAGGAAAGCATGCGCCGGCTGCTGGCGGACGGGGTGGAATTATTTGTGGAAATGGGACCGGGTACGGTTTTAACCGGATTGTTGCGTAAAATCGACCGCCGGGCGGCCTGCCTGCCGGCGGGGGAGCCGGGCGGGCTGGAAAAAGTGCTTGCGTACCACGGGGAGGTTGGCTAAAATGATACTTGACGGCAAGGCGGCCATTGTAACCGGGGCCTCCCGGGGCATCGGGCGGGCTGTCGCCCTGGCCCTGGCGGAAGCCGGCGCCGATGTGCTGGTCAATTATGCCGGCCGGCCGGACGCAGCCGCGGAAGTGGTGCAAATGATCAAGGAAACCGGCCGCCGCGCCCATGCCTGGCAGGCTGATGTGGCGCTGGCGGCGGATGCGGCCGGATTGGTCAATACCGCCCTGGAACAGTTTGGCCGGGTGGATATTCTGGTCAACAACGCCGGCGTGACCAGGGATAACCTGGTTATGCGCCTGACGGAAGAGGACTGGGAACGGGTGCTGGCGGTGAACCTGAAGGGCGCCTTCAATTGCATCCGGGCGGTTAGCCGGCCCATGCTCAAAGCCCGCCGGGGGCGGATCATCAGCATCAGCTCGGTGGTGGGACTGACGGGAAACGCCGGGCAGGCCAATTATGCCGCCAGCAAGGCCGGGTTGATCGGCCTGACCAAATCGGTGGCCAAAGAACTGGGTTCCCGGAATATTACCGTCAACGCCGTGGCGCCCGGTTTTATTCAAACCGGCATGACCGCCTCCCTGCCGGCGGCGGTGCGGGAAAAAATGCTTGCCGGGGTGGCCCTGGGCCGCTTCGGGGAACCGGCCGATGTGGCCGCGGTAGTGGTTTTTCTGGCCAGCGACGCCGCCGGTTATATCACCGGGCAGACGCTGGTGGTTGACGGCGGCATGGTGATGTAAAGATTTGGAGAGATTTGGTGGAAGGAGGTGAACAGGTTGTCGGTTTTTGACAAGGTCAAGTCCATCATTGTCGAGCAGCTGGGGGTGGAGGAAGCTGATGTGAACATGGAAGCTTCCTTTATTGAGGACCTGGGTGCCGACTCACTGGATATTGTGGAACTGGTCATGGCCCTGGAGGAAGAATTTGATCTGGTCATCCCCGATGAGGATGCCGAGAAGATCCGCACTGTGGGCGAGGCGGTGAAGTATATTCAGGACCACCAATAAGGATTCGTAAAGTCCCGCGAACCGGCGGGACTTTTTTGAAATAGGCAGATTGCGCCAAGGAGGTATAGGGTGTGGTGAACAGGGTTTTGGTAACCGGCCTGGGGGTGGTTTCGCCGCTGGGTACGGGTGTGGAGCCGTTCTGGGCCAACCTGACGGCCGGGGTTTCCGGCGCCGGGCCGATCACCAGGTTTGACGCCACGGCCTTCAGCACCCGCTTTGCCGCTGAAGTGAAGGATTTTGACCCGCTCCGGTATATAGATAAAAAAGAGGCCCGGCACATGGACCGTTTTACCCAGTTTGCCCTGGTGGCGGCCAACATGGCTCTGGCGGACGCCGGCCTGGACCTGGAAAAAACGGACCGCGACCGGGTGGGGGTGATCCTCGGTTCCGGCATCGGCGGGATTGAAACCCTGGAGGAGCAGCACAAGGTGCTGCTGAACAAAGGTCCCGGGCGGATCAGCCCCTTTTTCATCCCGATGATGATTGCCAATATGGGTGCCGGCCAGATTGCCATCGCCCACCGCCTGCGGGGCTGCAACGTGACCACCACCAGCGCCTGCGCGTCCAGCAACAACGCGGTGGGCGACGCCTGCCGCATTCTGCAGCGGGGACAGGCCGACGTGATGATCACCGGCGGCAGCGAGGCACCGATCACACCGATGGCGGTGGCCGGTTTCTGCGCCATGAAGGCTCTGTCCACCCGTAATGATCAGCCGCAGCAGGCGAGCCGGCCCTTTGACGCCGGACGGGACGGGTTTGTGATTGGCGAGGGGGCGGGCATACTGATCCTGGAGACCGAGGCGCACGCCCTGGCCCGGGGAGCGCGGATTTACGCTGAAGTGACCGGTTACGGCACCAGCTGCGACGCCTATCACATCACGGCCTCGGATCCGGAGGGCGGCGGCGCGGCGCTGGCCATGTCCCTGGCCCTTTTGGACGCCGGCTTGTCACCGGCGGACATCGACTACATCAATGCCCACGGTACCTCCACTCCCCTGGGCGATCGCTCGGAGACCACGGCCATCAAGCACGTCTTTGGAACGGCCGCCGCCCGGCTGGCCGTCAGTTCGACCAAGTCGATGACCGGCCATTTGCTGGGGGCGGCCGGCGGTGTCGAGTCCGTGGCCTGCGTGCTGGCCATTGACCGGGGGGTGATTCCGCCCACGATCAACTATGAGCAGCCGGATCCGGAATGCGATCTGGATTACGTGCCCAATTGTGCCCGGGTGGCTCCGGTGCGGGCGGCTTTGAACAATTCCTTCGGCTTCGGGGGGCATAACGCCACGCTGGTATTCAAAAAATATGAGCGTTGAAAAACGGCCGGCCATAAAATTGACCCGGGTGATGGATAATGTTACAAATTGAGCAAAATATCAAACTGCTGGAAGAACAGCTGGGCATTCACTGGCATGACCGGGAACTCCTGCTTCTGGCGCTGACCCACAGCTCCTACGCCTATGAAAGCCGCAGCCGGGGGCATGAAAACAATCAGCGTCTGGAATTCCTGGGTGACGCGGTGCTGGAACTGGTGGTCAGCGAGCACCTTTACCGCACCTACCCGGCTCATGCCGAGGGCGAACTGACCAAGCTGCGCGCGGCGGTGGTATGCGAGCCCTCCCTGGCCCGGGTGGCCCGGGAGCTGGACCTGGGCGCCTGCCTGTTCATGGGGCGGGGCGAGGAGCGCTCCGGCGGCCGCAACCGGCCCTCTATTCTGGCCGACGCCTTCGAGTCCCTGCTCGGGGCGGTTTACCTGGATCAGGGATTGACGGCCGCCCGGCAACTGGCCCTGACCCATCTGGGACCGCTGATCACCGATGTGCTGGAAGGGCGGATGGAGCGCGACTACAAGACGGAACTGCAGGAGATTTTACAGCAGGAAAACGGTGGCGCGCTTAACTACGCCATCCTGCACGAGGAAGGTCCCGATCACGACAAGACTTTTACGGCGGCGGTTTTTTGCGGCGGCCGGGAAATGGGCCGCGGCCGGGGGCGGTCCAAAAAGGAAGCGGAACAGCAGGCCGCCCGCCGGGCGCTGGCCGTTCTGGGGTATGCCGGTTAGCAACGGAGGAGAAGGACATGGGCATCTTTGACCGTTTGAAGCAAAGCCTGACCCGTACCAGGCAGGGGTTGGTGGAAAAAATCGAAACCCTGGTCAGCGGGCATAAATCAATAGATGATGATCTTTACGAGGAACTGGAGGAAGCCCTGATCCAGGCTGATGTGGGCATGGATACGGCCGTGGATCTGATTGCCGACCTGCGCCGGGAGGTGAAGGCGCGGGGAGTGCGGGAACCGGAACAGCTCACCTCCCTTTTGCAGGAGTTGATCGGGGACATTCTGGGTCAGGAAACGGTTCCTTTGAATACCGGCGGTCCGCCGGCGGTGATCATGGTGGTGGGGGTGAACGGCGTGGGCAAGACCACCACCATCGGTAAGCTGGCCCGCTATTGCCAGTCCCGCGGTCAGCGGGTGCTGCTGGCCGCCGGGGACACTTTCCGGGCCGCGGCCATCGACCAGCTGGAAATCTGGGGTCAGCGCACGGGAATCACCGTGATCAAGCACCGGGAGGGCGCCGATCCGGCGGCGGTGGCCTACGACGCCCTGCAGGCGGCCCGTTCGCGCGGTGCGGACGTATTGATTATTGATACCGCCGGCCGGCTGCACACCAAGAGCAATTTGATGGAGGAACTGAAAAAGGTGGGCCGGGTGCTCGGCCGGGAACTGCCCGGCGCGCCGCACGAGGTGCTGCTGGTGCTGGACGCCACCACCGGCCAGAACGCGATCAGTCAGGCCAAACTGTTCGGCCAGGCCACCGGGGTGACCGGCATCGTGCTGACCAAGCTGGACGGCACCGCCAGGGGCGGCGTGATCATCGGCATCCGCCGGGAGCTGGACATACCGGTGAAATTCATCGGCATCGGCGAGAGCGTGGACGACCTGCGGCCCTTTCACGCCGGGGAGTTTGTGGCGGCGCTGTTTGACCGCCGGGACAAGGAAACTGTTTGAAAAAAGGGGCGTCACAAGGCGCCCCGGTTTTTCTTTTCCGGTTGTTCCATTTTGAACCTGGAAAGGTGCCTGCTTTTGTCCGCAGGCACACCATAACGGCGGGCGGTATATTTTTTAAAAGTTTACCCGGTAATGATCCGGTTTGGCGCATGTAAGCCATTTTCCCGGCGCACAATAACTGGAAACAATACAAGCAACCGGGAGGTGCGCCGGTGGACAAGAACGCCGGGGACGATGCCTACAGGCTGGAAAAGGGACGGATCAATTCCCGGCAGCTGGCTTTTTTAATCATCACCACCGTTATTTCCACCGCCGACATTTACCAGCCGGCGCTGGTGGCCCGGGCGGCCGGCCGGGACGCCTGGATTGCGGTGATCATGGCCACCGCGGCCGGGATTGGAATCTGGTTTTTGTGCGCCGCACTGGCCCGTCGTTTCCCCCGTGAGACAGTGATCCAGTACAGCCGCCGGGTGCTGGGACCGTGGGCGGGCGGGGCGGCCGGGCTGGCCTTCATCATTTTCTTTTTCTTTACCAGCGCCAGTACGACCCGCATGCTGTCCGACATCATGAACTCCGCTTACATGCCCGCCACGCCGCTGGCTGTTTTTTCACTGAGCCTACTGGTGGTGGGCGCCTATACCGTGCTGGCTGGGGTGGAGGTTTTGGGGCGGGTCAACGAATTGCTGCTCCCCCTGGGCATGGCCACCCTGCTTTTTGTCGGCGCCGCCTCCCTGCCCGGCGCCGATTTCAACCGCTTCCTGCCCGTACTGGAAAACGGTCCGGGGCCGGTAGGCTGGGCGGCGGTTATGCTGGCCGGTTATTTGGGCGAGGCGGTGATCATTCTGATGCTGTTCCCCTATATTGTCGATCAAGAAAAGACCACGGCCGCCGGCGCCCGGGCGGTGGCGGCCGTGGGCGCCGCGCTGCAGGTGGGCGTGCTGGCCATCGCCCTGTTCGGTCCGGGGGTAACGGCCGATCTGACCTTTCCGGCGCTGGAAATGGTGCGCCGGATCAAGCTGGGGGATTTGATCACCAACCTGGACATACTGATGATGATGGTCTGGGTGGGCGGGGTTTACCTGAAATTGTCCACTATTTATTATGTCACCGTGCTCGGTCTGGCCCAGTGGCTGGGACTGCGGGACTACCGGCCGCTGGTGGCGCCGCTGGGCGTGTGCATGGCCGCCTTTTCCGTATTCGCTTACCACGGCATTGATGACTATACCGCCATGCTGACGGATGTTTTTCCCGGCTATACTTTCGTCTATGAATTGGTGCTGCCCCTTTTGCTGCTCCTGGCGGCCGCCTGGCGCGGATTGGGAAAAAAAGAGAGCAACTGAACGGTGCCCGGCGTGCCGGTAAAAACGAGACCGTTACCCGGTCTCGCCGGGCGGATGACTGTGTGTTTCAACTTGGGGAACCGCGATGTGGCGCTGCAATGCTAGTTATTACGGCTGTTACAGGTGGCATGGTTGTCCCGCCAGGCTTTTATTTTTTGCTGCAGCGCCTGCAGGTGATCCAGCGCCTGGCCGGTCAAGGGGAGTAAATCCAGGTTGGTGTTATAGATCAACTGTTTGATGCCCGGCAGGGTCAGGGCGGCCACCAGCCGGTCATAGTCCTCGTTGGTAAATGCGTTCATGGTCTGGCGGATGGCCAGCGCTTCAATGATCTCTTGATGCAGGTCGTGCACCAGTTCCTCGTAAGAGCGCCCTTCGGCAATCGCCCGCCCGGCGTAAACCCCGCTGCGCAGGGCGGCCAGCATGCCGAAGCCCAGGAAGGGCTCGATGAAACCGCCGGCGTTGCCGGCCAGTAAAACATTGCCCACCTGGTGGGGATAGACAAAGCCGCTGTTGTGCTCGAGAGAAAAGTGCTGCACCATGTGATAAGAGAATTTTTCGATCTCCCAGAACAGCTGCCATCTATGCTCGATTTCATCCCGGGTGGCGTCGTTTAAGATCAGCACCAGGGAAGCCCGCCGGTTGCTGGCCGGGGTCAGGTAGGCGTAGGTGTGGCGGGCGTATTTGGTATTCAGCCACATAATCAAGGTATGTGGATCAAAGTTGCCGAGTACAATCGCCCCGCGCACCCAGGTCTGCAGCAGGTTCTGCCAGCAGCCCAGGGTGCGTGCCGTCGCCGGCTGGCCGTCGGCCACCACCACGTAGTCATAGTGCCGGGCCAGCGCCCGCCAGTCGGCGTGGCGGTTGTAGAAGACCGGTGTGCGCAGGTGGGCGGAAAACACGCTTTCTACCGCGTTTTCATCCTGCCCGCGCTGGAAAAAGTAGCCCAGCCGGCCGGTGATGCTGCGGCTGACATTGGGTGTGTGCATGTCGATGCGCTTGATGGTGTTCAAAGGCACAACGGGCAGGTGGAACTGCCGGCGCAGGTGGAGCACCTGGTCGGGCAGCGGCCGGCTCATCAGCTGTAAAAATCCGGCCACGTGGGGAAACAGTTCTCCTGATTTGGTCCGCGCCTCGAAAACGGCCGGGGCGATGCCGTGGCGCTCCAGGGTCAGCGCGCAAGCCAGCCCGGCCGGGCCGGCGCCGATGATGGCTACTTTCATTCCGCCGCCCCTCCCGGTGTATTGTCCGGCGCCGGGATCAGCCGGCCGGATATGGCGTCCAGGGGGAGCGGTTTTTTGTCTACAATCAACCCGGCCGGGTGTTTGAATGGGGACATTGCCGGCGGGCGGAGGCGGTTGTTCCCAGTGTTCCCGGTGCCGATTAGTTTCAACGGACGGTCGGGACGCCGGATGCCCGTCCTGCCGCCCGCTGCCGCCGCCGGCGGGGGGAGTGTTTCCGGCCGCGGCGCGCCGGCTGCGGTCGCCGTCGGCCGGTTGTTTGTCACGGCCGGTGGCGGGCGGTGCGACTGAGTGTGGAAGACATCTTTTATGGCAGCTGAATCAGGCGTGGCGCCCGCCGCCGCTCCGGGGACGCCTGTTTCCCGGCGCGTGCCGGCCGCGCCGGCCGGCAAACCACCGGAATGGTACTTGTACTGGAACGATTCTTTCATACCGGGCAGCTCTTTTAAAAAGTTGTGTGCATGCCGGATGACGTCAAAACGGGAATTATAAACCAGCTGTTTGATTCCGGGCAGTCCGAACAGGCCGACCAGACGGTCCAGTCCCCGGTTGTCCAGGCGCTCCAGGGCCAGGCGGATGTCGTCCATCCGGTCGATGTGCCGGGCCAGCGGGCGCACCAGCGCCTCGTAATCAAGACCGTAAACAATCGCCCGGGCGGCCAGCACGCCGCTGATCAGGCCGGGGAACAGGCCCAGGCCGAGCAGGTTGCTGACAAAGCTGCCGCTGTTTCCGATTAGAAACAAATTGCCCTGCCGGTGGCGGGTGACCCGGCCGCAGTGAAATTCCATGTCAAACGTTTCCACCACCGGGTAATGCAGCTTTTCCGATTCCAAAAAAAGCTCCCAGTGATCGTCCATATCGCTTTTGCCGATGCCCCCCACGCACAGGTGCAGGGAGGCGCGCTCCCGGTCGAATGGGGCCAGGAAGCCGTAGCAGTGACCGGAGTAACGGGTGTCGTAATACATATGCACAGCGGCGGGGTCGAACCGGCCGAGCACCGTCGCCCCTTTGATGATCGTGTTGGTGTATTCCTGCCAGCAGCCCAGTGACCGGGCCACGGTGCTGTCCCCGGTGGCCACCGCCACGGCGTCGAAATGCCGGGCCAGGGTGAGGGCGTCGGCGGCGGTTTCAAAGATGACCGGTAACTGCAGGTGGGCGGCCAACTGCCGTTCCAGTGAGTCCGGCTGCCGGCCGCGGGCCAGCAGGTAGCCCAGTTTCCGTCCGTGGACCACTGTGCGCCGGCTGCAGCTGTGCATGTGGATGGCGCGCAGTACGGCCAGCGGACGCACGGACAGGCGGCATTTTTCGGCCAGGTAGGCCAGTTGATCCGGCACCGGCCGGTAGGCCAGGTGCAGCAGCAGGGCCACCGTTTCGGTCGGCGCGCCCACCCGGTGCTGGCGTTCGTATATCACCGGCCTGACGCCCAGCCGTTCCAGTTCCAGAGCGCAGGCCAGCCCGGCCGGACCGGCGCCGATCACGGCTACTTTCATGCCACCAGTCTCCTTTGTCGCGGAGTAATACTCATATTCTTGCAGAGCAGGGGAAATATTATGAGTGGTTGCGGGAAAATGCTTTTCACGGCTAAAGCGTACATTTTTAAGGCGTTTTCTTGAACAAAGCCGGGGAGGTGCTTTATGCCCTGGGTAATCGCTTTTGCCATCGGCTGGCTGTTATTCTTTGCCTTTCTGGACCGGCGGCGGATCTGGGCCGCCCTGGCCGGCGGGCTGGTTGCGGTGGCCCTGCAGCTGGTGGTGGACGGCATTTCCCTGCACCTGGATCTTTACCGGGTGCACCATCCCGTGCTTACCCTGCTGGGCTCGTCAGTATTTTTCACCTTTGGCCCCACCATTACCGTGGGCGCCCTGTTCGGCCAGTGTCTGCCCGTCAACCGCTGGTGGCAGGGGATCAACATCCTGGTTTTTGCCGGCTTGTTTCTGATGGAAGAGCATATGCTCATGCTGACCGGCAGCCTGGGTTATACCCGCTGGTGCCACGGCGCCAGTTTTTATGTCAACGTGCTGGTGTTCACTTTTATCACCTGGGTGGTGGACAGCCTGCGCACGCTGGCGCCGGAGCTTTTCAGGCGGTCCGTGAGCAAGGAGACAGGGTGAATCCGGGGGGATGTCAGTGAACCTGTTTACTTTTACTGTTTTTTCCACCGGCCTGGCCCTGGCGGTGGCCCTGTGGTTGATCGTGTTAAAAAAAGTAGACCGTTAGGTGAGGCCGGGGCGCGCCGGCGCCGGAATAACGGCGCGGGCCATATATGCCCGCTATATACGCGGCAAAACTGGAAGCAGGTATGCCGGATAGTTACCATGACGGGTTTGGGGTAAAAACAAAGGTGGGCGGCGGTTAATCTGCTTGGATCGCCGGGCCGGTTGTGTAACCGGGCCGTTTGGCGGGGATATTCACTCTTGAATATACTGATGAAAGGGAGTTTGTTATGAGCCTGCTGGAAAAAATCATCACCCGGAAGGATGATCAGTCCAGCCTGGACGCCGGGGAAGCCCACCAGCTTTGGGCTGTTTTGAGGCTCAGGTACGACACGGTGGAATTGATTGATTTGTTTTTAAACCACGCCGGGGATAGTGACTTGAAAGTGCTGCTCCAGCGCGGTTTGAATAAAGTGGTTATGCCCCAGATCAACAAGCTGGAGGAATCAATGAATCATTACAAAATACCGTTGCCAGCCCGGCCGCCCAAAAGCATCAATACACCCACCAACCAGGAAGTGATCCGTGACGAGATGATTTTCCGCGTCACTCTGGCCGGCAGTCAAACGGCTTTACATGTGCACATCAAAACCATTCTAATTGCGACCAATGACGCGTTGCGCAATATGTTTATGGGTTTTATGACGGATGAACTGCATCTGTATGATGATATGGTTAAGTATGGCAAGGTAAAGAACTGGCTGGGCAGCGCGCCGGAATACAAGATGGCCTGAGGGCCGGCGGGCTTAAAGTCAAACAAAAAGAGTACCGGGTATAGATCAAAACCATGTATCCGCCTTGCGGGCTGTCGTTTTGCAGAACTTATAGACTGCAGAGATATGGCAGGTTCACAATCAATGCCGGTACGGCGGCGTTTTGCAGTTGTGTGTAAGGTCCCCGGTTAACGGGGTAATTTTTTTCAGGAGGAACAAATATGGGCTGGATCATTTTCTGCGCCTTATCCTGGGGGATTGCCCTGGCGGCCGTGCCGCGGCGGCACTGGCGCACACTCTGGCCGGCCGGCCTGATCGCCCTGGCCACTATTTACGCCATCGACAGCACATTGATTTCCCTGGGCGCCTATGTTTATTCCCCCCACGGACCGGCCGCGGCAGGCATTCCGGTTCTCTATCTGCTTTCCGGCTTTGCCAACGGGATCACCTTGACCAGTTTCAATCCCCGCCGGCACATTTACCGTCTGCCCTATGTCATGCTGGTGGCCGGCGTATTTTTACTGGCTGAATGGGTGATGATCCGCGTGGGGTATTTTTGCTATTTGCGCTGGTCTTACTGGCGCAGTTTCTTGCTGGATCTGGCCGGTTTCGCCTTCGTGCTCTGGCTGGCGGAAGCGCTGGGCGTGCAGCGGGGGGGTGCGCCCTTTCCGGAACGGATCTGATCCGGGCCGGCAGTTAAACGGCAAGGGTGAGTATGCGGTTGCCGGCGGGGAAAACGCGTCAGATGGCTGAAATGGTAACGGACGGGGAAGAAAAACGGGCCGTCATTGGCGGGCCATTGGCGATTGCGTATTTGGTATCATTGCAGATGATTGCATTTCCTGGTTGGCCGGAAATTCCGGTGTATCACCGTTGGGGCGCGGACGCTGCTATCCCCGGCGGCGTTCACAGCCGGAAGCGGGGATTGGCTTCTATGCCGGGCAGGATCTTGTTGATCGGGAAGGGCCTGGTTTCCAGCGTTAAAATTTCCATGCGCAGGCGCAAAATGTGCTGCGCCTCCTCGTCCCGCAGGCGCATGAAAAGCTGGTGCGCCACCGGGTTGGTGATCCGGATCATCTGCTCGTTATAAAATACCTGGCTGTGCATCTTGTCATGCAGCACGTCATAAAGCAGTTCCAGTTTGTTCATGCTGGCCGCCTTTCGCGGGCCGGTTATACCGGCTTTTAGTGGATGTTCATATTTTTCATTTCCGTCTGGATCATGGCCATGTGCCGCCGGCAGGAGACGGCGTAGGTGGCGAACATTTCCCGCAGCGTCTTGTCCCTGACCGACCGGGCCAAAAAGGCGTACTTGGCCTGGCGGTAGGATTCGTGCTCCAGCGCCATTTTGAAGGCATTGTTGATGATTTCTTTTTCGGACAGGTTTAGCAATGCGCTGCGCCTCTTTACCGGTTTCCGGTCATTTATTTTTTTTATTGTTGCCCGCCCGGCCGGGCGCTTATGCCCGGTCTTGCCTTACATTTCTTCCAGCAGCATCCGCACCAGCCGCTTGACCAGATCGCTGGTCACAGTGTAGGAAATTTCCGTGCCTTTGCGCCGGCCCTGAATGATGCCCCGTGCCTTCAAAATGCCCAGATGCTGGGAAACCGTAGATTGGGGCAGTTCCAGGCATTCCCGGATGGTGGTCACGTTGCGTTCGTTTTGAATCAGTCCGTCCACAATGCACAACCTGGTGGGATGGGCCAGGGCTTTTAAAAGTTCGGCCATTTCCTCGTATTTGGCAATGTTCTCTTTTTGCACTTCCAGCATTTTAAATAATCTCCCCCCGGCGTATAATCTGGATATATTGATTTTATAATAACTGTCCGGCAGTGTCAATGTAGGTGTTAAATTTTACTGTTTTGACAGGAAACCGTCCGGCAAGGGCGAATAGTAGCAGGTGTTGCAAACAATGCTAAAAGAGTCGGGCAAATCTATCATCAACGGAGGTTTTGATCATGCCGGTGCGTATTGCTTTAATCGGCGGCACGGGAGTTTACGATCCGAACATTTTAAGCGATATCCGGGAAGAAAAAATAGCCACCCCGTTCGGGACGGCGAAGGTGAAAACCGGTGTCTACCGGGGGCGGGAGGTGGCCTTTATGGCCCGGCACGGGGAGGATCACTCGGTGCCCCCGCATCTGGTCAATTACCGGGCCAACATCTGGGGGCTGCGGAAACTGGGCGTAAAAAACATCTTCGCCACTGCGGCGGTGGGATCGTTGAACCCACAGATGGGGCCGCGGGAGTTTGTTTTTGCGGATCAGTTTCTGGACTTCACCAGGTCCCGGCCGCAGACTTTTGTGGAAAAAGGGGTGGTGCACCTGGACATGACCGACCCCTACTGCCCGGAACTGCGCCGGTTGCTGTCCCGGGCGGCCGCGGAACTGGACTTGAAGCATCATGTGGCGGGCACCTATGTCTGCACCGAAGGGCCGCGCTTTGAAACACCGGCTGAAATCCGCATGTTCCGCCAGTTGGGGGGCGACCTGGTGGGCATGACCAGCGTGCCCGAAGTGGTGCTGGCCCGGGAGGCGGGCATGTGCTACGCTGCCATCGCCATGGTGACCAACTTTGCCGCCGGCATTTCCCCCACCCGCCTGTCCCATCAGGAAGTGGTGGATGTAATGGCGGCAAACGTGGACAACCTGCGCCGGTTGGCCATGCGCACGATTGAAATGCTGGATCCGGAGCGCGGCTGCCTGTGCCAGGAAATGCTCTTTGACCCGTCGGCGGTGCAGTGAGAGCTGTATTCCGTGAGTACGCCACCGTACCTCCGCGCTGAACGCAATGGACGGCATGGCGGCGTGCAAAAAGGATTTTCCAGTGCCGTAGCGAACAAAATTTCCGGTTGAATGGAACGGCGGGGCGGCAATGAGTATGTTTCGTGGTGCAAATTAACGGTCATGATTTATTGAACAAAAATATGCAAATGAAAAAGCTGACGGCTGCTTTTCCGGCCTGGCCGCCGCCTTGAAGAGCGCCATTTTCACTAAAGGGGATGATACAACTTGGATACCATGCGCTGGGAGGATGACGCGCTGGTTTTGCTGGATCAGACCAAACTGCCCGCGGTGGTGGAATACATCAGCTGCCGGGATTGCGATAGCGTGGCCGGGGCCATCCGCAGCCTGCAGGTGCGGGGGGCGCCGGCCATCGGGGCGGCCGCCGCCTACGGCCTGGTGTTGGGGGTGCGGCAGGCGCAACCGGAGAACCGGACGGAGTTTCTGGCCGCTGCGGAGGAGACGGCCCGCTTCCTGGCCGCCACCCGGCCCACGGCGGTCAACTTGGCCTGGGCGTTGAACCGTCTGCTGACGCGCCTGCGGGCGTCGGATGCCGCGGACCCGCAGGAGTTGACAGCACTGCTGCTTGCGGAGGCACATGCGATCTGCGGGGAGGATGTGGCGGCCAACAAGCGGATGGGCAATTTCGGCCGGGAACTGGTGCCGCCCGGGGCGCGCATTCTCACCCACTGCAACGCCGGCGCGCTGGCCACGGCCGGTTACGGCACCGCGCTGGGGGTGATCCGGGCGGCGCAGGAAGCGGGGAAGCATGTCAGCGTCTATGCGGATGAAACCCGGCCCCTGCTGCAGGGGGCGCGTCTGACCGCCTGGGAGATGGTGCAGGAGGGCATCCCGGTCACAGTGATTACCGATAACATGGCCGGTTACCTGATGGCCCGGGGCATGGTGGATCTGGTTATCGTGGGCGCCGACCGCATTGCCGCCAACGGGGACGTGGCCAACAAAATCGGCACCTACGGCGTGGCCGTGCTGGCCAAAGAGCACGGACTGCCCTTTTATGTGGCCGCACCGGTGTCTACGATCGACTTGAGCCTGGACAGCGGGGCTGACATCCCCATCGAAGAGCGCGCGCCTGAAGAAGTGACCCATTTGGCCGGACGTCCGGTGGCCGCGCCGGGGGTGCGAGTGTGGAACCCGGCTTTCGACGTCACCCCGGCCCGCCTGGTTACGGCCATCATCACCGACCGGGGGGTGGCCCGTCCGCCCTACCGGGAAAGCCTGAAACGGTTGTAAATGTCAAATCCATCGACAGGAGAATAGCCAATGGAAAATTTTATTGTCCGTGACATTAATCTGGCCCCGGCGGGCCGGTTGAAAATCGACTGGGTGCAGGCGCACATGCCCGTACTCAACGTGATCCGCGCCGGCTTTGAACGCACCCGTCCCTTTGCCGGCGTGCGCGTGGCCATGAGCATTCACCTGGAGGCCAAAACGGCCTACCTGGCCGAGGTGCTCAAAGCCGGCGGGGCGGCGGTGGCCATCAGCGGCTCCAATCCCCTGTCCACACAGGACGATGTGGCCGCCGCCCTGGCCGCGGCCGGAATCAATGTCTACGCCTGGCACGGCGCCACGGCGGAAGAGTATGAGCAGCATTTGTTGAAAGTGCTGGATACCGGCCCGCGCATTGTCATTGACGACGGCGGCGACCTGGTGCACCTGCTGCACACCGTGCGCATCGGTTTGGCCGCCAATGTGCTGGGCGGATGCGAGGAAACCACCACCGGCGTGCTGCGCCTACGGGCGATGGAGCGGGCCGGCCGGCTGCTCTTTCCCATGGTGGCGGTGAACGACGCCCGCTGCAAGTACCTCTTCGACAACCGCTACGGCACCGGCGAGTCGGTGTGGGCGGGGATTTTGCGCACCACCAATTTGCTCACAGCTGGCAAAACGGTGGTCGTACTCGGCTATGGCTGGTGCGGCCGGGGCGTGGCTATGCGCGCACGCGGCCTGGGGGCGCAGGTGGTGGTTTGCGAGACCGACCCGGTCAAGGCGGTGGAGGCGCACATGGACGGCTACCGTGTGCTCTCCAGCGAACAGGCCGCCGCGGTGGGGGACATCTTCATTACCGTCACCGGCTGCCGGGACATCCTGCGCGAAAGGCATTTCCGGCGTATGAAGGACGGCGCCCTGCTGGCCAACGCCGGCCATTTCGACGTGGAGATCAATATTCCCGAGCTGGCCTTGGCCAGCGTTTCCCGGCGCACGGTGCGTCAGAATATCGAAGAATTCACCCTGCCCGACGGGCGGCGCCTGTACCTGCTGGGCGAGGGCCGGTTGGTCAATCTGGCCGCCGGCGATGGCCACCCGGCGGAAATCATGGACATGTCCTTCGCCCTGCAGGCGCTTTCGGCGCAGTATCTGCTGGAGCACGGGAAACAGCTGGAGCGCCGGGTTTACCTGGTCCCCGCGGAACTGGACCGGCGGGTGGCGGAACTGAAGCTGCAGTCCCTGGGCATTGAAATCGACCGGCTGACCCCGGAACAGGTTTCTTATGTCAACGACTGGCGCTGCGAGTAGCATATTTTGGGGCCGCCGGACGGGCCGGTGACCGCACGCGGCCGGCAACTATTAAAGGTGGTGGCCGTGCCGGAGTAGCGGCTGGCGTAGGTCCGGAAACGAAACACGACGGTGTTTTCAGTAATCGAACCGGCAGCGCGAATCGCGCGTCTGAAAATATCGCCGGATCCCCGCCGTGTCGCTTTAGAAGCCGCATTGGTAGTCAAAAGTAATCGCGCGCAATATGGCTGCGTTAAAAAGATCATGGACGTTGATAACGGCACCGGAATGTAAAATAGTGCTTTTTCCGGCCCGGTACCGGTCAAAATTTTATAGCAGGAGTTATTTTTTATGACAGTAGCCACGGAAAAATATAAAGAGCAGGTTTATAAAACGGGCGCACGCATGGCCGCCAGCGGCCTGGTCACCGGCACCTGGGGCAACCTTTCCGCCCGGGTGACCGGGGAGAACCTGGTGGTGATCACCCCCAGCGGATTGCCCTACGCCGGCCTGCAGGCCAGGGACATGGTGGTCATGAATCTGGAAGGCCGGGTGGTGGAAGGGGAGAAGCGCCCGTCCACCGAATACCAGCTGCATCTGGCCATTTACCGGGCACGGGCGGATGTGAACGCCGTCATGCACACACACAGCGTTTTTGCCAGCGCCCTGGCTGTGGCCCGCCGGGCCATCCCGCCCATCCTGGAGGACCTGGCCCAGGTGGTGGGCGGCAGTGTGGCCGTGGCCGCCTATGCCCGGGCGGGCACGGCGGAACTGGCGGCGTCCGCCGTGGAGGCGCTGGGTGGACACGGGGCGGTGCTGCTGGCCAACCACGGTGTGGTGGGCGTGGGGCGCAACCTGGAGGAGGTGCTGACAGTCTGCCAGATTGTGGAGAAGGCGGCCAAGGTTTTTGTCTGGGCCGATCTGGTCGGCCAACCGGCCGTCCTGCCCGAGGCAGAGGTGGCCGCCCTGCGCGACTGCTACCTGACCAGCTACGGCCAGCCCGGCGGCCGGTGTGCGGGGGGCATCCCCCGGCCGGGTGAAAAGTAGATGTCTGAACAAAATCGCTTCCAGGTGCCAATACGCGGTACGTTGATTGCCGCATACCGGCAGGATGGCCGCCACCGGATGGATTGCGCCTGACAGGAGGAGCTTATGGGCCTTTTAATTCGCGGTGCCGCCGTGCTGACCATGGCGGACCGCAACCGGATCATTGATAACGGGGAAATTGCAGCCGAAGGGCAGTACATCAGCCACACCGGTCCGGCGGGCAGCGCGCCGGACCGGGACTATGACCGGGTCATTGACGGGCACGGCATGCTGGCCCTGCCCGGCCTGGTAAACTGCCACACGCACGCCGCGATGACCCTCTTCCGCAGTTACGCCGACGATCTGCCGCTGATGCAGTGGCTGGAGAAAAAAATCTGGCCGCTGGAGGAAAAACTGGAGCCAGAAGACGTATATTGGGGCACCCTTTTGTGTTGCCTGGAGATGATCCGCTCGGGTACCACCACCTTTGCCGATATGTATTTTCACATGAACCAGGCGGCGCGGGCGGTGGAAAAGGCGGGCCTGCGGGCCGTCCTGTCCCGGGGCTTGATCGGCGCCGCCCCGGGGGCGGACAAGGCACTGGACTACAGCCGGCGGTTCGTCCGCGACTGGCAGGGGGCGGCCGGCGGGCGCATCACCACCATGCTCGGGCCGCACGCCCCCTACACCTGTCCGCCGGATTTCATGCGCCGGGTGATTGAGCTGGCCGGGGAATTGAATGTAGGCATCCACATCCACCTGGCCGAAACACGCACGGAAATAGAAGATACCGGCAGGCAGTACGGCAAAACACCCGTTGCCCTGATGGACGGACTGGGCCTGTTTGAGCTGCCCGTGCTGGCCGCCCACTGTGTGCACCTGACGGCGGAGGACATCCGCATCCTGGCGGAAAAGCAGGCGGGCGTCGCCCACAACCCGGAAAGCAATATGAAACTGGCCAGCGGCATCGCCCCCGTCACCGCCCTGTTGGCCGCCGGGGCCGTGGTCGGCTTGGGCACCGACGGGGCGGCCAGCAACAACAACCTGGACTTGTTGGAGGAAATGCGCAGTGCCGCTTTGCTGCAAAAAGTGGCCACCATGGATCCCATGGCCCTGCCCGCCTTCACCGCTCTGTCCATGGCCACTGTCAATGGCGCCCGGGCGCTCGGGCTGCCGGACGTGGGGCTGCTCAAGCCGGGCTGCAAGGCCGACATCATTCTGGTCAACCTGCAGCGCCCGCATCTTTGCCCGCGGCACGATCCGGTGGCGCACCTGGTTTACGCCGCCCATTCCGCCGATGTGGACACGGTGATTGTGGACGGCCGGATCTTGATGGAAAAACGGCAGGTTTTGACCATTGACGAGGAAGAAGTGCTTTTCGA
The DNA here is from genome assembly GCF_001655685.1 of Desulfotomaculum copahuensis. Lineage (GTDB taxonomy): Bacteria > Bacillota > Desulfotomaculia > Desulfotomaculales > Desulfovirgulaceae > Desulfotomaculum_G > Desulfotomaculum_G copahuensis. Next base: position 78,082 of record NZ_LYVF01000165.1, read on the forward strand.
AGTGCAGAAACGGGCGGACAGGCTGACGGGCAAATAATCGATCAGGTGGTGGAGCAAAATTGGCCGTAGTCAAACTGACCCATGCCCGGCAGCACCGGGTGCTGCTGGGGCACCCCTGGGTATACCGCACCGAAGTGCAGGATGTGCACGGTCATTACCGCCCGGGCGACGTGGTGGAGGTGGTGGACCACCGGGGGCGCTTTGTCGGGCGCGGCTACATCAATCCGGCGTCACAGATCATGGTGCGCCTGTTGACCCGCAACCAGCAGGAAACCGTCGACCGGGAGTTTTTCCGCCGGCGCATCCGGGCCGCCCTGGACTACCGCCGGCGGGTGGTGCGCGACACGGACGCCTGCCGGCTGATTTACGCCGAGGCCGACTTTCTGCCCGCACTGATCGTGGATCAATTCGGCGGCTTTCTCTCTTTGCAGACACTGGCCCTGGGCATTGACGTGCATAAAGAGACGATTACCGGCCTGCTGGATGAAATACTGTCCCCGACCGGTATCTACGAGCGCAACGATGTAAGCGTGCGCGAGCTGGAAGGACTGCCTTTGCAGACCGGATTTATCAAGGGTCCTTTTGATCCGCTGGTGGAGATTACGGAAAACGGTCTGAAATTCCTGGTCGACCTGGCCGGCGGTCAGAAAACCGGCTACTTCCTGGATCAGCGGGAAAATCGCCTGGCCCTGCGCGGGCTGGCGGAAGGGGCGCGGGTGCTGGACTGCTTCTGCCACACAGGCACATTTTCCGTTTACGCCGCACATTTCGGCGCCTGTTCGGTGCTGGGCATCGACGTGTCCGGCGAGGCGCTGGACGTGGCCCGGAAAAACGCGGCTGGAAACGGTCTGGATAAAATCTGCACTTTCCGTGCGGGCAACGCCTTTGACGAACTGCGGGCGATGGACCGGTCCGGGGAGCGTTTCGACCTGATCATCCTGGACCCGCCGGCCTTTACCAAGTCCAGGGAGGCCCTGGAAGGCGCGGTGCGCGGTTACAAGGAAATCAACCTGCGGGCGATGAAGTTGCTGCCTCCGGGGGGATTTCTGGTCACCTGCTCCTGTTCCTATCACATGCAGGAAGAGCTTTTCCTGAATGTGCTCATGGAGGCCGCCCGGGATACGGGGCGGCAATTGCGCCTGGCCGAGCTGCGCCGTCAGGCCAAAGACCACCCCATGCTGCTGGCCTCACCGGAAACACATTACCTGAAATGTGTCATTTTGCAGGTGTGGTGAACCGCCGGTCCGTCCCCGGGAAGGTGCGCCTTCTTACCGGCCTTTTCACGCCAAGTGAAACCAATTCCTTCACCCTGAAGTAAAAAATATACTGCCGGAGCAATTGATCCGGCAGGCGGATGAACCGTGAAAAAATCACGCATTGTCCTAGCCCATGGCCGGGCCGGTGGGCATTGCCGTAGCGGTGGGCATCACCGGGGCGGGGCAGCAGTGGGCCAGGCTTCCCCGCAGCACATACAGGTTGTTGGAGGGATGCGGTCCGTGCTTTTCCGGTTCCGGGTTGACCAGTATCTCGTCGGTGCGCTGCAGGCCCTGGATGTTCTTGTGGTTGATCCAGAAGCCGAACAATTTGGCCGGCGCCAGGTCGAAGTAATCCCGTACAGTGAGGGGATTCATACTGCTGACCATCCAGGCGGTGTAAACGTCATAAGCGCCGTACTGTTTCGGATGAGGCATTTCCATAGTGGCTACCATTACATGTCCGTGTTCCGCCATTCTGACCAGTGCCGAACCGGGACCGGGATCGGGCAAACTTTCCGTCTGGTGGAGCACCAGTGTGCACCAGACGCCGTGATGGATGTAGACCGGCGCCAGAGTGGGCACGGGCGCGGGCGGCGAAGTCGGTTGGGTGGTGGTGCCCGCGGGGTGGTGCGGGTGGTGCGGATAATAGGTTGTCGATACTTCCAGCACTTCCCCCACCTGCAGTTGACTCGGGTGGATCACCTGGGGATTGGCCGTGATCAGCACATGAAGCGGGACGTTGAACTTCAGGGCGATGGAATGCATAGTGTCGCCGGGCTGTACGACGTATTTCATGAGTAACACCTCTCCCGTGGTTTAGTATATTCTATGCCCCGGAAATAAAAATGCCATCGGCGGCCAGGCCCTTGTTACCGGATTTTTCTACCGCCGTCTTTTTTTTCTTCCGGCCGGAAACACCACCCGTCCGGGAAAGCCCCGGATTTACCGGCAGCCTGACGTAAATGGCGGCGTTTGAAGGCCGGCAAAAGTAAAGATGAGCTGTATTGGCGGAAGAACGCATATTTTTCAGGGTTGCTTTATTGACGGATTCAGACATTTCATGGTAAGCTTATGAAAATAAAGCGGAGCTGAGTTGGAGCGTGACGAGCAGAGACAGGCCGTAGACGACGCGGAGTTTTCGGGGTGCGAACCAGCCGGGGGCTGGTTTTTTTGTTTTTCCCGTCCGGCAGCCGGCGCCGTTTGTCATTATGCAGTGCGGGGACGGGTAAGATGAAAGAGGTGAAAATTGACAATGGAATTGCCTTTAATCAAACCGGCGGCACTTGAAAAAAAGGTACCGGAACTGTTTGAACGCCTGCTGGGCCGGCCATACCCCTTTTTATTCGACAGCAGCCTGCTGGTGAAGGGATTGGGCCGTTACGCGATTATGAGCAGCGACCCGTTTCTGGTCATGCGTTCCCGGGGGACGCGGATCCGGCTGGAATGGGGGGAACGGACTGAAACAATCACCGGTCATCCCCTGGATGTCTTGAAAGAGCTGCTCGGGCGGTACCGTTTGGCGCCGGCCGCCTGCCCCCTGCCGTTTGCCGGGGGTGCGGCGGGATATTTCAGCTATGACCTGGGCCGGATGCTGGAGCGGTTGCCGTCTTGGGCCGAGGATGATTTGCACACCCCCGATCTGTGTCTGGGGTTCTATGACCGGGCGGTGGTGGTGGATGCGGTGGACGGGAGTGTCCGGCTGGTATCCACCGGCTTTCCGGAGACGGAAGCAGGCGCGGCGCGGCGGCGGGCGTCGGAAAGGCTGGAAGAATTGCAGGCATTGCTGGTGGAAAACCGCGGAAGAGAAACTGTGCCCGCAGGCGGCATCACCGTCCGCAGCCATGCTTTAAGTTCCCACTTCGACCGGGAAAGCTATTGCCGGGCGGTGCAGCGGGTGCGGGAATACATTGCCGCCGGGGACATCTTCCAGGTCAATCTCTCCCAGCGCTTTTCCCTGCCCCGGATTGTCGAACCATGGCTTCTTTACCGCCGGTTGCGGGAGATCAGCCCGGCGCCCATGGCCGCCTTCCTGGATTGCGGTGATATCCAGGTGGTCAGTTCGAGCATGGAACGCTTTCTGCAAGTAACCGGCGGCCGGGCGGAGACCCGGCCGATCAAGGGCACCCGCCCGCGCGGCCGGGATGCGCGGGAGGACGCCCGGCTGCGGGATGAACTCTGGCACAGTGAGAAGGATCGGGCCGAACTGGTGATGATTGTGGATATGGAGCGCAATGATCTGGGGCGGGTGTGCCGGACCGGCTCGGTACACGTGCCCGAACTCTACCGGCTGGAGGAATACGCCACGGTTTTTCATCTGGTTGCCACCGTGACGGGCGAACTGCCGGCGGAAAAGGATGCCGTGGACCTGTTGCGGGCCGCCTTTCCCGGCGGCTCAATCAGCGGTGCGCCCAAAATCCGGGCAATGGAAATTATTGAAGAACTGGAGCCGGTCCGCCGCGGGATCTATACCGGTTCGATCGGTTATATCGGCTTTGACGGCAACGCGGATCTAAACATTGTCATCCGCACGCTGATCTTCAAAAACGGGCAAATCCACTTCCAGGTGGGCGGGGGGATCACCATTGATTCCGACCCTTACCGGGAATACCTGGAGACGCTGGACAAGGCCAGGGCCATGATCAAAGCGCTGGGCCTGGCGGAAAGGGGCGAAATTTCTTGTACGGCACGGTTTGTTTGAATGGGCGGTTTGTGTCTGCGGAACAGGCCTTTATCCCTGCCGCGGACCGGGGTTTTTTATTCGGCTACGGCCTTTTTGAAACCGTATTGATTAACAATGCCCGGCCGGTATTCTGGCCGCTGCACCGCCGGCGCCTGGCCGGCGGGTGCGCGGAGTTGGATTTGACCCTGCCGGTTGCGGAAAACGAACTGGATCACCTGGTGCAGGAAACCATTGACCGCAACGGCGCGGCAACCGGCGCGCTGCGCTTGAGCCTGTCCGCCGGACCCGCCGGCGGCGCCGGCACGCTGCTGCTCACCATCCGTCCCTTGCCCTACGGGCCGGCGGAATACCGGCGTGGCTTCAAAGCCTGTTTCGCCGCCGCCAGCCGTAATGAAAAGTCGCCCCTGGTCCGGTTGAAAACATTAAACTACCTGGAAAACCTGCTTGCCCGCTCCCGGGCCCGCCGCCGGGGAATGGACGAGGCTTTGTTCCTGAACACGGCCGGCGGCCTGGCCGAAGGTTCGGCCAGCAATCTATTCCTGGTCAAAAACGGCTGTTTGATTACGCCGGATATCCATCAAGGACTGCTGCCCGGGATTACGCGCCGGGCGGTGCTGGAGTTGTGCCGGGAGTTGGGCCTGCCGGCGGCGGAACGGCCCGTCCATCCGGCCGAACTGGCGGAAGCCGGGGAGTGTTTCCTGACCAATTCCCTGCTCGGTGTAATGCCCCTGGTAGCGGTGGAGGGGCGGTTAATCAACCGGGGCCGGCCGGGGAGTTGGACGGAAAAAATCGCGGCTGCCTTGAATGAACAAAGGGAAATTGAATGACAATTGAAACAAATTGAGAAAAATTTCACTTGACAAACCGGGCTTTGGCGCATAACATGTTGGTAATTGATAAAAGGCCGGCAAAATCAGATCAAAACTGGACAGGCAGCCGTATTTTCGACAGCCGCGGAGGGCGTGAATCCGTTTGGGGGCGGGTTTTCGCCCGCCGGTTTTGCCGGGTTGCCTCCGCATCGAAAGAGATACAGGGAGAAAGGGAGATGGTTTTTACCGGATGAGCCCCGTGCTCGCTACCGTCGCGGCGTCCGGTGGAGAAAAAAGAGGGTGGCCGGATTGAACCAGGAGCTGTTTGCAGCCATAGCGGGCACCATCGGTTTACTGCTGGTGTGGCACAATCTGACCGTCAACCTCATGTACGCCGTTCATTACCGCCGGAAAAACAGGGAAAGGTTCCGGCAGCATGTGGTCAACATTGTATTTTACATCACGGCCGTGTCCGGCGGTATTGCCTTGCACGCAACTCCCGGGCGGTATTATTACCCCGTGCTGGCGCTGGTTGTTCTGGCCGGTTTGGCCCTGTCGCCGTTTCGCAACCGGAAAGAGGAATATGCCGTCAGCCTGGGCAACCTGCTCAACTTTTACAACCCCCATACGGCAAAGAAGGACCGCCGGGATTAGCGCGGTATTATCCCCGGATTGATTGCCCGGGGGTTTTTTATTGGCTGCCGGCTCTCATGCGCGGGATTCAGCGCTGCCTTTGATTGGCAAAACAACTGCCCGTGCACTCCCGGCAATGCCTTTGGGCAAACTTCACTTCATTATCCGCATATAGCGCACTGTTTTTGCATTGCATGTCCTGGCCGGCAGGTGATGGAAAATTTTTGACCGGCATGGTAAAATAGTACCGTCAGCTGCTTGTGTATATAATGAACAACATCGATGGAGGGATTTTATTGCGCGCTCTGGTCGTCCAAAATGTCGGTCTGGAAGGTCCCGGCAGCCTGCAGCCGGCCATGCTCGACGCCGGTTGGGAGCTGACGGTCCGGGTGATGGACAGCCCCGGGACGGCGCTGCCGGCAAACATGGCCGGTTACCGGGCGCTGATAGTGCTTGGCGGACCGATGAACGTCTATGAGGAAGACGCTTACCCCTATCTGCGCCAGGTGGATGAATTAATCCGGGACGCCGCCGGGCGGCGGATACCCGTGCTGGGCGTCTGTCTGGGCGCCCAGTTGATTGCCAGGGCGCTGGGGGCGCCGGTGACCCGCAATCCGGTAAAAGAAATCGGCTGGTACCCGTTGCAATTGACGGCGGAGGGCGCTGCCTCGCCGCTTTTTGCCGGCCTGCCGGCGGAATTTTACGTTTTCCAGTGGCATGGCGACACCTTTACCCTGCCGGCCGGGGCGAAGTTGCTGGCCACCGGCCGGCAGTGCGTCAATCAGGCTTTCAGCTGGGACGGGCGGGTTTTTGCCCTGCAGTTTCATCTGGAAGTAACCCCGCAGATCATCGAAAGCTGGACTGAAGCCTACGCCGGCGAACTGGCGGCGTTCGGCGGCAGGGAGGCGCCGGCCAAACTGCTGGCAGAAACGGCCGCCCGGGCGGCGGAATACGGCCGGGTGGCCGGCCGGTTTATGCGCAACTGGCTGCATTTGTTACGCAGGTAGCCGGGATTGAACATTTCCGGCGCAAGCCGGGAAGCTTTGCGGCGCCTGTTTTACATGTTGTTGAATGCCGCCGGCCTGTTTACCGTGCATGCTTAGTGAAGTGTGAATTTAACCAGAAAAGTTGTTCCCGCCGGACCGGTTTCAATATCTATTTTGGCCTTGTGCCGGGCGGCGATGCTGTAGCATACGGCCAACCCCATCCCCGTTCCGTTTTCTTTGGTGGTGAAGAACGGGGTGCCGATCCTTTCCAGCACGCCGGGCGGCAGGCCGTTGCCCTGATCCTGAACGGCCAGGACCGCTTCCGTATCCTCCCGGTAGGTTTTGATCGTCAGGCGGCCGCCCGGCGGCATGGCCTCCAGTCCGTTGCGCACCAGATTGAGGATCACCTGCCGGATTTCCTTTTCATCCAGGAGCAGGGCGGGAATGTCGCTCAATTCCAGGTGAACGGACTTGTCCATTTTGGCCGAGTCCGACTGGAGCAGGGGCAACATGGCCGTCAGGATATGGTTGAGATTTTCTTCTTTTAATTCTATAGTTTTGTTCTTGGCCAGAGAAAGGAATTCGGTGATAATCGCACTGGCCCGGTCAAGTTCGTCAATCATCAGGTCGAAGTATTCCCGGAAGGATGAGAGTTCCTTTTTGTCTTCCAGTAATTGCAGGAAACCCCGGACGGTTGTGATCGGATTCCTGACTTCATGGCCCAGCGCGGCGGCCATTTCCCCGACCAGGTTCAGCCTGTCCAGACGGGCCATTTCTTTTTCGAATTGTTTGCGCTCTGTAATATCACTTGCCGCGATCAATACGCATTTTTCATTATTCAGCTGAATTACATCTATACATGTCAAACCGGTGCGTAATTCACCCGATTTGGTGCGGAAATTAACCTCAATGCTGTTAACAACCCCATTATCACTGATGCATTTTCTTAGTTTGTAAAACTCTTTTGAGTCTTCCCAAATGTTAAGCTCCAAGGGCCTGCGATTGATTATATCCGAACGGGAGTAACCCGTGCGGCGCAGGAAACTTTCATTAACCATGATTATCTTTTCGCTGTCCAATGAAATGACCAGCATCATCGCCGGGCTGTTATTGAATGCCTTGGAAAAACGCTCTTCCGATAAACGCTACGCTTCTTCCATTTGTTTGCGTTCGGTTATATCGATAGCCACTCCAACCAGTCCGGCAGTGGTGCCGTTGCCGTCCAGGTAGGTAGCCTTGTTTAATATCACATTGCGCCTTGAACCGTCGGCATAGGGGAAAAGAGTCTCATAAATCTGAATTCCCGGCGCATTGAATAATACTGCATCCATTTGATGAAATTTAACGGCCAGGTCTTGAGGATATACCTCAAAGACCGTCTTGCCGATAATATTTTCTTTGGTCAACCCGGTGAACTCTTCAAAGGCCTTATTGCATCCCAAAAATAAACCATTAATATCCTTGTAATAAAGAGGATTGGGAATGGTGTCAACCAATCGTTGCATAAAAAATAATTGCTCTTGCAGCTTATGATCCACGTATTCGATTTCACCGATGTAACTTGATATGTCCAGAGCACAGCCGCAGGCGCAAACAAAATTGTTTTGATCATCATAAATGAAGCCGCCGGTAAGCAGAACGTTCTTTAAATTGCCGTCCCGGGTGAGCAGGGTTGTTTCGTTCAAACTGTAAATGCCGTCACGGAAATTGTTGTCCGCATGATGGTAATGGGTAATCTTGCTTATCTTGCCGGGTTTGATTTGCAGCCGGCTTAAATAATCCGCCCGGGACAGGCCGAGCATCTGTTCATCGTCATATCCGTCGATAATTTTGGATTGTTTGTTCCGGTAGATTGCCTTTTCCGTTTCATCATAGGCAATGGTGCAGACGGGAAGTTGTTCTAGTACATTTTTATAAAACCGGGTCTGTTTTCGCAGATCATTCAACTCACAGATGAGTTGTTCCTTTGATTTGTCGTCATCTTTCACCTCATCTTACCCCTTTGCAAAAATTTTTGCGATAGCTGATCCGGGCAAACTTCTTACCGTGAAATTTACGCCGGAGAATAAGCATTCGACGCCGTTTTCAGAAAAACCTTCCGGTGGGAAGAATTGTTCCCAGCACACCAAGGAACATCCATTATTGTGAAAAAGCCAGGGGGGTATTTTTATGGAAGCACAGGTGGGACAGGCCCGGTTGTGCCTGATCACGGGGGATATCACGGAACAGGATACGGAGGCTGTTGTCAATGCGGCCAATTCCAGCCTGATGGGCGGCGGCGGGGTGGACGGCGCCATTCACCGCGCCGGCGGACCGCGGATTCTGGAGGAGTGCCGGCGGATTGTGGCCCGGCAGGGCAGGCTGCCGGCCGGGCGAGCGGTGATTACAAGCGGGGGCGATTTGAAGGCGCGGTATGTCATTCACACCGTCGGACCGGTCTGGTCCGGCGGCGGCCGGGGCGAGGACGGTTTGCTGCGCAGCGCTTACCGCAGTTGCCTCGTGCTGGCAGTTGAGCACGGCGTCAAATCCATCTCTTTTCCTTCCATCAGCACGGGAGCGTACCGCTTTCCCCTGGCCCGGGCGGCTGGTATCGCGCTTTATACGACGCGGCAATTTTTGCTGGAACATAGCCTCATGGAAGAGATCCGGTTTGTGCTTTTCCGGCCAAGTGATCTGGAAGTTTATGAACGTGCCTGGCGGGAGTTGGCCGGCCGGCAGGGCATTTAAAAAATGTGCCGGCAAAAAACAGCTGACAAAGCAGACGAGAAGCTGTATAATTGGGACAAGCCTGGAAAGGGGTGATGCCGGTGGCACCGTTGTTGCGTAATTTTCTCATCTTGCTGGGGATAATTTACCTGTTCAGTATTCTGATCTCGGTGATCATGCCGGTAGTGGTAATGGTAGTTTTGGTCGGGTTGATTGCAGTCTGGCTTAACATCACCTTGGGGCGGCGTAAAAGAAATATCGGCCGGACGTGGTATATGCGGCCCGGTCGCGGTGGCCAGCGCTACTGGTAACCAAGATCTTTTGTACGCAACCCGCAAATGAAGGTGGCGATCGCTCTTCCGGCACGACCACCACTTTCAAAAACGGCCATTTTAAAATTAAAAACGGGGCGTCCCACTTCAAGGGGCACCCCGTTTTTTCCATCCTGATTATACACCGCTTTGCCATTCTTCAATCCCGGCCGGATACCGGACCAGTTCTTTTTGAGACGACGTGCCTGTCAGACATGAAATTTTTTTACGCGTGGGTGGAGGCGGCCGGTGTCAGCTTGCCCGTTGCTTTTGTTTTCCACAGATTCAGCCAGATGCGGATGCAGTCGCCGATAATCATCACCACCATGACCATCATAATGGCGGACAGGGTGGAGAGCAGGTAGTTGTGCTGGGGCAGGTAGTTGTTGACAATGTTCTGGTAGCCGGCGGCCAGGGTGGTGACGGCCAGGAAAGCCATCGGGATGATGGTGGTCCAGGTGTACCGGCCCTTGCCCATGCGGATGAGCATGGTGGTGCCGATGGCCAGCGCCGTGGAACCCAGCAACTGGTTGGCCACCCCGAACAGCGGCCAGATGGTGGAAATACTGCCGCCGTAAACCAGGTAGCCCCAGGCCAGGCACATCAAGCCGCCGGTCAGGATGACGCCCGGCCACCAGTTGTGGTTGCGCAGCGGCTTGTAGGCCACGCCGCCCATTTCCTGCAGCAGGTAGCGGCCCACCCGGGTACCGGCGTCAATGGTGGTCAGGATGAACAGCGCCTCAAACATGATCGCAAAGTGGTACCAGTAGCTCATCAGGTATTTCAGGCCGGGAATGTTGGAGAAAATGTAGGCCATGCCCACGGCCAGGGAAACTGCGCCGCCGGGACGGCCGGCGATATTTTCCCCCACCATTTGGGAGAGAACCGGCAGATCCTGGACATGCATACCCAGTTTGGCGAATACCGCCGGCGCCGAGTTGATGGCGAAGTAGTCCGCCGGAATCAGGCTGGTGGCGGCGATCAACGCCATCAGGGCGACAAAGGATTCCACCAGCATGGCACCGAAACCGATTGCTTTGATGTCCCGTTCGTTGTTAATCATTTTCGGCGTGGTCCCGCTGCCGATGATGGCGTGGAAACCGGACAGCGCCCCGCAGGCGATGGTGATGAACATGAACGGCCACACCTTGCCCGGGATGATCGGCCCGCCGCCGGCGGCAAATTTCGTTACCGCGGGCATTTGCAGCACCGGGTGGACGATTACGATGCCCACGGCCAGGGCCAGGATGGTGCCGATTTTCATGTAGGTGCTCAGGTAGTCGCGCGGTGTGAGCAGCAGCCAGACCGGCAGGGCGGCGGCTACAAAGCCGTAGACAGCCAGGATGACGGAGAGCTGCTCCTTGTTAAAGGTAAGGTAGTGGGCCAGTGCCGAGTGTTCCACCACCGGACCGAGGATTACACCAAGCAGTACCAGGAGCACGCCGATGACGGTGGCTTCCCCGATTTTCCCGGGCCGCAGCCAGCGCAGGTAGACGCCGATGAACAAAGCGATCGGGATGGTCACGCCCACCGTAAAGGTGCCCCAGGGGCTTTGGAAAAGGGCGTTGACCACCGGCAGGGCCAGGCCGGCCATGGTGATGATCAGGATGAATAATACGGCGATGGAAGCCATCCAACCGGAAAAGCCGTCCAGTTCCTTTTTGGCGATTTCGGCCAGGGAAACGCCGTCATGCCGTACCGAAGCAAACAGCACCACCATATCGTGTACTGCGCCGGCAAAGACGGCGCCCAGTAAAATCCACAGGGTGCCGGGCAGATAACCGAATTGGGCGGCCAGTACCGGGCCGATCAAGGGACCTGCCCCGGCGATGGCTGCAAAGTGGTGTCCGAACAGAAGCCATTTGTTGGTGGGCACATAATCACGGCCGTCATTGTGAGTTTGGGCCGGGGTGGGACGCAGTGCATCCAGGGTGAGTACTTTGGCCGCCATAAAAGCGCCGTAATAACGGTAGGCCAGGATTAAAAGCAAGGCTCCGACAATAACCAGTGTCAAAGCATTCACGGTGAGTCCCCCCTTGTTAACTGCATTGCATTGCGCGTTTGACCGGCCGGTTTCTATTAAAATTATAAGCTGCGTCTGGGGGTACGGTAAGACAAACTTGATGAACGGAAGAAAACAGGGGATGAGAAGAAATATGGCCGGATCAGGAGAAAAGACGCGCATGACGGATCGCGCAAGCGGGCGACGGCGGGGTTTGCCGGACGCTGTTGCGGTGATCGGCCGGTATGCATCCGGGATGGATCCCCGCCCGGCAATTAGGGGGGACAGTGCAATATGAGCAGGCTGGATGTGTTGCTCAGGTGAGTCCCAGGGAGTTTTTCAACTCCCGGACCTGGTTTTTGCTCACCGGGATCTGGGTGTGTTCCCGGTCGCTCATCACCAGCCAGTAGGTGCCTTTGAACCAGGGCAGGACCCCGTCCACCCGGTTCAGGTTGACCAGGTAGCTTTTGTGCACACGCAGGAAACCCTCCCGGCCCAGACGCTCTTCCAGTTCGGTCATGGTGCCGGTATACTCGTAAATGCCGCTGTCGGCAAAAATTTGCGCACCGCCGGCCCTGGCCCGGCCGAAAATCACTTCATTGACATCCAGCAGCCGGATCCGGCCGCTTTTTTCCACCGCCAGCTTGTGCACCCGCGGTTTTTTTTCTTCCAGCAGACCGGCCACCTTTTCCACGGCGGAAGCCCATTCGCCGGCATTTTCTTTTAGAGCGCCGATGCGGGCGATGGTCTTGGCCAGGCGATTTTCTTCAAAAGGCTTGAGCAGGTAATCGACAGCGCCCAGTTCAAAGGCCCGGACGGCATATTCGTTGTACGCGGTGGCAAAAACCACCAGCGGCGGGCGGGGAAGGGCGAGCATCTGCCGTGCCGCTTCAAATCCGGACATCCCGCGCATTTCAATATCCATGAACACCACGTCGGGAGCCAGTTTTTTGACCAGGGCCAGGGAGGCGGCGGCATCTTCCGCCTCGCCGGTGATCCGGCATTCCGGGTGGTTGGACAGCAAAAACTTCAGCTCTTCCCGGGCCAGGGGTTCGTCGTCAACCACAACGGCGGTGAAGGGCATTTGCACCCACCCCCTCCGTGGCCGCATCTTTGGGGAAGCGCATGACCACCGCCGTGCCCCGGTCGGGGCTGCTGGTGATCTGTACCGCGTAATCCCGGCCGTAGATGCTTTTCAACCGCTCATTGACCAGTGACAGTCCGAGGCCGTGTCCGTGACCATAGCCGGGTTCGAGAATCCGGTTCAACTCCGGGCCGGGTATGCCCACCCCGTTGTCGCGAATGGTTACCTTGATTTCCCGGGGTTGCTCCTCGACCACAATTTCCACCTGTCCGCCGTTGGGTCTTGGCTGGAGCCCGTGTTTGATTGCATTTTCCACCACCGGTTGCAGGGTGAAGGGCGGAACCGGGCAGGTCAGGGAAGCCGGATCAATACGTCTGACCACTTTCAGTTTATCGCCGAAGCGGACACCCTCAATGGCCAGGTAGGCGTCCATGTGGGCCAGTTCTTCTTCCAGGGTGATCGGGCCATCGTCCTGTTTCAAGCTGTAGCGTAAAAAGTCAGCCAGACGGATCAGCAATTCGCGGGCTGTATCCGGGCGCAGGCGGACCAGGGAAACGATGGCGTTTAAAGCGTTAAACAAGAAGTGCGGGTGCACTTGAGCCTGCAGCGCCTTCAATTCCGCCCGGGAACGCAGTTGTGCCTGGTGTTCCAATTCTGCCAGTTCCAGCTGGGTGGAAAAGAGATGGGCCAGCCCCCGGGCCAGTTCCATGTCCACCGCGTTGATGCTGTTTTCCCGGTCATGGTAAAGTTTTAATGTACCGATCACATTTTCCCGGCGTTTTAAGGGTACGATTACGGCCGAGGCCAGCCGGCACTGTGCATGGTGACAGCCGATTTCAGCCCGGGTTTGGGCCAGCTGCAGCTGGCCGGTATCCATTGCCCGGCGGGTGGCCTCGGTGAGAATGGGGTTGCCCGGATGGTGATGATCCGCTCCCATGCCCAGGTGGGCCAGGATTTGGGTCTGATCGGTAATGGCCACCGCCGCCACTTTAACTGCATTGTAAATGATGCGCGCCGTTTCCGCCGCCGATTCCTGGTTCAGCCCCCGGCGCAGGAAAGGCAGGGTGCGGGTGGCGATGCGCAGCGCCTGCTGCGCCTGACCGGCGGCAATGCGCTCCTGCTGCTCGGCGGCAGTTTTGACAATCACCATGAAGATGGCGATGCCGATGGAGTTGACAGTAATCATGGGCAGGGCGATAATTTTCACCAGCGCCCAGGCCTCGCTGAAAGGCCGGGCGGTGAGCAGGATGATGGCCATCTGCAGCATCTCCCCGGCCAGTCCGGTGGCCAGGGCCACCGGCCAGGATACGGTGCCGCGGCGGTAACGGTGCTGGACCAGCCCGCCCAGAGTGCCTTCAGCCACTGCCGCCAGGGCGCAGGAAAAGGCGGTGAAGCCGCCCAGCAGGTAGCGGTGCACGCCGGCCACCAGACCGGCCGCAAAACCGATCAGGGGACCGCCCAGCAAACCGGCCACCATCACGCCGATCACCCGGGAGTTGGCCAGGGCCCCGTGAATGGAAATGCCCGCGTAGGTGCCGGCGATGCCCAAACCGCCGCAGGCCAGGACCAGCAGCAGCCTGTCCCGGCCGGTGAGCTGCCGGGATAAAATGCGCTGGAAGGCTGCGGTGCGCGACAGGATAAAGGCCGCCGTGGCCACCATGCTCATACGTTCGGCCAGGGTCAGGGCCAGCGACCAGGTCATGGCGATACCTCCGTTAGAAAAAGATTTCCCGGTGGCGCAAAGGTGCTTCCACCCGGAGCGTTCAGACACGGGCATAACAGAAACAGTTTTCATATTAAGTATAACAAAGAAAAACAAATCCGTCATTAGTGACCGTCGTCCAGTTTGCCGCAGTACGGCCGGGCCGGAAAAAATGCCCGCCGGTCCGTAAGGACGGGGGCATGAAGATTGTTCGGCGGATACGGAATATCGCCGGGCGCAATCAGAACAAGGCGTTTGGTTAACCGGAAGCGATCCGGTATGATGCCGGAGTCCGGCCGGGTATGGGCGCCGTTCTTTTTGCCGTTGACTGCTGTTTCAACCATTTCGGCATGCCGGCCAGGTCCCGGTGAAATGTAAAGCGGTCAGACAGTCATTCAGTTTCCGTTCACTTATTCCTTAATCCCGGCCAGATCCCGGGCCAGTTTCTTTTTCGATTCCAGGTCGGTGAGGGCGTAGAGAGCCATTTTTTGCGCCTGGGGCGAACCGGCGCCGTGCCATGTGCCGGCGCCGTGCAGGCCGGCGCACCAGTTCTGGATGAACTTGGCCAGGCGCAGCCGTACTTCCGCCGGCGCCGCCGCGCGCATGAACTTGCGCACATATTCGCCTGTTTCCGGGTTTTCCAACTCCAACTCGGAGGGCATGGTTACAGCCATGCCGCCGCCGATGTCCCCGGCCCACTTCATGATCTCCCAGAAACCGTCGGCCACAGTCAGCTTGGCCACATTGCCGAAGATGTCGTCCGGCATGAAAAAGCCCGAACCGGCCGGTTCCTCCCGGCCCTTCAGCGCCGCCGCCACGGTGCAGGCGCGGGAAGTTTCACTGATCCGGATCATGTCGGTGATCTTTTCCACGATGTGCGGCGCCTTCTGTACCCCCGAATATTCGGCCATTTGCTGGGTGGCGCCGATAATCAGATCGGCGAAACCCACCTTGCAGGCGCCGCCGCAGTTCATGCGGTGGGTTTTGGCAAAACGGGCGATCAGCCGGCCGCTGTACTTGACCTCGCCGCACATGAAGACATGCTCCCACGGAATGAAAACGTTATCGAAGACCATGATGCAGGTTTCCCGCTGGCCATACAGGGGGTTGCCCAGGTATTTGGTGTCGGGCATCAGTTCCCGTTCGGCCGTAAAGGGGGTGTACTGGCTGATGTAGGTCAGCCCCGGCGCCCCGTTGGGTACGGCGAAGGCCACGGCGAATTTTTCTTCGCCCGGGCGCATGCCCATGGTGGGAATAACAATGGTTTCATGTGAACCGATCGCCCCGCTCTGGCTCACCTTGGCCCCGCGCACGACGATGCCGTCGGAGCGCTGTTCGGTCACATGCACATAGACGTCCGGGTCCTCCTGCTGGCCGGGACGTTTGGTCCGGTCCCCCTTGGGGTCGGTTACCCCGCCGCTGCAGGCCAGGTCGTTTTCCTGCAAATATTTCAGATGATTGACGAAACGCTGATGGTAATCCGTACCCAGGTCACGATCCATTTCCCAGGTGATGCCGGCCAGGGCGTTCAGTGTGTCCGCGCCTACGCAGCGGTAGTTGCAGGTGCCCAGCATCTGGCTGGTCAGAGTGGCCATGCCGGCCCGTTTTTCCAGATCGTCCCTGCTTCGGGCGATGTGCAGGCAACGGCTGATCCTTTCTCCGGTGTAAGGGGAGACGGCGGTCATCACTTCCTGGTATTGCGGCTCTTCGGCCAGTTCATAGACCCGGGCGTTGGCCCGCACCACTGTCAGGGTGGTCGGGTCCTCCATCAGCTTGACCTGCCTGCCGCCCAGGAAGATGCGCGGGTTGAGGGATTGCATGCTTTCCAAATACTCAGCGGCTGTTTTCAAATCGAACACCTCCAAGGTTGATAGATAATATAGAAACGTGAACGTAAAGGGACAGGCTACGTTCAACAATTTGTTGACCAATCATCAATTTTCCGGGAAAAAACGAAGCACGGGGCCGGTTTCTCATCCTGATCCCGCCAGACAGGCAGTGATTTCGTTGCATCTTTAAGCAGGGCCGGAGTATACCCGCGAACTGCACGGTAACGTCAAAGTCGCTCTTAGGTCACAGTATATAGGGGGTCTAACTCTTGTCGACTACTGTATATAGTATCAAAAATGAACTTTGACGTGATCTTGCTGCGAACTGCAATGTGTACCGGCATTCAGTGTCGTTCCGGACAACTGATCAAGTGTCTGGATTGCTTTCCGGCGTGCGCTGTTTCGATTGACAGCGCGTTATGCCGGCGTAGGGTGACGGTCTAAGCTTTCCTGCCGGCATCCGCCTGCAACCGGCCGTATATTTCCTTCACCTGCCTTTCCGTTTCTTCCAGGGATCCGTCGTTATAAACCACATAATCGGCAAACTTCAATTTTTCGCTCAGCGGGTCCTGAGCGTCGATTCTTTTTTGTGCCTCCTCCCGGTTGAAGCCGCGCCCGAGCATGCGCTGCATCTGCACTTCCGGGGAGGCGTAGACGACGATCACTTTTTCCACCATCTCCCGGGCCGCTGTTTCGGTCAGCAGGGGAACATCCTTGATGATCAAAGCCCGCGGCTCTTTTTCCAGGATCCCGGCGGTGATTTCCCGGTCGGCCGCAAAAACCGCCGGGTGGACGATCCGGTTGAGACCGGTCAGCCGGTCCGGATGGTTGAAAACAATCCGGCCCAGTTTTTGCCGGTCCACCGTCTGATCGGGGTTTAAAACAGCCGGCCCGAATTGCCGGATGATTTCCCGCCAGGCCGGCCGCCCCGGTTCGATCACCATATGGGCCAGTTCGTCAAAATCGATGATGTGAGCCCCCAGTTTTCGGAACAGGGCGGAAACGGTGCTTTTTCCGGTGGCGATGCCACCGGTCAGGCCGACAATCATTTGCTGCTTCCTTCCTTTACGTTGGTATTTACCACCGGGAGACCTTGCGCGGCGGTACTCCCAGTCCGGTTATTACCTTGCCCGCAGCCAGTTCGTGGTATCCCGGGGGCATGCCGGGCAGGGGGTCGCAGGCCGTTCCGTGATAGGGGACGGGGTACTGCACGCCCCGGGAGTAGAGTGCTTCCAGGTTGCGTTCCATTTTTTCCATATACGCCGGCGGCAGGGCTATGTACAGCTCGTCGTCCTGCACATGGCCGAACCTTCTTTCTCCGAAACAGGGGATGGTCAGCGCCGGTTTGCCCGTCAGATGGCACTGGGCAATGGCGTCGGCGCAGGAGCCTTCACCGGAGCAAAAAAACTGCATGCGCTCATAATCTGCGAACTGCAGTGCATTGATGATCAAGATCATCTGGGCGGCGTTGCCGTAGATAAGCACCATGTCCGGTTCGAACGGGCTGTACACCTGCGGGGCCAGCAGCACGGCCTGATACCTGCCGGCCGGAATGCGGGGAATGGACGCCTCGCATTTTTCCCCGTCCGCTTTGGTCCGGCACCAGACCAGGCTGCGGAAGGTGCCGTCCAGCACCTGTGCCGGCGGCTCCGCCAGGCCGGCCACAGAGGCGCACATGCCGCGGGGGAAATCGCCGGCCGTGGCGCCCACCGTCCAGTCATAGGTGCGTACCATGGTGATCAACTGACAGAGGGTGGTTTTATGGGCCGGGCGGCGCGCCCACTTGTTCCGGTCAAGTTCCTCCTTGTTTTCCAGCAGTTTTAAACCGACCGGAAAGGTTTTCAACCGCAGCAGGGCTTCAATTTTGCGGATTAAAGCGTTCCAATCAGTGTTACCTACCATAGTTGTAACCTCCTTTCTGAACCTGAAAATACATTTTCGCTCCTCTGATGGCGCCGCCGCAGGCGGCGTTAGGGGGTTGCCCGGCGATAAACTTACCGCTTCGCTCTACGGATACTTTAAAGCCGGTTTAAATTATTGCCATAATCGGTATAAATGATCTTGTTTCCGCCACTCCGGACTCCGGTGTAAGCTGATTATGGTAAGAGTTTCTTTTAATGCTTGTTGGCGTTAGCTGACTTGTCGGCAATTGGAACACACTATTTCGGGTTCTTCCGGCGGTTCAGCCGGTTATCCGCTTTGGATAAAGTAAGACGGATCGCCGGTTCCATGGTTGGGCGGCACCTCCCTCAGCCGGCTACCGCTTTGAGCGGAATTTAGCGGTGGAAGTAATCAGACCGGAAACGGCCGCTTTTCAGGGCGGCAATCAATCCTTCCCGGTCGCGTATATCGTCCTCGAAAAAGGTTGCGCAGCGGCCGACTTCCCTGGCGGCATGGGCGTCGCTGCCGCCCGTGCCGGGGAGTCCCGTCTTTTGACTCGCGGCCAGGGCCATTTCGTTTTCATTTCTGGTCGATTTACCGCTGTAGGTTTCAATTGCCTGCACCAGCTGAAAAATTTGTCTTTGACAGGCGGTTTGCACGGTCAGCTGCAGGTCGGAAAAGCCGAAAAGCAAGAAACCGCGGAAAGGGTGGGCGTAAACAAGCACTCCCCCGGCCCCGTCCACCTTTTGGCGCAGTTCAGCGGTGTCCATGACCGCCGGTTGGTCCTCCGGCAGGCCGAAGGCCAGCACGTGTCCGTCTTTTGTTTCCACCTCCATGCCGCAAAAAACGGGAAAGCTATATTTCCGGCGTAAAAATTCCAGTTCGCCGTCCGGCCACAGTCTGCCGTGCTCGGTAAAGCAGATCCCGTCCAGACCGGTGCTTTTGGCCTGCCGGATCGCCTCCTCCGGATCCAGTTTGCTGCAGGAGGAGAGGGGACTGGTGTGTACATGCAGGTCGATAATCATTTGATTCACTCCATTTTTAGCGCCAGGCAGGTGTTTTTCAGCGCCGGGACGAGGGGCAGGCGTTCTTTGGCATAGTCGCCCGGGTCAATGCCTTGCTTTTTCGCTTCCGCCCAGCGCTCGAAAAAAGCGCAGCGCAAAATCGCATCGCAGCATTCCAGTAATAAATTGGCGAAGTGGCGGCATCCCTCCCGTCCGATGCGGCGGTTGACCAGACTGATCAGATTCGCTTCAGTCAAGCATACGCCAATCGCTTCTTGCAAAACCGGGACGGCCCGGGGGCATTCCGGGGTGGTAAACCGGCGCATCTTTCCTGCGGCAGAGGTAATTTTGTATTCCGGCGTTTTCACCGTGACATCAAGTTCCAGACCGTAGATATTGTCCTCCAGGACGCCGTGGGCCAGATAGGTATCCGGAGCGGGCTTTTCCACACCCACCCACTTGGTGCGGCTGAAAGCAAGCATAAGCAAGCCCTTCTTTCGTGGTTTTAATCAGTTATGCCACCAACACAAGTCTTTGGAGCGTTCTAGCCGCCCCACCGGGCGATGTCACTTTCAGCCCGGTCCTCACCACCTGTAGCAATAAACGGGTGGATTTTGCTGTCAACCGGCTTGTTGCGCCTTAGAAATCCTCCACTTCAAGTCCCTCCCGCAGCGGGCTGCCTCCGGCAAAAGCAATGCAGCTGTTCAACAGGCGGGGGTTGCGGCTTAAAAAAACTTTGTAGGCATCAATCATCTCCCGGCCTTGTTTGTCTAAAATTTGTTTCAGCGGATCGAGGGTGAACCGTAAAATGACCTGCTCGCAGCATTCCAGGATGAGATCCGCCAGGCGCGGGCAGCCATTGGTTCCACCGGTTGTCTGATTGACCAGTTTGATAATACCGGGCCCAATGCGCAGGCCGGTGACGTCTGCCAGCGGGGCAACGGTCCGGTGGCAGGCCTCACTGAAACAACGGTCAATAGAAGCGCTGATGGACACGATTTCCAGACCCGGTACGCTGACGGTGATTTCCACCCGGGCGGCGAAAAAATCTTCTTCCACCACGGTGCGCGCCAGTATGTTCCCATCCGGCAGTTCAATGACGCCGGCATGTTTGTTCCGGGCGTAGGACAGATACACGGGGGCAGTCACTCCTTTGCTAAGTTTTCAGTGGTAAGTCATAAGATGATCAAGGGAAGGAATATTCGTTCCATTTTAAAAACGGCCTGATTACGTGCTTTCTTGCATTAAACCGACGGCCAGCGACTCCTGAAATGAAGTAACCATATGGCTTACTTCTTCTATGGATATCTCTTTCAATACCACCCATTTATAGACGGCATATTTGATGATTCCCAGGATGGCGTGGGCAATCGGAACAACCTCAAGTTTACGGAAAATGCCTTTCTTTATACCGTATTCAATGTTTTTAATGGTAAAGTCGAGAAACCGGGCGTCAAATTCACTTAATACATGATCAATGCTCTCGCTGATACCCGGGACCCTGCTGTAAATTTCGGCCAGTTCCTTGTTTTCAGCAAAAACCTCAATTATTACCCGTTTGGTTTCAACTAGACGCAAATACAAATTTTTTTCTTGTGTAAAGTAATCGTTCACTCTGTTTATAATTTGCTCCAAGAAATCGGAAAGCAATGTTTTCAGAACGTCTTCCTTGTTGGAGAAATGCCGGTAGAAAGTGCTGGTGCCAAAACCGGATTGATCAATAATTTCACGGACAGTTGTGTGCAGGTAGCCCTTTTCAGTAAACAACACAAGTGCGCAGGCTAAAATTTTTTGCCTTTTTTCCTGTTTGTTTCCTTCACTCATTCCGATCACACCCTATTAAAAGAAGGAATATTCCTTCCCTTATCATAAATACATCCAGCACGAATGTCAATTAAAAATTTTCTAAAAAGCAAGACCGTTAATGCGTGAATGAATGGGATGAAAGGAGGATAAACCGCTTGGTGCGCAATTGGGACCAAAAGGGGGAGCGGTTCCCTTTGTTTGATACCGCCCCCCTTTTGGTCCCAAGCGGTTGAATAGGTTTGTCCGGTGTATTTTTACTTTTCCCGGCGCGCAACTCGTGCTGCCGGGTTCGCTTATCACGGGCGCTCCGTGTTGGCTTGTCCCGGACCGGTCAGACCGCCGCCTAATATTTATGTGTGCCCGGGATCACCGGAACACCAAAATTACTTTCGATCAGCCTGGCCATATCTTCCGGTGTCGCATAGGGGCAGCCGGGCTTTGATTCGGCCAGGCATTTGCTGAGGTGAATAACGTCCGGTTTTATGCCCGCTAGTTTGCTGGCCATGTTTATGTTCGGGATAATGGTGCGCCCGGGACATTCACAGCGGACAAAAGCAATTACCTGTACGGGCTCGTCGAATTTACCTTCTCCCAGTGCCGCCGCTTTCAAACAACGCCATTCGCCCGGGCAGCCATAACCGGCGTCCATATAGGCACCGCAGCCGACAATAAATACTTTTTTCAAAAGACGCGCCTCCTGTTATTTCGGGATTATGACAATAAAAAGATTTCGGTGCCGGAAAGTTAATTCCTGCTTGTCTTTGCATTAAAAAAAGATCTTCATTCCGCCGGTGGGGCTTTAACGGCATGTACGCTTTAGCAGTTGAAGCGGCGGGATAACCGGAATAATGGTTATTGAGCACGCTTCCGGAAATTTTAAAAAATTTTGACTGGACAAGCGGGGGAAATTATGCTAACATTTGTTTAAATTAAAATTAAAAACGTCCGGGTTTCCCGTCTAATACGGGAGTACAGGGAACCAGGTGCAAGTCCTGGACGGTGGGGCCACTGTAAACGGGTAGCGGCTTCCAAAAGCCACTGGATTTTTTGATCCGGGAAGGCGGAAGCGAAGTGATGATCCGTAAGCCAGGAAACCTGCCCGGACGTTGTAGGCACATTTGACCTCCCAGGAAACAGGGGTTGTGCCGGTGTGGTTTCCCGGTTGCTGAAAGCGGCCGGGAAGAATGACTGGTAAAACAACCCCGGCTGTTGGCGGCCGGGGTTAGATTTTTCCGTGCCTTCCCGCTGGAGCTGCAGTCATGCCGCCGGCAGGACGGTGGATAATTGAATAAGGAACGGGTCTTTTTACCCCGAGGGGGAAAAGTGAAAAGGGAAGCCGGTGCAAATCCGGCGCGGTCCCGCCACTGTAAAGGCGAGGCGCGGCACAAAGAGTCACTGGACAATATGTCCGGGAAGACGTGCCGGGTCGATGAACCTGAGCCAGGAGACCTGCCCGTTCCAGAAACCGGACCAACCTACGTGGATAGGGGGTGGTTGATTTGTCATGGCGTCATCGCGCTGCGGGAAGCTGATCCTCCATCGGAAAGGGTGGGGGATTTTTAATTTCGAGCGACCCGGCCAGGTTTGGTGTGTCGAATACGGGCATCCGGATTGGCAGCAGATTGCAGTGTTGCCCGCACGCCGGATTACCTTTTGCCCGGCTGTTTCGTCAGAAGTGGCTGATTATCTTTAACCCTGGTGTGCATTGGTATTGATTAGCGTCAACCCATCTCCTATTCCAGGAGTATCTATATCCGGCGATTCACTTGCCGGTATCTTTTAAAATTCTAAACGTTTAAGATATTAAATTCAGTAGAAAGGCATGATGACAAGTGGGTGTGAAAAAAAACAAACTGCGCCTGGCCGCTTTAGCCGTGTTCATCTGTTTTCTGGCCGGCCTGCTGGTGCCTTTTGCGGCGCCTGGTGCGGCGGAAGCGAATGGTGTAGGTTCCGGCAGTTATGGCAACCTGATCGCAAAAGCTGTCCAGTTTGATCAACAGACTTATGCGAGCGGCCAAACTCTGGATTCCTACGATGCTTATGTACTTACCTTGGCCGGAGTGGATGTATCTTCCTCTTCCTGGAATTATAAAGGCACATCTTTAAAGCAAGCGGTAATTGACAATGTTTATGCCACGATTAATAAGCCGGATGCTGTGCCGGCAAAAACAATCGCCCAGCAAATACTGGCTGTAAATCAGTGGGGGCTAACCAGTTTAACCAGCCAATTGCTCAAAATTTTGGCCGCCAAACAAAGCAGCAGTGGTTTTGATCAGGGAGATTACAGCTCCTTCAGCAATGTGCCGGCTTATATGCTTTTGGGACAGGCCGGGTTTTTGCGCTCCGGCAGTGAAATAGGTGCGTCCGACGCCAAAGACTATCTATTAGCCACACAAAGTACATCAGGAGCTAATTCCGGGGCCTGGACAAGCAGTTGGGCCGATTTTATGACCACGGCGCAGGCGGTAAGGGCTTTGTCATTCATCCCGGGCACCAAAGACGATCCGGTAATACAAAAAGCGATTGATAACGGGCTAAGCTGGATGCAGAAACAGCAACAGGCCGACGGCAGCGTTTATACCACCAAGCCTTTTGCGGACGATCCCGTGATCGACACCGCTGAGACAATTGTCACCTTGAAAACATTGGGCATGGATCCGGCCGCCTGGACAAGCCAGGATGGTAAAAGTCTGGTGGATTACCTGCTGAACAAAGCCCTTAATCCGGACGGGAGTTTCGGTACATCCAAAAATGTGATGGATGCCACCTGGGTGCTTTATACCTGCCTGCTTTTGAACGGGACGATAAGCGCTCCCGGCGCGCCGGTGGGGATAACCGTCACACCGGCCACGGCAACGGTTGCCGCCGGCAATACGCAGCAATATAATGCAACAGTGACATATGATAATGGCTCCACCCGGGACGTGACCGCCAGCGCCGTCTGGTCGGCGGCGGACACAAGTGTGGCCAGTGTGAACGGCGGCTTGGTGCAGGCGCTGAAATCCGGTCAAACGGAAATCAGTGCAGCCTACGGCGGCCTGACCGGCACGGCCAGTTTGACCGTTACCGCTTCTTCCTCTCCTGGAACTGGTGGAAGTAATGATAACAATTGTCTTGTCAATATTGCCGTGGTGGGCAAGAACGGCCAGTTGTTATACGGCCCCGGGCCAGTCACTGTAAATAAAAGCAATCAATGGGGCCTAACGGTTTTGGGGGCGCTGGAAGCCACCGGCGTGCCTTATGTGATGAGCAGCAAGTGGCCTGGTTTTGTAGACAGTATCGCCGGGCAGGCCAACAGCGGTATGGGCGGCTGGATGTTCAAGGTTAACGGGACAATAGCGACGGTGTCGGCCAAAGACAGCCCGGTCAATTCCGACGACCAGATCATCTGGTGGTACAGCACGGATATGAATTCCTCCGGCCCTAACTGGAGCGACTTGACAAATGAAAGCACTGTTACCCCCCCTGTCGGCGCACCCCCCGGCGGCACCGCTCCGGCCAGCACTCCGGTGGCTTCCACCGGACAAGGGCAGAATCAAAATCTTACCGTGCAACTTCAGGCTTCACCGGATGCACTTACTGATCTGGATAAAATTAACCAGTTGCTGGGTCTTAGAGAGGGTACGGCCGATCTGGGTGACCTGGGGCGGGCAGGTAGGGCGGTAATCGTGTCCGGCAGTGCACAACCGGTGGATCCGGCGGCATTTATGGCATTGAAAAAGGAGCTGGCCCTAAATTCAGTAGATATTTCGCAAAAGGTGACGGCCGGTCAGGAAGCCGTTGTGGCCGATCCCCATGGTGAGGTTGGTTTAATCATTCCAGCCGGAGCAGTGGGCAGTGAATTTTCAATCACCGTCAAAAAGCTGGCCGCTGCTACAACCAACGTAGGTAATAACGACCAAATGGCAGCCATCCCGGCTGGTTACCACCTGGTTTCCGCCATTTACGACTTCGGTCCCGGCGGCACCACCTTCCAGACGCCGGTGACATTAAGCCTGCGGGTGGCTGTGCCGCCATTGGTCAGACCGGATAACCTGGCCCTGGCCGTCTATGATCAGTCCACCGGTAAATGGGTGGTTATTCCAGCAGTGTTGGACGTAAATAAAGGGCTGATCCTGGCTCGGCTCCAGCATTTGAGCGATTATGCCGTACTGGCCAGGGAACCGGTGCAAAGCTTTACTGATCTTACCGCGCCTTCCTTTGACTGGGCGAAAAACAGCATTGAGAAACTGGCCGGCGCCGGCATTGTAGCCGGTGTGGGTGAAAACCGTTTTGCGCCAGCCCGGCCGGTGACCAGGGCGGAATTCGCCGCCATGCTTGTGCAGGCGCTGCACCTGCCGGTAAGAACCGGTACCGCCGTTTCCTTTAAAGATGTACGTGCCGACGACTGGTATGCCGGTGCGGTGGCGGCTGCCTATCAAGCCGGTCTGATCAAAGGTTATCGCGACGGTACATTCCGTCCCAATAACACCATCAACCGGGAAGAATTGGCTGCCATGCTGGTACGGGCGATGAAACTGACCGGCACTGAACAAAAATTGACCTTTAGCGACGAAAGCAAAATCGATGCCTGGGCTAAAAACAGTGTGGCGGCCGCTGTAGCCGGCGGACTGCTGAAAGGTTTTCCGGACGGCACCTTCCGGCCGCAGGCCGCCGCCGGCCGGGCCGAGTGTGCGGTGATGGTTTACCGCATGTTAAATGGCGATTAATTTCCATCCCTCTCCCAACCCGTTCCCGGGGGCAGGTTATTGCCTGCCCCTAACGGGATTTTTATCATGAGGGACAGGTGGCAGCATTGCCGTTTTAGCCGCTGTGCCGGCGGTGGGCCGGTCGACTGCCGGTGTTTTGCTTTGTCTGCAACCGGCTATGTTCCTGGTTTTGATGGGATGGAGATGGTATTGAAAAATTACTTCCATTGAGGGAGTGATCTTATTTGAACAGAAAGTTGATTTACGGTGTTTTATTACTGGCCGTTTTGGCCTTGATTATCGTGCCGGCCGTTTACTCCCACCACTTAAACGGACGGGACCGGGCGTCCGTATCCGCTTCCAACAGTACAGCGGCCGGTCCGGGAGCGGACGGACTGACCTCAACGCCGGGACCAACGGCCAAAAAAAGCGGGTCATCTGCCGGAGCAGCCGGCTCTTCAGCCAATGTACAAACCCAAAAAGATGCGGCCGCTCAAGGCGCCGGCGGGCAGAAAACTGCACCGGTCGCCACTGCCGGCAAAGGTGGCAGTACCCCGGCAGCGCAAAAAACGGGCATATTGTCAGCCGGTGCATCGACCAATAACGACAACCGGGAAAGCGGATGCCGGGTGGGCGTGGCCGTGGTCGGTGAAAACTGTGAACTGCTCTACGGTCCCGCGGATGTCACCGTAAACCCCAAAAACCGGTGGGGGCTGACAGCGCTGGGCGCTCTGGATGCTACCGGTCTATCCTACAATGTATCCACCCGCTGGTCCGGGTTTATTGAAGCAATCACCGGTCAAAACAACCATGGTCAGGCCGGCTGGATGTACGTGGTCAATGGACAAACCCCGATGGTGGCTGCCGATCAGCATCCGGTGAAGGCCGGGGATAAGGTAATCTGGTGGTACAGTAAAAGTATGGGTTCTACGGCGCCGGCCTGGGACGGGTTGTTGAAGCGCAAGTAGTGATTGATGATCGGGGCATGTAAGGAGTGATGTCCATTGCTGGACTCTTTCTTTTACAAAGAAAAGGGGTTGTTCCTCCAGAACCTGCATCCGCTGGCGGCGCTGGTCTATCTGGGGACTCTTTTGTCTCTTGCCCTTCTCTTCACCAACCCGCTGTATCTGGCCGGGCTCTTATGCCTGGTATTCCTGGCTGTCTGGTCGGTGGACGGCCTGCCGGCCTGGGAGGGCTACCTGAAAATGGGCCTGACCATGATGGTGCTGGTTATGTTGGTTAACCCGCTGATGGTGCGCGCCGGGGAAACGATCATCTGGTACGGCCCGCGGGTGCCTGTTTTGGGGCGGCTGAACATTTCACTGGAGGCGGTTTATTACGGCGCCGCCATGAGCGTCCGGCTGCTTGATGTGATCAGCGTGTTCTGCCTGTATAACCTGATGGTGCATCCGGATAAGGCATTAAACCTGTTTTCCCGCCTGGCCTGGCGGTCCACGATGGTTATTTCTCTGGCCACCCGGATGTTTCCGTCCATGGTCCGGGAACTGGCAAACATCCGGGAAGTGCAGCAAATGCGCGGCGTCAATTTTCAGCAGGGGAAGTTCGGGGAAAAGGTTAAAAAACACGCCTCGTTGATTAACATATTGCTTTTATCTTCCCTGGAGGATTCCCTGGAGATTGCCGAATCAATGCAGGCACGGGCCTTCGGCAGCGGCCCCCGTACCTGTTACAGCCGGAGTTTATTCCGGCCGCGGGACGCGCTGTGCCTGGCCGGAAGCGCGCTGGCCCTGGGAGCGGGTATCTGGGGGCTGCTGCATGGTTTCGGCGTCTACACTTATTACCCGCGGCTGGGTTATCTTCTTCAGGGGCCGGGGACGGTGCTGGTTTTGGCCGCGGTGCTTTTGGGCTTGTCTATTCCGGTGGTATTGAGCTGGGGGTGGCGGCATTGGCCTTATTTAAAATCGAAAATTTGACCTATTATTATCCAGGCGGGGAACAGCCGGCTTTAAAGGGAATAAACCTGAGCATTGAAGAAGGGGAGTTTATCCTGGTGGCCGGCGGTTCCGGATCGGGCAAGTCGTCCCTGGCCCGGGTGCTGGCCGGGCTGCTGCCGGATTTTTACGGCGGGCGCTTCGGCGGCCGGGTTTGTTTCCGCGGCTGCGATCTGCGCGGCATGGACCGGCGCAAACTGGCCCGTGAGGTGGGCATGGTCTTTCAGGATCCAGAAAAACAGCTTGTCATGACCGGTATGGAAGCCGAGATTGCCTTCGGGCTGGAAAACCTGGGAGTGCCCCGGGGGGAAATAATCCGCCGCGTGGCGGAAGTAATCAGTTTCTTGGGACTGGCGGATTTAAGGCATGAGTTCACCGCTACTTTATCGGGCGGGCAAAAGCAGAAACTGGCCCTGGCCGCCGTGCTGGCCATGCAGCCGCAGGTGCTGGTACTGGACGAGCCCACGTCACAGCTGGATCCGGTGGTGGCGGAAGACTTCTTGAACCTGGTCAAAAGGTTGAATGAAGAGATGGGGTTCACTGTTGTCCTGATCGAACAGCGACTGGAAAGGTGCTATCACCTGGCCGACCGGGTGGTGCTCATGGAAGGCGGCCGGGTGACGTCCGACGGCCCGCCGGAACAGGTGGCCCGCCGGGTGGTGCAAAAAGACGCGCTGATTGTTCCCCCGGTGGCCAGGCTATTTGCCGTGCTGGGGGCGCCAGTAATTCCGGTTACCGTTAAGGAAGGGCGAAAATTGCTGCGCACTGTTTTTCCCGGTTCCGGTGCAGTCGTTCGCGTAGAAAACGGGGCGGGAGCATTGCGGTCTGCTTCCGCTGGTGCGGGTTCCAGCGGCGCCGTAAGGAATGAAGATACGACCAACCGGCAGTTTTCGCCTGCCAGGCCGGACATGCGGAAAGAAAGGCGCAAAACAACTCATGACACGCTGTCTGCTCCCCTCTCCCTGTTGGAAGTGAAAAATCTTTGGTTTACTTATCCCAACGGCAGGGAGGTCTTGCGGGAAATCAACTGCCGGGTGTGTGCCGGCGAATGTGTAGCCGTGCTGGGGGAAAATGGTGCCGGCAAGTCCACCCTGCTCAAAAACATGGCCGGTCTGTTGCAGCCGGGGCGGGGCCGGGTGTTGTTCATGGGCAGCGATTGGAGTAAATACAGTGACGGGCCGGGTGCACACGTGGCCTATCTCTCTCAGAACCCCAACGACTATCTTTTTCAGGACAGTGTAGAAGAAGAATTATTGTTCACTTTGAAAAATTTCGGCCTGGCGGATGACGGTATTGTGGACGAACTGCTGGCCAGACTGCACATCAATGATTGCCGGCGGGTAAATCCCCGTGACTTGAGCGGCGGGGAACGGCAGCGGGTGGCCCTGGCCGCGGTACTGGTGACCAGGCCGGAGTTGGTGTTTCTGGACGAACCCACCCGGGGGATGGACTACCGGTTAAAGTCTGAACTGGGCCGTTTTTTAAAAGAGCGTGCCGACGCCGGGGCGGGTGTGGTGCTGGTTACGCACGACGTAGAGTTTGCCGCCGAGTACGCCAAGCGGGTGATCATGATGTTTGACGGGCGCCTGGTGGCCGACGGTCAAAAACACGCTGTGCTTGGTGAATCGGTATTTTATTCCACTCAGGCAGGTAAGCTGTGCCGTGGCTTTGTCAACGGTGTGCTTACTTTCCGGGAGGCACTGGAAAAAATCGGCCCGGCCTATTCCACCCGGCCGTTAAAAGAGGCGCTGTTATGAGAGGGCGTAAATTGATTTTCCCGCTGGCATTGGCGGCGATTTTGGTCTTGCTAATCTTAAGCATACAAGGACGGAATATTGTGGCCCGGCAGGGGTGGGGTATGCTGTCGGTGGAGATAATGGTTATCGCTTTAGCCCTGTGCTACTGGGGATTTGAGCAGGGACGGGTTTCTTCCCGGGAAGTGGCCTTGATTGCCGTGCTGGGCGCTGTGGCGGCCGTAGGACGCGTCCCCTTTGCCGCCTTGCCCAACATTCAGCCGGTTACCTTTATGGTGATCATCTCCGGTTTTGTCTTCGGCTCCCGGGCCGGGTTCATGACCGGTTCCACGGCCGCCCTGGTGTCCAACTTTTTCCTCGGTCAGGGTCCGTGGACGCCCTGGCAGATGTTTGCCTGGGGGCTGGCCGGTGTAACAGCGGGACTGATCCGGATGGTTTTTCCCCGTACCGGGACCGCCGGCATGACGGTTTTCTGTATCATTTGGGGGTATTTATACGGCTGGATTATGAACCTGTGGTTTTGGACGGCATTTGTGCAGCCGCTGAACTGGCAGTCCTTTGCCGCCACCTATGCCGCCAGTTTTTGGTTCGATACATTTCATGCCGCTGGAAACGCCGCCTTTTATCTTTTTTTCGGTGCTAGTTTTAAAAAAATACTCGCTCGTTTCCGTAGAAAGTTGGAGGTAAATTTTATTGAATCAATTGAATAACCGGCTTTCAAGAGCGGCCCGGATTGGTTTGTTCCGTAGCGAAAAAATTTTTTGCACGGGCAGGAATTTGCCCCTTTAGGGCGAATAATTAATATAAGAAGGCTGGTAAGTTGCCTTTGCTATATTACTTGAATAATAATGGGCGGCAGAAGTCGTCATTTCCTGATTCCGGTAGTGGAAAAAATTTTTTATCGTACGGCAACCATGAAGGTGCTCGCTTCTCCAGAAGGAGGGCAGGCTTTCATGGTTTTCTTTTTTGGCCTGCCCAAAGCCGGTGGTTTTAACCGGAGCAGGCCGTGCGGCCAAAAGCCGTGCCAAAATGCCGGTTGGAAGCTCAACCTTGGCAGAGCTTTAACCTCATAACCTGTTTCCGGTTTGGACATACCGGGACAGGTGTACCTCCTTCTTTCGTTCGGCATACGGGGTCTGGTCAACCCCGTATGCCGGGGCACCTTTTTTAGTGTGAGGTATTTTTCTCTTCCAGGGTGCAATGAGCTTTTTGACTTTTTAAAATTTGGCTCTTATTAAGGAGAGAACCAATGCGCATAGCAGTTATCGACGGGCAGGGCGGCGGCATCGGCAAGGTGATGGTGGAAAAACTGCGGCTGTCCCTGGCCCGGGAGGACGTGGAAATTATCGCCCTGGGTACCAACGCCCTGGCTTCCGCCTTGATGCTGAAAGCCGGCGCCAATGAGGCGGCGAGCGGGGAAAACGCCATTATCTACAACGCCGGCCGGGTGGATATTATTATCGGCACCATTGCCGTGCTCATCGCCCACAGTATGCTGGGCGAATTTACCCCGGCCATGGCTGCGGCGGTGGCGGCCAGTCCGGCGAAAAAAGTTTTACTGCACCTCAACCGGGCCAATGTGGAAGTAGTGGGCGTGGTTGACGAACCGCTGCCCCACCTGGTGGATCAGTTGGTGGAACGGGTGCGGGTGCTGGTGGAGGGCAAAAAAAACCACAGGATACCACTATGGGGGGGTCATTAATGCCGGTTTTTCAGCGGGTAACCTATCCTTTTACGGCTATTGCCGGCCAGGAAAAAATCAGTAATCAGCTAACGTCAGCCGGGGATTGGTGCTGATGGTGGTCGATCTTACACATGAGGCGCTCTTGCTGGCCGGGAGAGCCAGGACACTGGCGGCGGAAGCCAAGAAGGAGTTTGCGGCGGTTTTAAACAAAGTGGATGAAAATACGGAATTGTTTTTGCGCCGGGAACTGGCCGCGGCGGGGATTCCGGTACCGGGCGCACTCAACTTTTCCCGGGGGATCAACCGGGCCAATCTAGTGGGCGAACCACTGCCGACGGTGGAAATGCGGGACAAGTTGAAAGAACTTTTCGTATGAATTGAGCAGGTTTATTGGTTGAACACCGTTCGGGAGGGAGAATAAATATGGAGTTAAAACCTGTCGGCACGATTCATTCCCCTTTTAAAGCCTCCGGTGAGGCGCCGCATCAGGGGCGCCATACGCAGGAAATATCTATTCTGGAGGTTTTTGATCAGTTTGCTCCAGGGTTAAAGGATGTTGAAGAGGCCAGTCATTTGATTGTTTTATACTGGTGCGACCGGGCGGACCGGGAAAAGCTACAGGGCCGTACGCCATTCGGTCCGGAAATCCGCGGTGTTTTTGCCTGCCGTTCTCCGGGCCGTCCCAATCCGGTTGCTTTTTGCGTGGCCAAACTACTCAAGCGGGAAGGAAACCGGCTTTATGTCCGTGGTCTGGATGCGTTGGACCAGAGTCCGTTGGTGGACATCAAACCGTATTCCGCCGGCATAGATTCCTATCCCGACGCCGGAATCAATTGGTTTGAAAGGGCCGGCGCAAAGAAGTGAGGTGGGTATACCAGAGAAACAATGTGCGATCAGTTGCCGGTTAATTATATGGGCAAAAAATGGTAGCCAAGGGGGGTAGAGCTTTTGTTCAGGAAGATAACAGCTCTGATTGCCGTCCTGATTCTAACCATGATCGTTTTGGCCGGCTGTGGACAAAAGGATGCGGCGAAAACGGCGCAGCCAATGAGCAAAGTGACCGACCTGGCCGGCCGGGAGGTAAATGTCCCCATTCCGGCCAAACGGATTGTGGCCATCGGCCCCGGCGCCTTGCGCCTGGTTTGCTATGATCAGGCGGCAGACAAAGTGGTGGGGGTGGAAAGCGCTGAAAAACAATGGCCTGCCGCTGCCAGGCCGTATATCCTGGCCTACCCGGAGTTAAAAAATTTACCTGCTATTGGTCAGGGTGGTCCCGACTATGCCCCGGATGCGGAAAAACTGGTCAGTGTAAAACCGGACGTCATTTTTGTTACCTATTTAGTGGACAAATCACGGGCGGAGGAATTGCAGGCCAAAACTGGCATTCCGGTGGTGGTGCTCAGTTACGGCAAACTGGCCACTTTTGATGATGATGTTTACCGGTCGCTGCAATTGATCGGACAGATTACCGGCAACCAAAAACGGGCCGGTGAAGTGGTTGATTATTTAAAGAAATGCCAGCAGGATTTGAATAAGCGGACAAAAGACATTCCGGACAGCCAAAAACCGGCCGTTTACGCCGGCGCCCTGGGGATGAAGGGGACGCATGGCATTGAGAGCACTCAGGCCAAGTACCCGCCTTTTGTAGCTATTAACGCCAGAAATGTGGTGGATGAAACCGGCCGGGCGGGGAGTGTGATGATTGACAAAGAAAAACTGTTGAGCTGGAACCCGGACATCATCTTTATTGATGAAGGCGGTTTGAGCCTGGTGCAAAATGATTACCAAAAAAATCCGCAGTTTTACCAGTCCCTGCGTGCTTTTAAAGAGGGACGGATTTATGCGCAGATTCCCTATAATTTTTACACCACCAACATAGATACTGCCCTGGCCGATACTTATTATGCCGGGAAAATAATTTTCCCCGCTCAATTCAAGGATATCGACCCGGTTCAAAAGGCCAACGATATTTACCGCTTCCTTTTGGGTAAACCGTTGTATCAACAGGTAGCCAAAGGTTACGGCGGCTTTGAAAAGCTTGACCTGGCGGTGCCGCCGCAAAAATAAAAAAGACGGGAGCAGTTAAATTATGCGTCAGGCGACAATGGAAAATGTCCCGGAAAGTTATTTAAAATATACGCGCCGGAAACTGCTAATGATCAGCCTGCTCATTCTTTTGACTGCTGTGGTGGGGGTGTATGCCATCAACGCCGGGTCGGCGGACCTTTCGCCGGCCCAGGTGCTGATGACGCTGTTCGGGGTGGAACAGGGGCGTTTTAACGTAATCATTTGGAACATCAGACTACCCCGGGTGCTGTCGGCGTTGGTGGCCGGTGCCGGTCTTTCCGTGGCCGGTTGTGTGATGCAGAATATTTTGCGCAACCCCCTGGCTTCGCCATTCACTCTGGGCATCTCCCAGGGGGCGGCCTGTGGCGCGGCGGTGGCCATTATTGCTTTGGGTGCGGGCAGTACCGGGAGCACCGGCGCCGATGCGGTGGCCATCAACAACCCTTACCTGGTCACTTTTTCCGCATTTCTGGGGGCAATGGCGGCCACTATGGTGGTGCTTTTCCTGGCCCGCTTCAAAGGGGTGACCCCGGAAGCCATGGTCCTGGCCGGAGTGGCCCTGGGTTCCCTTTTTTCAGCCGTAACCGTTGTATTGCAGTATTTCGCCAGTGACGTGCAAGTGGCTTCTATTGTTTTCTGGACTTTTGGCGATGTTAGCCGGGCTTCCTGGTGTGATCTGGAAATCCTGGCTGTGGTGACTGGTGCCGCGCTGTTTTACTTTATGGCCAACCGCTGGAACTATAACGCTCTGGCCAGCGGGGAGGAAACAGCCAAGGGTCTGGGCGTGGATGTGGAAAAGATCAGGTTGACCGGGATGTTTCTGGCCTCTTTGATTACGGCCGTGGCTGTTTCCTTCCTGGGAATCATCGGTTTTATCGGCCTGGTCGGCCCGCATATGATGCGCCGGATATTGGGCGGCGACCACCGTTTTTTAATCCCGGCTGCCAGCGTGGCGGGCGGTTTGTTGCTGCTGGCCGCCGATACCGTGGCCCGGACGGTTATCGCACCGGTGGTGCTGCCGGTAGGCGCGATTACTTCCTTTATGGGCGCGCCCTTGTTCCTTTACCTTCTGGCCGGGGGGTACGGTAGAAGATGATTTTAACGGTAGATGGGGTGGAATTCAGTTATAATGGACACCCGGTTTTGAGGGGAATCAATTTTGCTGTAGCCAGGGGAGAGGTTGTTTCTATTCTGGGTAACAACGGCGCCGGCAAATCCACGCTGCTTAAATGCCTGAATAAAATATTGAAGCCGCAAAGAGGTTCGGTTTTAATTGAAGATGATGCCCTTTACCGGCTCAACCGGTTGCAGATTGCCCAAAGAGTGGGTTATGTAGCGCAAAAGTATGAAAGCACCCGCTTTACAGTTTTCGATGCCGTGTTATTGGGCCGCAAGCCGCACATAAAATGGGAGGCCACCGCCAAAGATCTGGAAATTGTCCGGCGGGTTTTAAAACAACTGGGTTTGGAAGCGTTCTCCTTACGTTATCTGGACGAATTAAGCGGCGGCGAGCTGCAAAAAGTGGTCATTGCCCGGGCGCTGGCCCAGGAGCCAAGAGTGCTTTTGCTGGATGAACCGACCAGCAACCTGGATTTGAAAAACCAGTTGGAGGTTTTAAAGACGGTCCGCAAGGCCGCGCACGAACAAAATATTGCTGCGGTGGTAGTGATGCACGATCTTAACCTGGCCCTGCGGTTTTCGGATAAATTTTTGCTTTTAAAGAATAAGACCACCTTTGCCTGTGGGGGAATGGAAATCATAACCCCGGAGAACATTGCCGGTGTTTACGGGGTGCCGGTAGCGGTGGAAAAAATGGGTGCTGTTCCGGTGATTGTACCGCTGCCGGTTTAAAGGGTGGTATTGTGCCGGTACCAATATGATGAAATGAAGAAATATGCTTGACATAAATTGGGTCGAATGCTAAGAGCCGGTTCAATAAGGACCGGCTCTTTTTATTCCGGGTATGTTTATCCGGGCGGTCAACGGGATAATACCAGCCGGTTGACACCATTTCCGCCCGGACGCCGCCGGAGTCGTTATGGCATGGCGGGTGAGAGAATTAACCAGCCCCTTTTTTTGGCTAATTCTATTAAACTACGGTAAGCACCATAATCCTCCATATAGATAAGAGTGCAAAGATCCATAATATCGGAGCGGGTGGAATTAACCATGCCGAAGTATTCCTGCAGCAGCGAAAGCCTGATAGTCTCTCTTATTGATATGGCAATTTCATCATCTTGTATAAATTTAGCTGTCCCGGTATCT
This sequence comes from Desulfotomaculum copahuensis, assembly GCF_001655685.1. GTDB lineage: Bacteria > Bacillota > Desulfotomaculia > Desulfotomaculales > Desulfovirgulaceae > Desulfotomaculum_G > Desulfotomaculum_G copahuensis. The sequence continues at coordinate 113,181 of NZ_LYVF01000165.1, forward strand.
CTTCCAATTAGAGAAAGGTTTGACCTGCGATGCACATTGGGTTCTTCTATTCCTTCCCTATGTAATAGTTGTTGTATTTTTTCAATATGAGGAATAACAATCTTTTTTATTCCGGTATCGATCAGTGTTCTTAATGAAACATCCTCCGCCTGGGATAAATATATTTCCAGAGTTGCTAAACCGATTAGTTTATTACGGGCAATGTACCATAGAGAAGCAACTTCACCGACTTCCAATCTTTCTCCGGGTATAAAGTTTGCTATTCGTTCGGCAATATTTTTTAAGTTATCTGATAAAGTTATGAGAATCACACCCTGGGGTGGACCCATTTGT
>NZ_LYVF01000166.1 GCF_001655685.1 Desulfotomaculum copahuensis
GGGGCGCCTTCTACCCACTCAACATGGTCAGTGTAGCTCAGTCGAAGAACAGGCATTGTAAGGTCAAAAGTATATTCAAATTCACAAAGCCATGAGCTATGACCGGATGAATGTAGAAGAACAAAAAATTGGTGAAATACGTCAAAAAGACAGGTGAGCCGGACGGTAAAACGCAGCGAAAATTTACCGACCCGGAATCTAGGATAATGATGAATTCCGATAAGGCATTTATCCAGACCTCAAGGTCACGTCAAAGTTCCTTTTCAATACTATATGCAGTAGTCAACAAGCGGTAGGTATCCTATATATTGCGGCCTAAGAGCGACTTTGACGTTACCGTGATCCAGACCTATAATTGCCACGCTGTAGTTGATGCCAAAAACCAGATTGTTATACCAATTAATAGAATACTAATAGGAGGAAATAAGTTTTGCTAGAATATTTACAATGTAAAAAAATAAATGAAATAATGAATAAATTTCTCATATGTACAATCTCGGCACAGCTAGTTTTTATTGGTTTATCTTCATTTGATTTTTTCAATCGCTTATCTTGGGCTGTAATACTAATATCTTTTGCTTATTTAATAATTGTTCCAGGTTTATTGTTAATTAGGTTAATAGGCATTAAGGACTTAAATATAAACGAAATTGTTCTTCATTCTGTCGGCCTTAGTCTTGCGTTCTTAATGTTTATTGGATTTGGAATAAATATAATTTACCCAATATTTGGGTTATTGCGACCGATATCATTTTATCCATTACTTATAACGATATCTACTATAATAATAGGGCTATGGATTGCTTGTTTAATAAAAGAGTATCGATTAGGCAATATAGAAAGTTATCATATTCAAAATATCAAAATGTTTGAAACGCGTAGGAGTGATCCACTATATTCAAGGATATTATTTATTATTTTTCCACTGTTATCGATATTGGGTGCGCTTTTGGAAAGGTTCTATAAGTTAAATGGAGTGCTTGAATGTTTTTTGATTTTTGTTTCTTTGAGTTTTATCTTTATAATATTAAAATCTAAGGATTTTAATGATAACTTTGGTGTTTTAATTTTTTCAATCTCTTTATCATTATTGTTTTTTTACACTTTACCATCTTCATATTTAACTGGATATGATATTAATGTTGAATATTATTTTTCGAATTTAGTTAGGATTAGTAACTCTTGGAACATTAATACTGCAAATAATGTTAATGCCATGCTAAGCATAGTAATTCTCCCCAATATCTTTTCAGTGTTATGCAAAGTTCCCTTAACCATAGTATATAAGATTTTTTATCCTATTCTTGCTTCATTTATACCAATGGGGCTATATGAAGTATATCGAAGGCAATTAGGCAACATTTTTGCATTCAATTCTTCGCTTTTCGTTATCACTATTTTTCCTTTTTACAACATTTTGCCAACGCTCGCGCGGCAAGAAATTGCTGAAATTTTCGTTGTTCTATTATTAATATTAATCAGTAAAAAACCAGAGGGAATTGCTGGTAAAATGTTGTTCATTATTTTTGGCATGTCACTTGTGGTATCTCACTATGGAACCGCTTATCTTTATTTATTTATATTATTATTTTCATATGCCTTAACAGAAATTATAAGAAGAATTAAAATCAAGGGATATCTTCTTAATTCTTATGATGAAAATAAGTATTATTTAAATATTACTTATGCTTTATTATTTTTAGTATTTATTTTTGTATGGTACATAAACATAACTAGTTCATCCTCATTTGTAACTATTATAGAATTGTTTCGGCAAATATTGAGCAGCATTGGTGAATTGTTTAATCCTATGTATGTACAAGGTTTGCAGAGCGTAGTTGCAACTGTGTCGCCTTTACGTCAGATTACTAGGTATTTAAACATTATTGCTCAACTATTAATTGTTATAGGATTCCTTGCTGCTCATATTAAATACAATAGTAAAAAATTCTCAGCAGATTATCTTTCTTTTTCTGCTGGCAACATGATTATTTTAATGCTTTCAATGATCCTGCCTTTTTTTGCGGCAGCTTTAAATATTACGAGAATTTATCAAATTACAACCCTTGTACTTGCACCATTTATGATATTGGGTGGGATTTATATCGCTGGATTAATAGGACGTCAGGTCGCATGTGATAATGGTAAGTTAAGTCGATTAGTAGCAGTATCTATGTCGTGTTTTATGGCTGTTTTCTTATTATTTAATAGCGGATTGCTCTATCAGGTATTTAATGATGAACCAAACGTGGTTGCATTGAATAATAATATAGACGGTCCACGATTTTATAAGTCTGAAGTTTATGGGGCAACATGGTTGACGGATTATTCGGACCCAAGTGCTCTCGTATACGCGGATGAATATGGCAGATTACTGCTGTATGGTCTTATGCTTCCAAGAGTTAAGACTATTATGAATGATCAAACGCTGCAGGAGGGATCATCTTATGTCTTCTTGAGAGAAATTAATGTGCGGGAAAGAAAGTTACTAGCAGGACAGCAAATGGCAGATCCTTACATTAGTTTTGATAAATCCTTATTAATGAAAAAATTAGCGAAAAATGATAATAGAGTTTTTGATGGTAATATTGAAATATATTACAATCAATAGTCAGGAGGTTTAGCTACTTGAGTCATAAAGTTAGCGTAATTATTCTAAACTGGAACGGGTGTGAGGATACCATAGAATGCTTGACTTCGCTTCAGAAATGCGATCTTAGAAATATCCAGGTTATTCTAATAGACAATGGATCTGAAGATTCCTCAGTGGAAAAGGTTTTGGCTTGGGCTAATAAAAGTCATGTTTCTACATTAGATATCGACCATAAATATGCAGTAAATCAAGAGACTGACTTTAGATGTTTTCATAACAGCAAATTAATTATTATAAAGAGCAAAAAGAATCTTGGGTTTGCTGAGGGGAATAATGTTGGTATAAGATTTGCTTTAAAGGTATCAAAGCCAGATTATTTATTATTGCTAAATAACGATACGGTAGTAGATGCTAACTTTTTAAAACGGCTAATTAATGCTTTTACTGTTTTTCCAAATGCTGGTTTTGCAGGACCTAAAGTATATTATTATGACTATTTTGGTCAAAAGAACGTAATTGATTCTGCAGGAGGAAAAATTGATTTCTGGACTGGAAGAGCTTTTAATTTGATGTCTAGGACAATTGATCAGCGTGACGATGAGCAATATAAAATTGTAGATTTCATTCAAGGATCTTGCATATTATTACAAGTGAAAGTAATTCAAGAAATAGGTCTACTTGATCAGCAATATTTCGCTTATTGGGAGGAGTGTGATTGGTGCATAAGGGCTAAGCGAAAGGGATATATATCTGTGTATGTTCCTACTTCAATGATATGGCATAAGATAGCTGCTTCAAATAAGGGGTCGAAAAATATTTATTGGCTAATTAGAAACAGATTTATTTTTATGAAAAAGAATGCTAATACATTTCAGTTGGTAACATTTTATATTTTTTTCTGGTTGGTTCATTTTTGGATTCAAGCGCTAGGATTTCTGGTGAAAAAGGAAACCGATAAATTAAGTTCATATTTTAAGGGTTTGATTGAAGGACAGAAAATTTTTTTCTTTCGTTTATGAATAATAAATAGCGACAAAATATCATCTACATATCTAACATACAACTAACATGAAAAGATCAACATTGACACCCCTATACAGGGAAAACAAAAAAATAAACAGGGACCAGCCATCATGCAACTCTGCATTCATCATCAAGATCTTTTTTAATGTACCGCAACGGCATATTCTCCTCCCTTGAAATCTGGCGTTAATCATGGAAGACAAAGCTGCCCTGGGGATCGAAGTAAGACTGATAGAAGAAGACGAAATCAAGCGTACCGGTATAAAAGACCCCCCGACAATTCCAATATATTATATCAGATGTGGTGATTGCTAATGAATATACTAATAATAAGCCATGATATTCCATCGCCAACTTTTTCAGATACTCTTCCGGTATATCATTTTATAAAACATCTTTTCATAGAACATCAGTGTAATATTAAAGTATTGTCTTTTGCTTCTTCGAAAGTCAGTGTAAATGATATTGATAATTTAAATAAGTATTGTTCGATCGAAAAACCAATACCTTATAAAGACAGATCTTTCTTTTCAAACATATTATTTACAATTAAGAACAATCTTCTCAATTTAATAAGTAACCTTAAAATGGGAATATTATTTAATATATTGGATTGCTATTACTCTTTGGAAATGAAACACAGGATTTATGATATCCTTCAAATGAATGAGTTTGATCTTATCTTTTCAACTAGACAAATGGCGAGCTATATATCGGATGTTCCCATTCCAAAGGTCGTGCAACCATTTGACGCTGTTCATGAATGGCATGCGCAACTATGTCGTAGTGCAAAGGGTATTTCGAAGTGCATTCATTATATTCTTTATGTATTTACGAAAAGCTATGAGAGGAAATTATTGAATAGATTTGATGCTTGTCTTATGGTAACGGAAAATGACAAAATGTTGCTTAAAAAAATTAATGCTGATATTAATTGTTATGTAATTCCTAATGGAGTAAATATATCATATTTTATGCCTATAGAAGCAGATGAAAAAATCTTTCCATCGATTGCATATGTTTCTGATATGAGTGGGCGTCATGCAATCGAAAACATTCGCAATTTTTATGCGCATATATTTCCACTAATTAAGAGCGCAATTCCTGACATAAAGTTATATTTGATAGGACGAAACCCTGCAATGGAAATTTTAAAATTATCGTCTGATAACTCTGTCGTAGTAACAGGGTACGTTGACGATATTAGGCTTTATTTATCAAGAATGACTGTCTTCATTGCTCCAATGATTATCGGGACTGGTATCAAGAATAAAGTGCTTGAGGCAATGGCGATGGCCAAGCCAATTGTAACTACTTCAATCGGTGTACAGGGAATAGATGTTATTACAGGAAGGGATTTAATTGTGGCAAATACTATTAATGAATTTGCTGATAGCGTAATTATGTTATTAAATGATGAAGAACAAAGAAAATCGTTGGGTCTAAATGCAAGAAAATTAATTGAAGAAAAGTATTCATGGAATGCTATAACAAATGAATTATATAGTTTGTTTAACGATATTATAAATAAACTTCCAAAATGAACAATTTGCATAATATTCTGTTGGCAGATTTAACTCCTGGAAATCGGTATCCTCGGTTCTATGCTTTATTGGTTTTGAAGCTATATTCAGTATGCTTTTTTGGTGATGGAATAAAAGGTTTTTAATCCTCTTGGTTGTGGTCTTGATGAATGGAAAACGTTAGCAGGGAAGTCCCAGGGGAAATTGACTGCTTTGTTTATGGCCTACCAAATGGCTCTCTATTATGACCGTTTCGGATCTAAAGTGATAGGCATGGAGTGAATGCAATGGCCTGGATTCACCACAAACTAATTTACCGGCTGATCAGCCCACAGCATATAGAGGGACCGCGCACGGGCAACCTGCAGACCGCCCGGGGCTATGTGCACGGCAAGGTCATGTGGGACTGTCTCACATCCTGCCTAACCCGACAGGGTGGCCGGGGTGTCGGCGGCGCGGCATATGTGCAATAGGCGAAAAAGTGAAGGACAAGTTCCGTTTAGGTTACCTGCCCGGCGCTGGAAATTGCCGGTACGGATATAAAAACCAACATGAACGGGACCGTGGTAAACTGCCTGAAATGCCGGCCGGCAACAGTGGCCGGTGAAATAAAAACCGGGAGTAAATGTTTCCAGCTGTTTTATCCCTGGGACGCCTGTTTCGACTACTTTTTTATGGGTTCCCAAAGCAGCACCGCCCTGAACCAGTCCGGCAACGTCGCCGAGCCGGGCACGCTGCACGAAACCGAATTCATCCGCCCGTTCACCCGTGCGGCGGCCGGGGATGAACCGGTGCAGGTCTACCTGGCCGGAGACATCTGGGTGGATGATGACGGCCTGCCGGGCTGGCGCGATGTCCTCCAGAGCATTCAATTGGGCGGCGAGCGGGGATATGGCTGGGGCCGGATGGATTTGGCCGTTGCCCTGGTGGAAGAAAAATTGTTAAAGGAGCACACCCCGAATGAATTACCCGGGTCAGAAAAAGATGACAACGGCCCGGAAATTGTTCTAACTCGCGATGAGCGCATTCCGGCGCATGTCCGGGCGTCTGTCGGCATGGAGAAACTGCTGCAGGGCCACCTGGAGCCATTAACCGGCTGGGAGCGGAACAACTCCGGGCGCGGCAATGCCTGGCGGGTCAGCGAGCCGGTAATCACCTTCGCCCCGGGGGCGGTGGTGAAGGGGGAGAGGGTTGTTTTGGGCATAGATCGAGAATATGGGGTGTGGTTCGTGGAACATGGTGAATAATCAGCTTTGCTTGGATTGATTACCATTGGCTACATGCATGGCAGCGGTTTTTTCGTGCCAATGCGGCGTTCAAATCTCTCAGGATGTGTAATCGCGGATAAAATTGGGCCGGCTGTTTAATCGTTTTTAATAATTGAAGGGATTATATCGAATGTCTATTCACACTAATCAGTTGTTGCGCAACAGCCTGTTTAACTTCATCGGCCAGGCGGTGCCGATATTGGCCGGCATTTTTTGCATGCCGGGGATCGTGCACCTGTTGGGGCCGGATCGCTTTGGTGTTCTTTCCCTGGCCTGGATGTTGATTAATTATTTTACTCTTTTCGATTTCGGTTTGGGCCGGGCTGTCACCAAGTTTATTGCTGACTGCCTGGAACGTAAGGAAAGGTTCCGGCTGAGCAGTATCATTTGGACCGCCCTTAGCGGGCAATTGCTGCTTAGTCTGGTTGCGGCATTAATTCTCTTTGAGCTGGTGCCTGTTTTGGTGCTGCGGGTTTTTCAAATTCCGCCGCTCTTGCATGCCGAGGCGCGGCATACTTTTATTGCCCTGGCCTGCAGTCTGCCGCCGGTGCTTTTGAGCAACGGCCTGCGTTCCATTCTGGGCGGAGGGCAGCGTTTTGATCTGATTAATTTGGTCGCCCTGCCGGTATCCACCCTTTATTTTGTCATCCCCCTGGTTGCGTTAAGCGCCGGTTTGACTTTGCCAGTTGTGGTGGCTTTGTTGGGGGCGACCGGGGCGGCTTCAGCTTTGGTATATTTATTTTTTTGCCTGAAGATTTTTCCGGAAACCAGGCGGCCGGTAATCAGCCGCCAGACGTTAAAATATTTACTTTCTTTCGGAGGTTGGGTTACAGTTTCCAATATTATTAGTCCGGTGCTGGTTTACCTGGACCGGTTTTTGATTGGCGCGCTGCTTTCCGTGGCGGCCGTGGCTTACTACACCGCTCCTTATGAGGTGGTGACTAGGCTTTGGATCTTTCCGGTCAGCCTGGTCAACTGCCTTTTTCCCGCCTTCAGCGCCATGAGCGCGGGGGAATCGAGGAGTGTTATGAGCGACATGTACGGCCGCAGCATGAAATTTTTGCTCTTGATTGTCGGGCCGGTGGTTTTTGTCACCATGCTGTTTGCCCGCGATATCCTGCTGCTCTGGCTGGGTGCTGATTATGCGGCCAGGAGTACGCTTGTTTTTCAAATTCTGGCGGTCGGTGTGCTGATCAATTCCCTGGCTCAAATTCCCTTTGCTTTGGTCCAGGGAGCCGGACGGCCGGACGTTTCCGCCAAGTTTCATTTAATCGAACTGCCGCTTTATGTCGGACTGCTCTGGTTTGTCCTGCACCGATCCGGCATTGAAGGCGCCGCGGTGGCTTGGACTATGCGGGTGACCTTGGACGCCGTATTATTGATGATTGCTTCCGGCCGGTTGTTTGCCTGCCGGGTGGATGGGCGGGTATTTTTCAAGTTGGGCGGCGCCGTGCTTTTATTGATCGCTTTGGCTTTTTACGCTGGTGGAGCGGGAGTTTTTATCTGGCAATTGACGGCAGTGGTTGGGGGATTGGCGGCTTTCCTGGCTGCCGGCTGGATGCTGGCTTTGGATGAGGGGGAGCGCGCCTGGTTAAGTTCAATTTTTCGAAGCAAAAGGACTTTGGAGGGCTTGAATGAGCATCAATAATGAAGGAATAGATTCGGAGGCAAAGGTTATAGTCAATGGAAAGTGTGAAAAAATGAAATGCAAAATTTGTGATAATTTCGTCGAGAAAAGTTCACTTTTTAATGTTCAAGAAATGATGTTTGGTTATAAAGATACCTTTTCATATTTTCAGTGTCCTAAATGTGGTTGTTTACAAATAGCCGAAGTACCGTTCGACATGTCAAAATACTATCCACCTGATTATTATAGCTATAATGATATAAGCTTTGGTATGCTTGCCAATAAAGCCAGGAGATTAAGGAATTATTATGCTGTTTTTAATAAGGGGTTTTTAGGTAAATTGATTTATGCAAAATATCCATATACAAACATGCGAAGTTTATATGAACTTGATTTAAACATAAAATCATTCATAATGGACGTGGGTTGTGGAAATGGTTTATTACTGAAAGATCTTAAGGATATTGGTTTTTTGAACTTATTAGGGATAGATCCTTATATTAAAAAGGATATTAAGTATGACAATGATGTGAGTGTTCTTAAAAGAGATATTTATGATATTGAAAACGTTGCTGGCAAGTTTGATCTAATAATGTTTCATCATTCATTTGAACACATTGTCGATCCTATTATGACACTGCAAACGGTTTCAGGAATGTTAAAAGGGGGTGGGGTTTGTTTAATTAGAATTCCCACAGTTTCTTCTTATGCATGGGAGCATTACGGTGTAAATTGGGTTCAGCTTGATGCTCCAAGGCATTTTTATCTTCATTCAATCGATAGCATTAAATGGCTTGCCGAAATATCAGGCTTCATTTTGACTAAAGTCACATATGATTCAACAGCTTTTCAGTTTTGGGGAAGTGAGCAATATTTAAATGATATCCCATTGATTTCTAATAGATCATATTGTGTTAACCCATCAAATTCACTATTTACAATGGCTGATATTAGGAAATTTATTAAAAAAGCGAATATATTAAATTCAGAAATGAGAGGGGATCAAGCGGCTTTCTATTTAAGAAAAAAATGAATCATTTGCTGGAAAGGAAAAAGGTTGTTTTTTAATGTTATATTTCCTCTTTGTTTTAGTAAACAATAAATTGCTTAAATGGAGCTGTGTTAATGAGTATAAAAAATTTGGTTATTATTGTAGTTGATGCTTTGCGACGGGACCGACTGGGTTGTTATGGATACCACAAAAAAACATCTCCATACATTGATGCACTGGCCGGGGCTGGAACTTTATTTGAGCAGGCATATACCTGTTCCAATTGTACTGATCCTTCTTTTACGACGATGTTTTCCGGTCGCTACCCGGTTAGTAACGGAATTAGAAACCACGGCAACAGGATTACCGGTGAGGAGTTGCGCGGTTTTTACCGCAAAAATAATTTATGGCTGCCTGAAATTTTAAAGGCAAACGGCTATAAAACGATTGGTATAGACTGGTTGGGTCGATGGCACAGAATGGGGTTTGACCATTACTGGAAAGGAAGCTGTAAGAAAGATCAGCCAACGCGGTTGCTTGCTAATTTTATCGAAGCGCTGCCCCACAAGTACGTTGATATAGCTAAAAGGTTATGTGAGCAGTTTGGACTTCTTAAATACATACAAACTGCGGCCAGCGTTACAAAAGAAGCGGTTGAGGCTATAAATGGGACCAATGAGCCGTTTTTTCTGTTTGTTCATTATTGGGACACCCATACCCCTTATTACGCGCCGGGTGGTATATTGAGGAAATTGTTCTTGTGCAACAGAACAGAATGCTTGGAAGAAATGTTTGAAAGCATCAAAAATGAAAAATGGAAGTCCTATTTGGTTAATTGTTTTCCGGGTGCAAAAAATGTGGTGGATATTCAAGCCATTTATGACGAAGCTGTAAAATATGTCGACGGAGCCGTTGGCAGGTTGCTTGATTGCCTGCGGGCCGCCGGCAAGCTGGATAATACTTTAGTTATTGTTACAGCCGATCACGGTGAAAGCCTGGGCGAGCACGGCATATATTTTGATCACCACGGTTTATACGATTCTACGATTCGTGTCCCGCTGATCATGTCCGGCGGTGGTTTTAATAAAAGCGCCAGGATTTCTGGTTTCGTTCAGCATATTGATTTGGCGCCAACCGTCATGCAAATGCTTGGGGTGTCTTGTGACAAGACGCATTTTGACGGTGTATCATTCTTACCTCTTCTGAATGGCCGTGCGAACGGCACGCGCTCCTTCGTCGTGGCGGAGGAGATGTACACCGAAGAAAAATACGCTATCAGGACCGGAGAATGGAAATATATATATTCGCCATCCGAAGACAGGGCCACGTGCAGGTATTGCGGCTTTATTCACGGTGGAGTTGAAGAGTTGTACAACCTGGCGGACGACCCGGCTGAAGAATGTAATGTAATGGATCGTCACCACCAGATTGCCAGGGAACTAAAAGCCGAATTGCTGTCATTTTATAATAATCTAATCAAAAGAGGGAAAGTACGGGAAAGAGGAATGATCAGTGGGAAAGTGCGCCGGTTGAAGGCGGCAGGTTTAATTTAAGGCCTTTCGACATTTCTGTGCAGCCGGCCGGTTAATAAATTGATAATATCCCTTTCTTCATAATCAATCGATTTAGTTATTTTCATGATCATTATTTGCAACAATGGCGATATAAAGATTAAAATAACCGGGAATGCGATGCTAATTAAGTTTATCCGGCGGGCGAACAAGCCGGCCGCCGATAGTACTATGAGGGAAAGAACGGCCGACTTCACCAGGGTCTTTGTGAATGGATTTATTTTGATCAGTGCGTACAATTGCCAGGAGCGCAGCACATTGGTGACGGCCAGCGCGGACGCTGATGCCGTGGCCGCCCCGGTCAGGCCCCAGCGGGGGATCAGGGCCAGGTTGAGGAGCAGGTTGAGCACGGCGGCGATGGCGTCGTCCATGAAGCTGAGCCTGGGTCGGCCCAGGGCCACCAGGGCGGCGCCGTTCGGACCGAGCAGGGTGTGGACGAGCATGCCCAGGGCCAGGATCCGCAGGGCCGGGGCGGCCGGCAGGTAGGCCGGTCCGAAGAGTGTGTTGATCAGCGCTTCGGCGAAGATGAGCATGACCAGCAGGAAGGGGATGGTAGCGGAAAAAATCCACTTGGTGAGCAGGGCGTAGGTGCGTCTCAGTTCATCCGTGGCCGAATGGGAATAGAGCTGTGCGGCTACGGGCATGTAGATGAAGACGGCGGCGCCCAGAAAAAACTGGAGCAGGCTGGCCGGCGGCTGGGCGGCGCCGTACAGGCCGACGGTGGCGGCGTTTTTATAATAGCCGAGCAGCAGTGTGTCCATCCAGTTAATGATCAGAAAAGAAAGGCCGGTGCCGAAAAGGGGCAGGGAAAAGCCGAGCGCTTCCCCGGCCGCCAACCGGTACTGCCGCGGGATGGGGCCGGCTGTCTGCTCCGGCGGCCGGCGGGCGAAAAAAAGCGCGGCTCCAGCCGCAGTGACAATCAAAGAAAGCGGATAGGCGTAAAGGTAGGCGTTGAATCCGAGTCCGAGCAGCGCCGGGAAGGCGAGTGCCAGCAGGTACAGGATGTTGCGCAGGCCGTCCTGGAAGATGGCCTTGACGTCGGCCCGGCCGAAGCCGCGGTAGACGGCGGGAATGATGCCCAGCCAGTTCAGTGCGGGCAGGGAGAGGCATAAAATGCGCAGCGGCGCGGCCAGCTGCGGGTCGTGGAAAAGATGGCGGGCTATAAAGCCGGCCGCGGCTATCCCGGCGGCCGCTGCTGCAATGCCGGCGGCTAAGGAAAATAAGACGGCGAAGCCCGTAAGGGATCCGACCCGGGATTCGTCCCGGTTCCGGTAATAGGCGATCAGCCGCGGCACGCCTTCGGGCAGGCCGGCCAGGGCCAGTGTGGACAAGATGCTGGTTGCGGCCAGCGCCAGCGAGTACAGGCCGTAGTCGCTGGTGCTGATATGGCGCACCAGCAGCATTCTGGCGGCGAAGGCGAACAGCGCGCCGCATGCACCGCCGCAGAGCACTAAAAAGGTACCTTTGGTTGTTTTGGTCAGTGCTTCCTGGATGATGTCCGGCAATTATTTTTCCAGCCTTTTGCATTTTTTATCTATATTTCGCTGGGATGGGGTAAATTCCTTTGTAATAACCGGCACGGGAGGAGATAAATTTGACTGATCATGAGTGGGCAAGTGTGAAGATACCGGCTGAGCTTTTCCGTGAGATCGAGAAAAGAATCAAGGAAACCGGTTTTGCGTCAGTGGACGAATATGTTGCCTTTGTTTTGCGGGAAGTGGTGTTTGACGATGCGGAGCAGGAGCTTGCCGGGGACGACGAGGAAGTGGTAAAAGAAAGATTGCGTTCCCTCGGTTATCTTGATTAATACCAATATGATGTGAAGTGAGGGGGCTGGAACATTTTGCCGGACAAAGTGCTGGTCGTCGGCCTGGATTCCGCGCCGCCGCGCCTGGTTTTCCGGGATTTCAAAGCAGAACTGCCGAACATAAGCCGTTTGATGGATGAGGGGATTTGGGGGGAGTTGACCAGTACCCATCCGCCGATCACCATCCCGGCCTGGCAGGTGATGTTCACCGGACGCGATCCGGGAGAATTGGGGTTGTACGGCTTCCGCCACCGGAAGGGCTTTTCCTACCACGACGGCTGGATTGCCAGCGCCAATTCCATAAAGGCGCCCGCCGTCTGGGACGTGGCCGGGCGGGCCGGCCGCCGGGTGTGCCTGGTGGGTGTGCCGCCGTCCTATCCGGTGCGGCCGGTGAACGGAAGGCTGGTTTCCTGTTTCATCACGCCCGGCGTGGACCGGCCGTACACCTATCCCCGGGCGCTGGCCGGGGAAATTGAAGCGCTGGTGGGCGAGTATATGTTTGACGTGCCATTCCGGACGGAGGACAGGGATGCCCTGCTGGAGAACCTTTATACCATGACGGAGCGGCGGTTCAAGGTAATGAGGCATCTGCTGTCCGGCGGCGCTTGGGAATTGGCCGCGTTTGTGGAAATCGGCACCGACCGCATTCAGCACGCCTTCTGGAAGTATATGGACCGCGGGCATCACGGTTACCGGCCGGGCAGCAAATATGAAAACGCGATCCGGGATTATTACCGTTACGTTGACGGGCAGATCGGCGGCCTGCTCGAGGCCGCCGGCCGGGATACCGTGGTGCTGGTGGTTTCCGACCACGGCGCGAAAGGGATGCGCGGCGCTTTTTGCATTAACGAATGGTTGATTAAAGAAGGTTACCTGGTGTTGAAGGAAGAACCGATCGGGGTATCCAATCTGGACAGGCTGGCGGTGGATTGGTCGCGTACCCGGGCCTGGGGCTGGGGCGGCTATTACGCGCGCATTTTCTTTAATTTGCGCGGCCGGGAAGCGCAGGGTGTTATTGAGCCGGATGATTTCGAGCGGGAAAGGGAGGTTTTGACGCAAAAGTTGCTGTCTGTCCGTGATCCGGCCGGTCGGCCAATGGAGACCAAAGTATACCGCCCGGAGGAACTGTACCGGGAAACCAACGGGGACCCGCCGGATTTGATGGTTTATTTTGATGATTTATATTGGCGTTCGGCGGGCACTGTCGGCCACGGCGGGCTGTACCTGGCCGGTAACGATACCGGCCCGGACGACGCCGTGCATGATTACAAGGGTATTTTCATCTTGTGGGATCCGCGGCACAAGCAGGGCCGGCGGGTGGTGGGAGCGGAAATCAGGGACGTTGCCCCGACGGTCCTGGAACTGCTGGGACTGCCGGAGCCGGCCGGGATGGGCGGGCGGGTGATTTTGCCTGGTTTTGTCGATGGCGGCAACGGTCTGCGATTTGAGGATTGCTGCGCCTCGGATGCGGACGGCCGGGTGGCTTTGCCGGACTGCGCGGAAGGCGGAAAAGGCCGGGGTGATGCAGGCGCTTATTATGGGGATGCGACCGGTTATGATGACGCGGAGAGTAGCACCGGTGCGGCCGGTGTAAGTTGCGGCCCCGCCGCGGGCGGCACGGAGCGGGAAGACGATGGGTGCAGGCAGGCGGATGATGGTTTTTCTGCGGCGTGCTGCTCCGGTACAGTAAAGGAGACCGGTGATTTAGCGCCCTGCGCCGGTGGCGGAAGTTTTGCCGCCGTTGCCCATCGGCAAGGCCTTTGCGGGGAAAGCCGGTCTGGCGATTGGGGGGACAATCCATCCGGCGGTGTTTGTTCCCCCGGCGTCAGCGTTGACAATCCTTCCGGCGTTGTTTGTCCGACGGATGTTTCTGCCCCGGTGCTCTGGTTCACCGGCCTGTCCGGCGCTGGCAAAAGCACGCTGGCACAGATGCTGGCGGATACCCTGCGCGCGCAGGGGCGCCGGGTGGAAATCCTGGATGGCGACGAAGTGCGGGCGGCCCTCAGCCCGGAACTGGGTTATTCCAAGAATGAGCGGGAGGAGCATAACCGGCGGCTGATCTACCTGGCCGGGCTGCTTTCCCGGCACGGCGTGACGGTGCTCGTGCCGGTGATTTCCCCCTACCGGCATATCCGTGAACTGGCCCGCGACCGGCTGCCGCGTTTCGTTGAGGTGTGGGTGAAATGCTCGTTGAACGAATGTATTCGCCGCGACCCCAAGGGACTGTACAAAAAGGCGCTGCGCGGGGAGATAACCGATCTCACCGGCCTGCAGGACCCCTACGAGGAGCCCGGATGCCCGGAGGTGCTGGTCGATACGGAGCGGATGGATGTTGAGGAGTGCATTGAGCGGATTATGAGAGTGATTTAATGGGTTTATTATTTTTAATTGAAGACGATTGATATGTAAGATTAAGCGTTGTCATTTGCCTATTTTGCTTAAGAAACTTGGGCAAATAAAAATAATTGAAAAGCTGGTGACCATCATTGATTCACGGCATTTACGTCAAACACCTCGTCCGCCACTGCGACGACCGGGGGTTTTTCATGGAAATTCTGCGGGATGACGACAATCTTTTGTCCCGCTTCGGCCAGGCTTCCATGTCCAAGACCTACCCCGGTGTGATCAAGGCCTTTCACTACCACGAAAAGCAGGACGACCTGTGGTTTTTCCCAGTGGGCAGCGCCCAGGTGGTGCTGTATGATCTGCGGGAGGATTCGCCCACCAAAGGGGAAACCAATGTCTTTTACATGGGTGAGGACAACCCTATCCTGTTGGTGATCCCTAAAGGAGTGGCTCACGGTTACCGGGTGCTGGGCAGTGAACCGGCGGTGATCGTCTATTTTACCACGCTGTCCTACGACCGGCAGCAGCCGGACGAAAAGCGCATCCCCTGGGACGACCCGGCCATCGGCTTTGACTGGCGGACGCAGAACCGGTAGGGCAAATAGCATATTTAACAAAGATGATTTTTCAATTGATGAAATATGGTATAATTTGCTGTAATTTAAAACCATGAAGATAGATTTCCATGATGGTCTGCTATTTACTTCGCTAGATGTCTTATGCCGGGGCAAAAAGAAAACGGTAAAAAATATTAGTAGATCAGGAAGGCAACATTAATGGTTTGTTGGGTTTGGATCTATTGATAAAAGCAGGTGTGGTAATTGATTTGAAAAACTTGTTTTGCGAAGAGCTTTAAGATCAGAAGTTATCATTGGCGGCTTTAAAGGGGAGGGAACACATTGAAACTTTTACTTACCGGCGGAGCCGGGTTTATCGGCTCCAATTTCGTGCATTATCTGTTAAAAGCGCATCCGGACTGGGAGATTTTCAACCTGGATAAGCTCACCTACGCCGGCAATCTGGAGAATCTAAAGGATGTGGCCGGCCATCCCCGTTACCACTTCATCCACGGTGACATTGCCGGTGCCGTCCTGGTGGAGCGGCTGTTTTCCGATTACCGCTTCGACCTGGTGGCCAATTTGGCTGCCGAATCGCATGTGGACCGCAGCATTATGGACGCCGCGCCTTTTATTGATGCCAACATCAAAGGCACCCAGGTGTTCTTGGATGCCGCCCGGCGGCACGGGGTGCGGAAGTTTTTGCAGGTGTCCACTGATGAGGTTTACGGGTCGCTGGGGTTTAGTGACCCGCCCTTTATGGAGGAAACGCCGCTGGACCCCAGCAGTCCCTATTCGGCCAGCAAGGCGTCGGCGGATCTGCTGGCCCGGGCCTACCACCGCACCCACGGCCTGCCGGTGGTGATCAGCCGCTGTTCCAACAACTATGGTCCCTACCAGTTTCCCGAGAAATTCATTCCCACCATCATCACCAATGTCCTGGCGGATAAACCGGTGCCCATTTACGGTGACGGCCTTAATGTACGGGACTGGATCTATGTGGAGGACCACTGCCGCGCCCTGGACCTAATCCTGACCGGCGGCCGGCCGGGGGAAGTGTACAACATCGGCGCCCGGCAGGAGAGATCCAACCTGGACCTGGCCCGTTCCATCCTGCGCATCCTGGACAAACCGGAAGACCTGCTCACCTTTGTCAAGGACCGCCCCGGCCACGACCGGCGCTACGCCATCGAGCCGGCCAAAATAGAAAAGGAGCTGGGCTGGCGCCCGGCCGCATCATTTGACGAGTGCCTGGAGCGCACTGTGCGCTGGTACGTGGACAACCGGCCGTGGTGGGAGAGGGTGAAAAGCGGGGAATACCGGGAGTTTGCAAAGAAGTGGTACGGGGAGGAAAAGTTTTAAAGTATGAGCGGTTTCAAAAGAACGCAGTGGTCACTAAAGATTGCGCACCCAATGGCCTTTACGGTGGAAATCCGGCGCGGCTGATCCGTAAACTTGCATAGCTGTAACCAAAAGGAGCGATCACTTTTGAAAGCCTTAATCCTGGCCGGCGGGCGGGGTACGCGCCTGCGGCCGTTGACTTATACCACCGCCAAGCAGCTGATCCCGGTGGCCAACAAGCCGATCATCTACTTCGTCATGGAGCAGATCAGCGCCGCCGGCATCAAGGACATAGGCGTGATCATCTCCCCGGAAACGGGCGACAGTGTGCGCCAGGCGCTGGGGGACGGTTCCCGCTGGGGGGCGGCGATTACTTACATACCACAAGATAAACCGGCCGGTCTGGCCCACGCCGTGAAGACCGCCCGGGGATTCTTGGGCGATTCGCCTTTTCTTATGTTTCTGGGGGACAACCTGGTGCAGGGCGGGGTGGACGAACTGGTGAAAAGCTTTGCCGCCGGCGGCAGCGAGGCAATCATTCAGTTGAAAAAAGTAAAGGACCCCCGTCAGTTCGGTGTGGCCGTGCTCGGGCCGGACCGGCAGGTGCTGCGTTTGGTGGAAAAGCCCAAGGAGCCGCCCAGCGACCTGGCGCTGGTGGGCATTTATTTATTCGGCCCGGCGGTACACGCGGCCATCGACCGCATCAAGCCTTCCTGGCGGGGTGAACTGGAGATTACCGACGCCATCCAGGAGATGCTCACCTCCGGCTGCCGGGTGCAGGCGCGGGTGCTGGACGGCTGGTGGCTGGACACCGGCAAAAAGGACGACATCCTGGC